>DXAF01000037.1 GCA_019117185.1 Candidatus Limosilactobacillus intestinipullorum | reverse complement strand
GGTGATGATGGTGGTGGTGTCGATGATGATGGTGGTGAAGTTCCTGCTCCCCCGGCACCGACTGACCTGCTAACTGATCCTTATTATCATTATTCTGTGACATGTGATGTCTTCTCCCAATCTACGTATATACGTAAAAAATTTTTATTTAACGGAAAACTATTTTACCTCTTTCTTAATATTATTTGCAAATTGATACTACTTTATCGCATTATTGATATTTGACTTTATCATTCAACTGATAACAATCATTCGTTTTTAAACTACCGTTTTAATTCACCCCTTAACCTATCTAGCAATGCTTTGACAAACACTTATGCCCATGTACATTAATTGTTTTATTAATAGCACTCTTCTTACAACTTTAAAATAATTATTTCGTTTTTCAATAGATAAATATACTTTAATGCCGGTGGCTGAAGGATCCGTTCGCTTACGGATAGCCCGCCAAACCAGCCTAAAATAAAAAAAGCCAGTTATCCACTGACTTTTGATTACCTAATTATAAACGGCACTGAACAGCTTATTCTGTCATGTTAATGGCGACCCAGAATACCTGCTGGTTATTGCTATTCAAAAAGATCCCCTAAGTAGCTAGTAGACACCCTACCTCATACTTAGAGGATCTTCTTTTTATCTAATTTTCTTACCCCAGTACTGGAACAGGTCCGTCCGCAGGGCCCCGTTATACAGTTTCCGCCGCTTGGTAGCCTTAGCACCATAGTACTTTTCAAATTCCAAGTCAGCTGTCAAAATGTACTTACTCCAGGTCGTCATTGGCCGGTAGAGTTCGCCCATTTGTCGGTAGAGCTCGTGGACCGCCTCGTGGTCACTCAGCCGTTCCCCGTATGGTGGGTTGGCCACGATGACCCCGTTGATCTTGTCCGTGTGCCAATCCTTCAACGCTAACTGCTTAAAGGTAATATCGTGGGTCAACCCCGCGGCCCGGCAGTTCTCCTGGGCAATCTCCACCATGTTCTGGTCAATATCGTAACCGTGGATATCGAGCTCCACGTCATAGTCCGCCTGCGCATCCGCCGCATCGCGAACCTCATCCGACAGGCCATCCGGCGTCAGGTTCACCCATTGCTCACAGGCAAAGGCCCGGTTAATCCCCGGCGCAATATTATGTCCCATCAACGCCGCTTCAATCGGGATCGTCCCCGACCCACACACCGGGTCGACAAAGGGGTTATCGGTAAACCAGTGGGCCAGCATCACCAGGGCCGCCGCCATATTTTCCTTTAACGGCGCGCCCCCCTTGTTCTTCCGGTAGCCCCGTTTAAACAGACTTTCCCCGGTCGTATCCAAGGTCAACATTACCTGGTCCTTATTAATGGCCACTTCAAGTGGGTACAGTGCCCCGGTTTCTGGCAACCGCGTCCGCCGGTGGTAGACCCGACTCAGGCGCTGGACAATCGCCTTCTTCACAATGGCCTGCACACTCGGCACGTTATGCAATTGCGAATGGTGGCTCCGGCCTTCTACCGGAAACTCGGCATCTACCGGCAAGAGGTCTTCCCAAGGCAAGTCGGTCGTTTGTTCAAACAGCTCGTCAAAGGTCCGGGCCGTAAACTCACCGACGATAATCTTCACCCGGTCCGCGGTCCGCAACCACAAATTGGCGGTTAAGATATCCTTCATATCACCGGTAAACCGCACCCGGCCGTTTTCGACCTTAGTCTCGTAGCCAAGCGCCCGGAGCTCCCGGCCTACCAAGGCTTCAATTCCGGCCGCCGCCGTTGCCATCAACTGATATTTTTGCACTGTCACAACTCCTCTTTTTAATTAATATTGGTCTTCCAACATCGCGGCCGGCTAACCATCGAGTGGTTTCTTCTCATCTAAGCTCTCGAGAATCTTCATGTCCTTTTCCGTAATCGTAAAGTTAAAGAGATCCAAGTTTTCGGCCATTTGCTTTGGGTCCAGCGTCTTTGGAATTACTATAATGTTTTCTTGGTCCATGAACCGCAGGGTTAGCTGGGCAGGTGTTACCTTATAAAGCTTTGCCATTTCAACTAGGGTTGGGTTCTCCAAGAATTCCGGTTGTCCTTCACCCAGCGGGGAGTAGGATTCGTGGGCAATCCCCTTGCTAGTCAAGTAAGCATGCATCTTCTTTTGCTGCCACAGTAGGTGGGTTTCGATCTGGTCAAGTGCTGGTGCTACGGTGAAATTATCAATAATAGCTTGCACCTGGGCCGCATTGAAATTACTCAAACTAATCGCCCGCGTCTTGCCTTCCTGGTAAGCTTCTTCCAGGGCCCGGTAAGTACCAAAGTCATCTTCCATTGGCCAGTGAATCAAAATGAGGTCAAAGTAGTCATGGTTAAACCGCTTCAAAGAATCATCAATTCCTTGCTTAGTTTCCTCATAACCAGTCGTCCGCACCTTCGTAGTCACAAAACTTTATCCCGGGCCAAGCCGCTCTCCGTCAGTGCTTCGCCGACCTCAGCTTAGTTACCATAATACTGCGCCGTATCGATTAAACGATAGCCGGTCCGCAATGCTTGTAGAATGTGGGCGGTCGCAATCTCTGGTTCTATTTGGTAAGTTCTAAAGCCGACCATCGGCATTTCAATTCCATTATTTAGTTTAATCGTCTTCATTGTGATCCCCTCCAAGTCTAATTATACTACTCCCAGTAATCTTCATACTTCCGGGAGGCTGCCGTACTGGCATCGGGTTGCGGCTGCGTTGATTGGCCCTTAGCTTGTGTTATTGGTTCGGCTAGTGTCTCTTTGACCGATTGGTAGACTAGTTGACCGGCACGATAATCGACCGTCGTAACCTTACCGGAGAAAAACCATTCATCCCCAAACTCAACGAAAAAGTCATGTCCGGCCTGCTGGTAATGCGCCACGGCCTGGTCCGGTGTCTTGGGCTGATAAGTAATCGCAAACTGACCCTTCGCCATACGTTCACCACGAACAGCCACGGAATCTCCAGATTTTAGACGGGCTTGCTTAATTATATAATCAGCCGCGGCCGGAGTTACGATCAACTTCATCACTGCCACTCCCCTTCTCTTACCTATTTAAAATACCATATTTGTCTGTAAAAAGAAAAACTGGGACTTACATTAATCCCAGTTTTTTTAATTTTATAATGCGGCCGTCGTAAATGACCGGTTCTCCAATGCCATCAATAAAGCGTCCACGGTATCGAGCGCCGTCAGCAGTGGAATGTTATGTTCAATCGCGGTCTGCCGGATGATGAAGCCATCCGAATTCTTCGCGTAGTCATGACCCATCGTGTTGATAACCAGGTCAACCTTGTTATCCTTGATGACCCGCAAGATGTTATGGTCACCGTCGTCCTCGCCAATCTTGCCCACCGTTTCAACGTGGAGACCATGGTCTTTCAAGAAGTCCGCCGTCCCGGACGTGGCCAGCAGGCGCCAGCCGATTAGGGCAAAGCGCTTAGCCAGCGGTAGGATCGTCTGCTTGTCGTTGTCTTCAATCGTCAACAGGACGCTCCCGTTGTCCGGCAGTTGCATTTTCGCCCCGGCAAAGGCTTTATAGAGGGCCTTGGCAAAGGTCTGGTCCGTACCCATGACTTCACCAGTCGACTTCATCTCGGGTCCGAGATAGGAGTCAACGTCATCCAGCTTGTTGAAACTGAAGACCGGGGCCTTAACGTGGATCATCGTGCTTTCAGGGTAGAGGCCATCGTGGTAGCCCTGGGCAGCCAGGCTCTTGCCCATGATGACCCGGGTAGCCACCTGGGCCATCTCGATTCCAGTGATCTTACTGAGAAATGGCACCGTCCGGCTAGCCCGCGGGTTAACTTCCAGCACGTAGGCCTCGTGGTCGTGGATAATAAACTGGATGTTCATGATTCCCCGGCACTTCAAGGCAATCGCCAGTTCCTTAGTCGCCGAGACAATTTGCTGCTTGATGTCGTCGTCGAAGCTTTGTGGCGGGTAGACGGCCATGGAGTCACCCGAGTGGACCCCGGCATGTTCAATGTGTTCCATGATCCCTGGCAAGAGGACGTCGGTGCCGTCACAAATGGCATCGACTTCACACTCCCGTCCTTCCAAGTAGGCATCGATCAAGATTGGGTGGTCCGCCGCTACGTCCGCGTTCTCCTGCAGGTACTGACGGAGTTCTTTTTCGTTATAAACAATTTCCATCGCCTTACCACCGAGCACGTAACTTGGCCGGACCAGTACTGGGTAACCGATCTGGTCGGCAGCGTCAATTACCCCCTGGTGGGTCGTAGCAGTTAAGCCGACAGGTTGCTTCAATTCAAGGCGCTTAATGATGTCATCAAAAATCCGCCGGTCTTCTGCCGCATCGAGGTCCTTGACACTGGTGCCGAGGATCTGGACCCCGTTTTTGGCCAGGCCCGCTGCTAGGTTAATCGCCGTCTGCCCACCGAATTGGACAATGGCGCCCACCGGTTGCTCCAGGTCGATGACATTCATGACATCTTCCAAAGTCAGCGGTTCAAAGTAGAGCTTGTCGGAAACGGAGAAGTCGGTCGACACAGTCTCCGGGTTAGAGTTCATCACGATCGCCTCGTAGCCCAGTGACTGGAGGGCCTTAACACAGTGGACCGTAGCGTAGTCGAATTCCACCCCTTGGCCAATCCGGATCGGGCCGGAACCGATAACCAGAACCGACTTCTTAGCCGTTCGCTGGCTTTCATTTTGCCGATCGTAGGTGCTGTAGAAGTATGGCGTAGAGGAATCAAATTCGGCCGCACAGGTGTCGACCATCTTGTAAACCGGGATAATCCCGTTGGCCTTCCGGAGGGCCCGCACCTGATCTGGCTTCATTTGCCAGAGCTTAGCGATTGTCGGATCGCTAAAGCCATACTTTTTAGCCGTCTTTAAGGTAGCCAAGTCCTTCGGGTGGTCCTTGATCTGTCCTTCTAATTCGATTAAGTGGTGGACCACGTCGAGGAAGTAGTCGTTGATCTTAGTCAGTTCGTGGACGTCTTCAATTGTGTAACCCCGGCGAAAGGCTTCGGCAATGTAGAAGAGCCGGTCGTCTTCGGCATGAACTAACTTATCTTCTAATTGAATATCGGTCGCCGCGTGGGCTGGTGCGGAGAAGAGGTCCTTTTGGTCGATTTCCAGTGACCGGACTGCCTTTTGTAAGGCTTCTTCCGCCGTCCGGCCAATCGCCATGACTTCCCCGGTGGCCTTCATCTGACTGCCAAGGCGGCGGTCAGCCCGGGTAAACTTGTCAAATGGCCAGCGGGGAATCTTGCAGACTACGTAGTCGAGGGCTGGCTCAAATTCGGCGTAGGTCGTCCCCGTTACCGGGTTCTTAATTTCGTCCAGGTTCAGGCCGACGGCAATCTTAGCGGCCATCTTGGCAATCGGGTACCCCGTCGCCTTGGAAGCTAGGGCTGAAGACCGGGAGACCCGGGGGTTCACTTCGATGACGTCATAGTGGTAGCTGTTCGGGTCGAGGGCCAACTGGACGTTGCAACCCCCTTCGATCTTCAGGGCCCGGATCAACTTCAGGGCACAGTCACGGAGCATTTGGTATTCACGGTCGGATAAAGTCTGGCTCGGTGCGAAGACGATCGAGTCCCCGGTGTGGATACCAACCGGGTCGAAGTTTTCCATGCAGCAGACCACCATAGCATTATTGCTGGCGTCCCTCATTACTTCAAATTCGATTTCCTTGTAACCAGCAATCGACTTTTCAATCAAACACTGGGTCACTGGTGAGAGGTCCAGCCCGTTGGCGGCGATGGTCCGCAACTCCTCATCGTTGTGGCACATCCCCCCACCGGTACCACCCATGGTAAAGGCGGGCCGGACGATCACGGGGTAGCCGATCTGGTGGGCAAAGTCGAGGGCCTCGTCAACGGTTTCGACCGTCTGGGAAGCTGGTACTGGTTCGCCCAGCCGTTGCATCAATTCCTTAAACTTTTCCCGGTCTTCCGCCTCGTCGATCGAGTCTAGCTTGGTCCCCAGCAATTGGATGCCAAGTTCGTCCAGCAGGCCGGTCTTGGACAGGGCCACCGCCAAGTTCAAGCCAATCTGACCACCCAAAGTTGGCAGGATGGCGTCCGGGTATTCCTTCCGGATAATCCGGGAAACCGATTCTACCGTCAGGGGTTCAATGTAGACGTGGTCAGCAATTTCGTTGTCGGTCATGATCGTGGCCGGGTTGGAATTAACCAGGACCGTCTCATAGCCCTCTTCTCGCAGGGCCAAGCAAGCCTGGGTCCCAGAATAGTCAAATTCAGCCGCCTGACCAATGATGATAGGGCCCGAACCAATCACTAAAATTTTATGAATATCAGTACGCTTAGGCATTCGTCCGTTCACTCCTTTGTTGGTCGACCATACTAATAAAGTCATCAAATAAGCTGTCCGCGTCGTGCGGTCCCGGCGCCGCGTCCGGGTGGAATTGAACGGAGAAGGCTGGGTATTGCTTATGCCGCAACCCTTCCACCGTCCCGTCGTTGACTTCGACGTGGGTTACCAGCAGCTTGTCACTATCCACGGAAGCCGGGTCAACCGCGTAACCGTGGTTTTGCGAGGTAAAGGCAATCTCACCGGTAGCGATATTACGGACCGGGTGGTTGAAGCCCCGGTGACCGAACTTCATCCTGTAAGTCTGGGCCCCGTTAGCGAGGGCGAAGATCTGGTGACCCATGCAGATGCCAAACAGTGGCAGGTGCTTTTCCACTTCGGCCACCATCTGGGCTGCCGCCCCCATCTCCTCAGGGTCTCCCGGGCCGTTGCTCAATAAGACCCCATCGGGTTTGAGGTTAAGGACCTGCTGGGCCGTCGCGGTGTAAGGCAGGACGATCACGTTGCATTCCCGTTCGGCTAACTCCCGGAGAATGCTGTGCTTGATTCCAAAGTCAATTACGACGATGTTCCGCTTCGTCCCCGGGTTCGGGTATGGTGACTTGGTGGAAACCTGGCTGATGATGTTGGCCGTCGGGTGGGCCGCCCGGAGCTTCTTCACCAGGCTGGCCAGGTCGGCGACATCATCGACAATGGCCCCGCGGAGCGTCCCGTGCTGGCGAAGCTTCCGGACTAATTCCCGGGTGTCAATCCCCTGGATTCCTGGTACGTCTTGTTGATCAAGAAAATTTGGCAGGGTGTCTTGCATCCGCCAGTTGCTCGGCCGACGAGCCACCTGGTGGCAGATTACCCCCTTGATCTGGGGCTCCAGTGATTCATAGTCATCAAGGTTAACCCCGTAGTTACCAATCAGCGGGTTGGTGAACACCAGGATCTGGTTAGCGTAGGACTGGTCGGTAATTGCCTCTTGGTAGCCCGTCATCCCGGTCGTAAAGACCACTTCACCAAGGGTGGACCGGTCGGCGCCGAAGCCTTCGCCGGCGTAAACACTGCCGTCTTCTAGTACAAGGTAGCGTTCCATCATTAATCTTCCTTTCGTTCGTATACAACCTGACCATCAACCAGGGTCAGCACCGTTTCCCCATAAACGTGGTCACCGGTAAACGGCGTGTTGATCCCCTTTGATTGGTAGTCTTCCTGCTTAATTTCAAACTCGTGGTCCAGGTCAAAAATCGCAATGTCAGCCGGCTGGCCTGGTTCCAGGTGGCCCGCACCGGTGAGATTAAAGAGGTCGGCGGGCTTAGCGGTTAAGAGGTCGAGGAGCTTTGCAAGGCTAATGATCCCTGGCTTAACCAGCTTCGTGTAGAGCTCGCAAAAGGCGGTTTCACTCCCGGTAATCCCGTTAGCGGACTTGGTAAAGTCACCGGGCTTGTCACTAACCGTGTGGGGCGCGTGGTCGGTCGCAATCATGTCCACCGTCCCGTTTTGCAGGGCGGCCACTAATGCTTGCCGGTCGCTTTCGTCCCGCAGTGGCGGGTTCATCTTGTAGTTGCTGTCGCCGGCCGGGATATCCTTATCGGCCAAGAGGAGGTGGTGGGGTGATGCCTCACAGGTCACATTGACCCCCTGCTGCTTAGCAAACCGGACCATGGCCAAGCTTTCCTTCGTGGAGATGTGGCAAACGTGGTAGTGGACCCCAGTGGCGTTGGCCAAAACCAGGTCGCGGGCCACCTGAGCCGATTCGGAAACACTAGGCGCCCCCGGGACACCAAGTTCCTTTGACCGCTGGCCCTCATTCATGACCCCACCGAAGAGGAGAGAGTTATCTTCAACGTGGGCGGCTAGGGGCAGGCCAGCCTGGGCTGCCCCCTGCATCGCCTTGTACATCGTGCCCGCCGTCTGGACCCCGGAACCGTCATTGCTGACCGCAAAGGCCCCAGCGGCCTTGACGCCCGCAAAGTCAACCAGCTGGTCACCGGACCGGCCAGTCGTGATCGTGGCGTACTGGGCAATGTGAACACTGCCCTCTTCTTGGTTGCGTTTAACCATCTGGGCTACCCGATCGGGGGTGTCGGGGGCGGGTTCGACATTCGGCATCGCCCCCACCGTGGTGAAACCACCGTGAGCGGCCGCCGCCGAACCAGTCTTAATCGTTTCCTTTTGGGTCTGGCCGGGGTCGCGGTAGTGGACATGGACGTCAACCAGGCCAGGGGTGACGAGCTGGCCGCTGGCGTTGACGACCCGGCCCACCTCATCGGCCAAGTCCGCCAGGTTGCCAATCGCCTGGATGCGGTCATCATCGATTAAAACGTCGGCCTTAACTAATTGACCGTTGGTGTAAACAGTCCCGTTTTGAATTAATGTTTTCATTATTCTAACCCTCCTAAGCGACGACCACGGACAACGGCTTCTAACATCGCCATCCGCATGAAGACCCCGTTTTGCATCTGCTTAAAGAAGGCCGACTGCGGTGCTTCCACCAGGTCACCGGCGAGCTCAACGTCGTGGTTGATCGGACCCGGGTGCATGATGATGCAGTCATCTTTCAAGCGGTCGTACCGGTCGTGGTTGATCCCGTATTCCCGGTGGTAATTGGCGGCGTCAAAGCGGGCCTCGTTAGCATCTCCCGCGTGGCGTTCGTGTTGGACCCGGAGGAGCATCATCACGTCCACCGTCCCGACTAGTTCATCGAGGGGCCGGTACTTGCCGTACTGATCGAAGGCATGGTCGTACCAGTATTCAGGACCGGAGAAGTAAACCTCTGCCCCCAGGCGGGTCAAGATTTCCATGTTGGACCGGGCCACCCGGGAATTGGTAATGTCACCGACGATTGCCACCTTCAGGCCCTTGAAGTGGCCAAAGTGTTCGTGGATGGTCATCATGTCCAGCAGGCTCTGGGACGGGTGCTGGCCGCTGCCATCGCCGGCGTTGACGATCCCCAGGTCCAGGTGTTGGTCGTCTTGGGGGTGAATCAGTGGTTCGTAGTAGGCATTTTGGGTCGCCCGGATAACGGACAGGTCAACGCCCAGGGCATTCATCACCAGGCAGGTGTCATAGAGGGTCTCACCCTTGGCCATTGACGAATGAGCCGCATCGAAGGGAATCTCGGTCAGGCCGAGTTTCTTTTCGGCCATCGCAAAGCTGGTGTGGGTCCGGGTTGAGTTTTCAAAGAACATGTTGGTGACGTAAACTGGTTGTTTAAATGCCGGCGTTGCGCCGCCCTGCTTGAAGTATTCGGCCCGCGCAATCAGGGCGGCGATCTGGTCAACGGTTAATTTTTCAACACTGACGAAGTGTGGTAACTTAACAAGTTCTGTCATGATTTTCTCCTTTGTAATAAAAAAGCCTGGGGTAATCTTGCTCCGGGCAGTCTGGTCCCCGCCTTAATCTGCGGGTGTGCAACCATGCTGCCCTCTCTGGAGCGAAGTTAATGGTTATCCTTATTTAATTAATTCGACATTGTCAACGGCGTCAACTTCGGTCATATTGACCTTGACCCGTTCTTGACTAGCGGTCGGCACGTTCTTGCCAACAAAGTCCGGCCGAATCGGCATCTCCCGGTGGCCCCGGTCAACCAAGACGGCCACACTAATGATTTGGGGCCGGCCCTGGTCCATCAAGGCATCCATCGCCGCCCGGACCGTCCGCCCGGTATAAAAGACATCGTCGACCAGTACGACCCGCTGGTCATCAATGGCAACCGGCAGGTGTCCGTCCACCTTGCTCTCCGTAACCGTCTGGTCATCTTGCAGGTCATCACGGTAACCACTGATATCTAAGGGGACCACCGGCACCTGGGCGCCTTCCAACTTAGCCATCTGGTTGGCGATCCGCCGGGCAATAAACTCGCCCCGGGTCTTAATCCCGATGAGGATCAGACCCTGGGTCCCCTTGTTTTGCTCGATAATCTCGTAAGTAATCCGGGTTAAGGCCCGCTTCATCGCCATGGCGTCAATAATTTGCTTCTCCAATCATTACACCTCTTTCATGTCTGCCCCAAAAGAAAAACCCCTCGACTCACCGTGAAGTCGAGGGGCAATGTCGCCAGGATGGTCTACTGGCATACCATTATTCCGCACCTTACTAGCCTCACGGGACTAACTTAAAGGACATTGATTACTATCAAGATACCAGCTTTTAATTAAAAGTCAAGGCCAAGTCAAAATTTAAAATAAAAAAGCCCGGCGAACCGGGCACCTGCTTGTAAGCATCTGTAGGCCATGTTTTGTCGTAACCTAACCACCAGGCAATGGCTAGGTCGAGGTAATCATCTATCTCAGAGTAAAAACTCTCCCCTGGAATCGCTTCAATTTGCTATCCAAAGCTCCCCTACCGTAGTTTGGGTTTACCGCTTGAGGGGTTTACCGCGTTCCACCAACAGGGTTTCCCCTGTTGTATCGTCACTGTGGCACTTTTCAGGAATACTCGGGCATAGTAAAACCGTAGCCGTTTTTTCCGCCGTCACCGGGCAAGCCGGTGCCCCGCCTTATTTTTTCAGCGAGCACAAACACTACAGGCATCGCAGCCTGTGCGAGCATGGACCTTCCTAACACAACAAAAGCTGTGCTCAATTACCCAAAGCTTACAAAGTAATATTGTATTCGATAACGCGCACTAAAGCAAGTGTGAATCGTTGTTTTCGCCTTCATTAATTTGGGAACCGAATACCCGGCGCTCCAAATTAGATAGCCGTTTTAAGATATCCATGTTGGTAGCATTAGAAACGGGCTGCTGGTTCTTGGCCGGGCTCGGCATGGTGGAACCAACTTCTACTTGGCGATTCAGCTCGTCAACCTTGGCCTTCAGCCGTTCATTTTCATCGCTCAGGCGGTCAACTTCCTTGTTGTAGGCGTCGTAGTCTTTAATAACATTGTCGAGGAATTCATCCACATCAGCCATGTCATATCCCTTACCAATGCTCTTCTCTTTAAACTGCTTGTGCAGGATATCCTGCGGCGTGTAATTAATGCTATCCAACCTTTAACACCTCAATCGTTTAGTTTGCATAATACATAATAATCTTACCAAATTTAGGTTTGATTGCAAGGGCAATCTTGTGAACTCCCCCACCATCACTCAGCCGTACGCATTAAAAGCCCCTTTCCGCCAGCTTACGTTCGCGCTCCGCTTCGCTCCATTCAATTGCGGCTTCCTGAAGCTCGTCAAAGTCGATTAGGTCAACCGGGTAATTTTGTCGGTTGGAAAAGTGTTGGGCAGCCTGGTAATCATACTTTGGTTTGCCCGGGTGGTCGGGATCATAGACCATCAGCAGCCGGTCGGTATGGCTTAGCATGAACTGCTGGTACAAACGGAGCTGGTCTGGTGACTCGTAGGGCTTAGCGGTTACTTCCTTGGAAAAATTAACCCGCTGACGAAGGTCGGCAAGCTTGCGCTGGTTATCAGCGTTCCACCGGTTAGAAAAGTCGGCATAAGGCAACATCAGTGCCACCTTTAATTGGTGGTAGTCCTTGCGGAGGTCGACCGCCAGTCCCGCTGCCCACTGCTCAACACCCAGTTGGGGACCGGTAATCACCCAAAACTCATCATTATCTTCATCTAACAGGCTCGTCAGCCGCTGTTTAAGTACGTGCTTGATCACCGTGATCTTTGGATCGTCGTCGCGAAAGGTACTTAATTCATAGCTGCGGTAGCCGGTAATCCATAACCGTCGCATAAAATTGCCCCCGTAACCGTTCTGTATCAATCATTTATGTTTTTTTCTGGTATAATATATTGCTAGTTAGGAGAGTGAGCACATTGACTATTCACTACCCCAATGGTCAGCATCCCCACCAATCATATCACGCTAACCGTGATTTACCGACCCCCCACCAGTCGATTTACGCTAAGCGGGGGATGTCGTTGGAAGATGAGATCAACCACAGTAACCAGTACTACCTTAGTCGGCACATTGCAGTTATTCATAAGAAGCCGACTCCCGTCCAGTTAGTCAAGGTCGACTATCCCAAGCGGAGTGCGGCAATTATTCGGGAGGCCTACTTTAGGCGCCCTTCGACCACCGACTACAATGGCATCTACAAGGGTTACTACATTGACTTTGACGCCAAAGAGACCCGCAACAAGCGGTCCTTTCCGTTAAAGAACTTCCACGAACACCAGATCCGGCACATGCGTGAATGTGTGCGGCAGGGTGGAATTTGCTTTGCCTTTATTAAATTTACGGAATTAGACCGTGTTTACCTGTTACCGGCAAGCATTCTTTTCCATTATTGGGATGCCCAGGCCAGTGGTGGTCGCAAATCAATTCTGCTAACCGATATCCAACGAACGGGTTTTTCAATTGACTACCAGTTGAACCCACGTTTACCATATCTTCAAGCAGTTGACCAAATTATCGCTGCTAAGAAAAAAGGAGTTTATCATGCCGAATAATGATCAACCGACCCGCAGGTCTCGTCAGAATAGCGAAGAAGATTTTGACGAGACGCAAAGCGGTGGCGGGTTAGTCAAGAAGATCATCCTCGCGATTGTCGGGGTTGTGATCTTACTAATCGTCGCGGGTGCCGCCCTATTTTTCTACTATGCATCGAGTGCGCCCAAAGTTAGTCAAAGCGAACTGGCCAGCCAAAATGGGACGACGATCTACGATAACCAAAACCGGGTCATTTCACGCCTCGGGTTGCAAAAGCGGGAGTACGTAAAGAGCGACCAGGTACCGGAGACCTTAAAACACGCCGTTGTTTCCATCGAAGACCGGCGCTTCTACAAGCACCATGGTGTCGACCCCATCCGGATTATGGGGGCCGCAACCGCCAACATCTTTGGCCACTCGTCCGGGATGCAGGGTGGTAGTACCCTGACCCAGCAACTGGTTAAGCTGTCAGTCTTTTCAACGGCGGCCTCGGACCGGACCTTCAAGCGTAAGGCTCAGGAAGCCTGGCTGGCCATCAACGTTGAACGCCACTTCAGCAAGAACCAGATCCTCGATTTTTACATTAATAAGGTTTACATGGGGAACGGGGTCTACGGGATGCAGACCGCGGCCCAGTATTACTATGGTAAGGACTTAAACCAATTGAGTCTTTCCCAGCAGGCCCTGCTTGCCGGGATGCCGCAGTCACCAACCTACTACAACCCGTTGGCTTCTGATACCCAGGCGGCCACTCAGCGGCGTAACGAAGTGCTCAACGCCATGGTCCGGAGTAAGTACATTACCCAGGCCCAGGCGGATAAGGCGGCCCAGGAAAGCATCACTGCGGACCTGGACCCGAAGCACGGTAACACTTCCAACGGGGACGTGAACGTCAACGAGAAGGTTATCGATGCCTACGTCAAGGAAGTCCTCGCCGACCTCCAGCAAAAGGGTTACAACCCTTACAACGACGGTCTGCAGGTTCACACCAACATCGACTTGGATGCGCAAAAGCACCTGTACAACGCCGCCAACAACACGGTATCCTTCCAAAGCGACAAGATGCAGACCGGGGTGGCCGTCACCGACCCCCACAACGGTCAGGTGGTCGCAATGCTCGGTGGCCGGAAGCTCGGTAACACCATCTACGGTTTGAACCGGGCCGTCCAGACCAACCGGAGTTCTGGTTCGACTGCTAAGCCAATCATGGATTACGGGCCGGCCATTGAATACCTCCAGTGGCCAACCTTCAAGTCGGTTTCCGATACCAAGTTCTACTACCCTGGTACCAACACCGCCGTCCATGACTTTGATAACAAGTATAAGGGAACGATGACAATGCGGGCCGCCCTCGTGCAGTCACGGAACGTCCCTGCCATCCGGACCCTGCAGGATGTCGGTATTAAGCGGGCCACGACCTTCTTAAAGGGTCTGGGCATCTCACAAAAGAAGCCGGACAACCTGCAAAACGCGATTAGCCTTTACATCTCACCACTACAAATCTCCGCTGCCTACGCGGCCTTTGCTAACGGTGGGACCTACTATGAACCATACTACATTTCATCAATCACCACCCAGGATGGTAACGTCAAGCGCTATAGCCCGAATGGCCACCGTGCCATGAACAAGGCGACGGCCTACATGATGACTGACATGCTTAAGGGCGTGTTCACCGACTCCCAAGGTTCCGGGACCGCCGCCCACATCAGCGGGGTTAACCAGGCTGGGAAGACCGGGACGAGCAACTATCCGGGTGGTAACCAATCCGGGGTCATGGACTCCTGGATGGCCGGTTACACCAAGAACTACTCAATTGCGGTTTGGACCGGGTATGACCAACCACAATCGGCTAGTCCCATCTCGGATACTTACATTGATTCCGCCCAGTGGCTCTACAAGGATGAGATGGAATACCTTGACAGCCAAAACCACGCTTCCAACTGGCGGATGCCGGATACGGTCGAAGCCGTCCGGGTCAATGGTAAGCGGCAACTGGTAATCAAGGATTCCAAGTGGGCGCTCCAGTACGCTGCCATCGATGACGATGACGACGACAATAGTTCATCCTCATCGAGTGAAAGCCACTCATCATCGCTCCGGGATTCCATCGTCACTTCTGGTTCGGTCTTCAGTAATAATGACCACAATGGCCAGCAAAGCGACCGGAATGATACTGGTGCAAGCAATAGTAATAACAACAACGGTAATAACAATAGTGGTGCTAATAATGCCCCCACTCCCGGTAACGCTACTGGAAATGGTGGTGCCGCGCCTACCACAGTCCACTAGTATGTAATGCAATAAGTTATATTAAAAGGAGCTCTCAAATGTTCAAGCATTTGAAGGCTCTTTTTTCATTCTACAGATAAACAAACCGGGCAAGCCGTTTCATCCCGACTTGCCCGGTTTCATATGATCTATAATCAAATTTAACCTAGACCTTGACCCGGCGCCGGCCATCCTGCAGTACGTAGATGGCAACGAGGACCAGGACAATGCCAAGCACTTCGACCCAGTTCATGAAGAGGTGGAAAAAGATCACACTCAGAATAGAAGTAACAATCGGCTGGAGGGCATCCATGATACTGACCACGTCCGATGGTGCAAAGTTAGAAGCGTGCAGTAACAGGCCAAATGGCAGGATCGTCCCGAAGAGGATCACGGTCCCCACCGACAAGACCAAGGTCAGCGAAACGTGCGGGGGATTGACCCACATTGGCCGGTAGAGGTTAAAGAGGACTCCCGCAATCATTGTCCCCCAGCCTAAGACAACCAGCGGTGGGTTCTTTGCCGCGGCCCGCTTGGGTAAGACGATGTAAAAGGCCGCCGTAATCCCGGAACCGAGTCCCCACAGGATCGCCACCATTGGCAAGGCCAGTGAATGGAGGCTCCCCCGGGTGATGCATAAGACCACCCCAACCATCGCCAGGGCAAAGGCGATGATGTCCGAACGGAGTGGCCGCTGGCGCATAATGACCACATCCCCCAGCACGATAAATAGTGGTGAGAGGTACTGGAGAATCGTGGCGGCCGAAGCATTCCCGGTCTGGACCGCGTAGTAGAAGGTCAAAAGGTTTAACATCAGACCAAAAATCGCGTACGTAACCACCGAAATCGTGGTGTCCCAGTGCTTAAACACGTCAAAGGTCCGCCGTCCGTACAGGATCAGGCTGATTACCAGCAGGATCACCCCGGTAATCAGCGTCCGGGTCGACAACATCCAGGTTGCGGGAATTGCCAGGTTTTGGGAGATCAGCTGGAGGGTCGTCCCCGAAATCCCCCACATGGCTGACGCAACGGCTGCCCAGCCAATCCCCTTCATCACACCATGGGATACTTTACCATTATCCATAATTCAATCAATCCTTCCTCTTTATTATTCACCGAGCTTATAGATGGGAATTTGCGGTCCCCGGGGTTTTGGCTGGCCCGACTGGCGCTTACTTTGGCCACTATCGCGCCGCTCTTCGAACTGGCGCTCGTGCTCTTCAATGTCGTGCTTAGTCCGTAACCCCTGCCGGTCCCAGCTTTGCAAGATCCGTTCCATGTAGTTGAGGTTGAGGGCACTGTTTAACACTGCTTGACGCAGGGCTAGTTTAATCATCGTGGTACTGTAATTATCCTTATCCAGCCAGTCGTTAACGATCTGCATCTCCATTGACGAGAGGGGCCGCCCAAACTCCGCTTCTAGCTGGTTAAAGGTTTGCATCCGCTCGTTAGCACCGCTGGCGGCCGCCGCCACACTCGTTTGCTGGTCCACTAGCAAGGCCACCCGGTCGAGGAGTGGACTAAAGTCATAGACCGCCTCTTCCTTACCGTCCGCCTGCCGTTGCATCTTCTGCTCAGCCAAGCCACCAGTAATGAGCTGGTGGAGCTGGTCAAAGACCTGGACCTCCGATGTCCCCAGGTTCTTGGCAATCTGGCGGATGTCAGGATTCACCATCCCCTGGTCCTGGTAGGATTTAAACTGCAGGTATAAGACCAGCTGGGACGTCGTTAGCCCCAACTCTTTGTAGTGGTGCAAAAGGACGTTGCTAATCAGGGTCTCCCCCGCTGCTAAATAGCGCTGTAAAACGTTATCAGCCATCTTCCTTCCTCCTCGGTCATTTCGTAAATAAGGCCCTAGCGTCCGCAATGAACGTTAGAGCTTAGTCATCTTAATTATAAGTTGTTAATCTCTTGGACATATTTGCCGGTCTTGAAATTAATCAGGTCGTAGCATAGTTGCCCCTTCCGGTTGCGGTAGGTAACCTCCCAGACCGTCTTGTCGTTAAAGATCCCCAGTGCCACCTTCAGGATGGTCGACGGGTGCCGGCGCTGCTTGGTCATGTTCGTGACCTGGTTGGCAGTGAGGCCGGCACTTTGCTTCAGCACCCGGATATGGCCGCCCTTTTGGGGAACCATTACCAGGATCGGCTGCCCCTGCTGGTTCTTCCCGGTCACGGTATAGAAGGTGCTCTCCCGGTTATAGATATAAAACTTCTGGGGGTCTTGCAGGTGGGCATACTTTTCTGCCATCTGGGTGGCCTGCTTCTTAGCCGCATGCCGGGGCTGGTTACTGGCGGCGTAGGTTAACCACCCCACCAGAATAACAAAGAGAATTACCAGCAACACGTTACGGAGCCGCCGAGCCGCCGAACTCCGGCTCTGGGCCTGCTGAACTTCACGTCGACTTTGCATTCTTGAACTACCTCTTTCTTCGGACCGCGGTGCCTAACTTGCCACCCCGACCGTCAATCTTATTGATTATAGCAGAAAAATCCCCGAAGTGATAACTAATGGCGTTTTTTAATAAAATCATTAGTGATTTGCACGGCTTCGTCGGTCGGCAGCACGTCAACTGCGTAGTCGCGTTCCAGACTCTTCATGATCGTCTGTCCGTAACGCCGGGTCACTAACCGGGGGTCGAGAATCACCGCTACCCCCGTATCGGCCTTGCTCCGGATCAACCGGCCGAGCCCCTGACGTAGGCGCATCGTTGCCTTCGGGAGCTCCGATTGATAGAAGGGGTTCTTCCCCTCTTGCTTAAGCAAGTTATTGTAGGCCCGGGTCATGATCTCATCGGGGGCATCAAACGGCAGCCGGGTCACGATCAGCAGTTCCAGGGCCGTCCGGGGCAGGTCGACCCCTTCCCAAAAGCTGGTGGCCCCCAGCAGGATTGCATTGTGACCACTGGAAAACTGCTTGAGGATCTTATCCCGGTTACCGGTGATGCCTTGGGCCAGGATATCTCGCTGGTCGAACAGGTCGGTCTCGCGTAGCTGGCTATAGACCTGTTCAATCATGACTAGTGAATTAAAGAGGATCATCGTCTGGCAATTAGTCTGCTTGCTCAGCCGGTAAATCGTCGCAGCCAGGTAGTTAATGTAGGCCGCGTTACCCCGGTTACTTGGTGACGGTGCATCCTTGGCTACCAGGACCTTGGCCTGCTGGGCATAGTCAAACGGCGAAGCAAAACGCTTGGTCAGCGTGGCCCGGCGGTCGAGGTCCAGCTGCTGGTACAGGTACTGTGACCGGGTCGACGTAAAGAGGGTCGCCCCGACGAACAGTGGTTGGGCAAAGTAGGGGTAGACCCGCTCAGTCAAGAAGTGGTTGGCAGACAACAAGCCCCCGCTGAGGACTAGGGAACTGCGCTCCGTCGACTGCCGGATGGTGAGCCAAAAGGCCGCGGCGCTGCCGTGCTCCTTCAGGGTTTCGTTAAAGGTGTTCAGGGTCGCGTCCGCATCACCGAGCTTGGCTAGCTGGCTTTGGAACTGGCTCATCAAGTAACGGTCACTGACCAACCAGCGACTTGTCTGCTGGGCAAAGATGTGTTGCAAGGCCGAAAAGTGCAGCTGGACGCTCCCTAGGGCCTGTTCAAGTTGCATCATGACCGGGCCACCAACGTCGAGGAGGTCGGCCAGTTGGTCGTTAGCCAGTGGTTGTTCGATCAACTCATGGTCAACGCTGGTCGTGGCCTGCTGGACGAATTGCCGGTACAGGGCCTGCTGGAATTGGTTGACCGCCGTTTCCACGTGGGCCAGGTCCTCGCGCAGCAACTCAACGTTATAGTTACCCAGCGGGTGGTCGCTAAAGACGTTGGTCAGGTTCCGGTCACTCCCGTTATTGACCAGGCCGCTTAAGACGTGCACCGCGGTGCGTAATTGCTGGAAGTTAAACTGCCGGCGGGACTGGCGGAGAATACTGGTACTGAGGTGTTGAGCCTCGTCAATGACCAAGTACGGCCGCCGGGTGCCATCCCCCAGTTCGTCCGCATGGGCCACCAGGTAGGCGTGGTTCGTAATCACAATATCCGCCTGGTCTAAGCGCCGGTCACGACGGACGAGGAAGTCATCTTTGTAAAAGGGACCAGCCGGGTTAAGTGACCGAACCCCCCGGTGGCGGATCTCAGTAAAGTATGGCGACTGGGTCGATGTCAGGTTAAGTTCATCGAGGTCCCCACTGGTCGTCTGAAGGAGCCATACCAATAGTTTGGCCTTCAAGAGCTGGACCAGCTTAGAATCTTCAATGATGCTGAGGGAGTGGACGAACTTGTCGAGGTCAATATAGTGTTGGTTTCCCTTAACCACGACGCCGTTAAGCGTAAACGGCAGGACCCGGTTGAGCTGTTGGACCACTTGATTGGCAATCTGCTCTTGTAACAAGTTGGTCGCCGTGCTGACCACGATCCGCTTGTCGGGATAAGCCGCGTACGCCAGTGGCAAGAGGTAGCCCAGGGTCTTCCCCGTCCCGGTCCCTGCCTCCACCACCATGTTCTTGGGTTCATCGTGGGTGTAGTTATTGTAGATGCTATTCATCATCTTGGACTGGACCGGGCGCAACTCCAGCTGGTCGCTAAATAGTTTTAGCTTCGCCCGCTTAGTGGCGGGATAACGGACCGTAGCCGCCCGCTTGTTAACCGCCAGGGGCCGGAGCTTGTGGAGGACGAGCCCGTGGCTGACGTAGAGGTCTTCAGATAGCGGTTGGGGGTGGTCGGCCCGCCACTTTAGTTCATTACTAAAGACCTGGGCCGTCTGCTGGGGCAAGTCTAGTTTTAGCTCCACCAGCTGGTCCAACGTCAAGGTTGGCAGCTGCCGGACCTTCTTGAGGAGATCAATCAGCAGGCTGGCAGTCGCTTCTGCATCAGACACGGCACTGTGGGGATGATCGTGTTCAATGTGCAGGCTGCTCGTCAGGTCGCGGAGGCGGAAACTCTTAGCCGTCGGTAACAGGATCTGACTCATGGTAACCGTGTCAATCGCCTGGATCGGCAACGGCGGGTAACCAGCCCGTTCTAATTCCGCGTTTAAAAACGGGAAGTCAAAGTTAACGTTGTGAGCCACAAAGATTGTCCCCGATAACAGGCTGTAGACGGTTCCCGCAATGTCTTCAAAGAGCGGGGCCTTGCGGACGTCTTGGTCCCGGATCCCGGTCAATTGTACGACTGAACGGGGGATCCGCTCCCGTGGGTTGACCTTAGTTTCAAAACGATTAATAATTTGACCATCCTGGACCAGTACGCAGCCAATCTGGATGATCCGGTCACCGTGATTAATGCTCGTCCCGGTCGTCTCCAGATCGACGACCGAATAGATTGGAGCACTTTGGTCACGCTTTTTAGACCGCTGTTTGGTTTTTTTATTCAAATTATCACCGGATTTCACCTATATTAATAGCTAGTAACATCATACACCATTCCGCCCAATCATGTCCTGGTCCGGCCCCGGCGAAATTATTTAGATTTGGTAATAAGTTTTACCGGCCCCTTTTACAAATTTCAAAATTAAGTTATGATGAAGTCTGGAATTTTATCTGAGAAAGTAGGTTACGATGGTGAAACAACAGGGGATTGGAACGAGCCATGCGAAAATTATCTTAATGGGGGAGCACAGCGTTGTGTACGGGCAACCGGCGATTGCCCTCCCCTTGCCCAACGTTAAACTGACGGTGACCATCGACCAGCTGCCAGCCGGCCAACAAGAGATTAAGAGCCGCTATTTCGACGGACCGCGCAATGCGGCACCCGCGGCATTGCGCGGCATCCAGAAGTTAATTACCGCCCTAGTCGACCGCTTTGCCGGCCACAACGATGGTTGGCGCTTAACGATTACCAGTGATTTACCGGCCGAACGGGGCATGGGATCATCTGCGGCTACCGCGGTCGCAATTGTCCGTGCTTTTTTTGATTACTACGAGCAGCCATTGGACCGCGACTTACTGTTGGCGCTGGCCGACATTGAAGAGGAGGTCACCCACCGTAGCCCGTCCGGATTAGACGCCGCCACGGCCTCGTCAGCGCACCCACTCTACTACATCAAGGGCCAGGAAAGCCAGCCATTGTCGATGAACTTGTCGGCAACCATGGTGATCGCCGATACCGGCGTTAAGGGGGCCACTAAGGAAGCCATTGCTAGCGTGCAGCAGCTCTTGGTCGACCAGCCGGAAATGGCCCAACAGCATATTGAACACCTTGGCACGCTGGTGAAGGCCAGTCGGGACTTTCTCGCCCATAACGAGCTGGCAAAATTAGGGACCGCCCTAACCGCAGCTCAGGCGGACCTGGCGGCGCTCACCGTCAGCGACGATAGCCTTGACCACTTGATCGCGGTCGCCCAGCAAAACGGTGCCCTCGGCGCTAAACTAACTGGTGGTGGCCGGGGGGGCTGCATGTTTGCCCTAATGCGGACGGCACTAGGGGCCCGTCGGCTCGCTAGCATCCTTAAGGAAAACGGCGCTAAGCAAACCTGGATTCAACCCTTAGACCAGCAGGAGGTTGACTAATGGCAACCGCACGAGCTCATACTAACATCGCCTTGATTAAGTACTGGGGCAAACGGGACCAGGATCTCATCCTCCCCCAGACAGATAGCCTGTCCCTGACACTGGACGAATTCTATACCACCACCACGGTTGACTTTGACGACCGCTTGGCTGCCGACCAGGTAACCATCGACGGCACCGTCCTTGACCAGCAAGCGGCCCGGAAGGTTCATCACGTGCTCGACCTCGTCCGCCAGCAAAGTGGCCTCACCAGCCCGGCCTGGGTAACGTCGACGAACCACGTCCCGATGGCCGCCGGCTTAGCCTCATCGGCCTCCGCCTTTGCGGCCCTCGCTGGTGCCGCCAGCCGGGCCGCCGGGCTGGACCTGGACCGGCGCGCTTTGTCACGCTTAGCCCGGCGTGGTTCCGGATCAGCCACCCGGTCAATTTACGGGGGGCTGGTTGAATGGCGCCGGGGGCATGATGACGCGACCTCCTATGCCCAGCCAATTATGGAGAAAGTCGACTTCGGAATCGAAATGATGGCGGTGATGATCAATACCGCTAAGAAAAAGGTCTCAAGCCGTTATGGAATGCAGCAAAGCGTGACCACTTCGCCCTATTACCAGGTTTGGCCGGCCATCGTTGACCACGACATGGCTGCCATCAAGAAAGCCATTGACAACCGGGATGTCAACGCAATCGGCCGCATTGCGGAGCAAAACGCCTTGCGGATGCACGCCCTAACGCTCTCCGCCGACCCCGGCTTTACTTACTTTACCGGGGAAACGATTACCGCTATGAACGTCATCCGTGCGCTCCGCGACCAGGGAATCCCCTGCTACTTCACCATGGACGCCGGGCCAAACGTAAAGGTAATATATGACCGGCAGAACCGACAGCCGATCCACCAGGCCCTGGCCGCCCAATTTGGTGCCGACCGGCTGGTGGTAGCCAAACCGGGCCCGGGAATTCAGATTTGGAATAACTAGATTGATTGAGAAGGGAAACACAGCATTGATTACTGAAAAAGCACCAGGAAAACTTTACATTGCCGGCGAATACGCCGTTGTGGAAAACGGCTACCCCGCCATTTTGGTGGCCCTCGACCAGTTCGTCACCTGTACAATTAAGGAATCAGCCCGGGAGATGGGCCAGATCTTCAGTCGCCAGTACCACAACGACCAGCTGCTCTGGCGACGGATGGGCGACCAGATGGTAGTCGACAAACGGGACAACCCATTTTCATACATCTTATCAGCAATCCGGGTGACCGAAGAGTACGCCCGCCAGTTCGAACGGGAACTCCGGATCTATGACCTGCAAATCGACAGCCAGCTCGATAGTCAAAATGGTCGCAAGTACGGTCTCGGGTCTTCGGCGGCCGTAACTGTCGCCACCGTCAAGGCCCTTTGCCGCTTTTACAACCTGCCCGTCAGCAAGGATGAAATCTTCAAACTGGCGGCCATCGCCCACTTCGAAGTCCAAGGTAACGGGTCGCTAGGTGACGTCGCTGCCTCGGTTTACGGGGGATGGATCTCTTATCACTCCTTTGACCGGCAGTGGTTGGCCCAACAGCGGAAATACCTTGATATCAAGTCACTGGTCGACCTCCCCTGGCCCGATCTTAAGATTGAGTCACTGCACGCCCCCGCTAACCTGGAATTGCTAATTGGCTGGACTGGTAAGCCAGCCTCGACTTCCCAACTGGTTGATAAAATTTCCCTCTTCAAGGCCCGCCAGCAAGCGGAATACCACCGTTTCCTGGACGAAAGTAAGGCCTGCATCCAGCGGATGGTCGATGGCTTTCACCACCAAGACCTGGAGAAGATTAAGCGGGAGATTCGCTATAACCGCGACCTCTTGAAGCAACTTGGCAACAACTCCGGGGTCGACATCGAGACGCCGGTCCTCCACCAGCTTTGCCAGATCGCCGAACGCTTTGGCGGGGCGGCGAAGACTTCTGGTGCCGGGGGCGGTGACTGTGGGATCGTGGCGATTGACCACCAGGCCGACTTCCGGGGCGTCCTCAAGTCATGGGCCAAGAACCACATTGAGCAGCTGCCGCTTAACGTTCACTTCATCGCTGATGTCAAACGTCAGGTTCAAGAGCGCCTACCATTGAAATAAAGATCATGAGGCTGAATTCAATTTCAGGCCTCATTTTTTATTCAATCGCAAAGCATGTATAATGATTATAGAATTATCCAGAGGAGTAGTGATATGAAGGAATCACGACAAGCACAACGTAAAGACGAGCACCTGTCACTAGCTACTAAGTATTACGAGCGGGCCCACGGTGACCACCCGTTTGACCAGGTCCGCT
Source organism: Candidatus Limosilactobacillus intestinipullorum (assembly GCA_019117185.1). Lineage (GTDB taxonomy): Bacteria > Bacillota > Bacilli > Lactobacillales > Lactobacillaceae > Limosilactobacillus > Limosilactobacillus intestinipullorum. Next base: position 28,903 of record DXAF01000037.1, on the reverse strand, counting down.
TGGTTCATACCGCCCTGCCGGAAACGGCGGTGGCAGAAGTCAACACTAGTACCGAACTGGCCCCGGGAATTTCACTGACGGTCCCCTTTTACCTTGAAGCCATGACCGGCGGCAGTAAACGGGCCATGCAGGTTAACCGCCAGTTGGCCCGACTCGCTGCTCGACACCAACTGGCAATGGCTACGGGTTCGGTTAGCGTCGCGTTAAAAGACCCAGCTGTCCGGGACTCCTTTACCGTCGTCCGGGAGGAAAACCCGACGGGGGTCATAATTGCTAACCTCAGTGCGAGTGCCACTGTTGACCAGGCCCGGTCCGCCGTTAGAATGCTGGATGCTGACGCACTGGAGCTCCACCTCAACGCCGCCCAAGAGCTGGTGATGCCGGAGGGCGACCGGTCCTTTCACTGGTTAACCAACATCAGTAAGCTGGTGGACGCATTAGACGTACCAGTGATTGTTAAGGAAGTCGGCTTTGGAATGAACAAGAGTGACGTCACCCGCCTAAGCCAGGCCGGGGTCCAAGTAGTCAACGTCAGCGGCCGGGGCGGTACCAACTTTGCGATGATTGAAGACCGGCGCAATCACTCAACGGACTTTTCCCTGCTATATGGTTGGGGACAATCCACGCCGGAGGCATTGCTCGAAGCACGGGCTGCTAAGTCTAAACTGGGGGTAATTGCCTCGGGAGGGATCACGTCCCCGCTCGACGTGGTGAAAGCCGGCGTGCTGGGTGCTCAGGCCTGTGGGGTCGCCGGTTATTTCCTTAATATCCTAATAAAAGAAGGTAGCGACGCACTTGAACAGACGGTCACCGACTGGACAAGAGTAATTACCCACTTGCTGGCCCTATTGGGGGTTAATGATTACGCCGGATTAGCCAATGCCGCATACGTACTTAGTCCCGAGCTCCTTAATTACGTTTCACAACGCGGGCTCGAATTTTAAACTCGAACTTTAAAATTGATAATTACAAAAGGAAGGGAGTGAGACAGAACTAGCTTGCTAGTTCGTCTTTCGAAGCGAAGCAAGCCTGTAGGGAACCCCCGTCGACGCGCAGCTAGCCTTTAGGAAGCACAAATAAGCCTCCAGTGTTCGGCTTTGCCGGGCACTGGAGGCCATTTGTGTACTGCACTGTTCGTATTTTAGCTAAGTTGTAGAGCTTACGTCACAGCCCCTACTTGATAGACGATTAATCTGTAAAAGCGGATTGGATAATTATCCTTAATCACTCGTTCCCGTATTAATCACTGGTTGGGTTCCCCGCTCACTGATGATGGCGACCATAATGTTGTTGATGATCTGCAGGCGCTGGTCATCGGTTAGGTCCAAGTCTGCCTCCTTAGCCAAGCGGTTAATGGCATCCTCGGTGATTGATACCGCCCCTTCCACGATGATCTTCCGGGCAGACAGGATTGCCGATGACTGTTGTTTTTGGAGCATTGCGCTGGCAATTTCAGTGGCGTAGGCCAGGTGAGTCAGCCGGGTCTCGATGATTTCGACCCCCGCCACGTTAAGCCGGTCTTGCAACTCTGCCGCCAGTTTGTCCGACACCTCCGTCGGGTTACTCCGCAACGTCAGTGCCTGCTCGTTTTCAAAGGTGTCATAGGGATATTCGCTCGCCACGTGCCGGACTGCTGATTCACTCTGAATCTGGACGAACTGTTCATAATCATCAACCGAAAATAGGGCCTTAGCAGTGTCAACCACCCGGTAGACGATTACCGCCGCGATCTCCACTGGGTTCCCCTTGGAGTCATTGACCTTGAGGATCTGACTGTTAAAGTTGCAAACCCGGAGTGAGACGCGGAGCTTATCGGTAAAGGGCACGGTCATGAAGAGACCGGCATCGCGGATTGTCCCGATATAGTTCCCAAAGAAGGTCAAGACCTTGGCCTCATTTGGCTGGATGATCGTCAGTGACGTGCAGGCAATCAACACAGCTAATAGGATCAAGCCCCCTAAGATGATCAGCCCCATACTCTGCCGGTGCCAACCGCCGTAGACACACCAGGCACCGCCGATTGCCCCGATAATGGTCAAGAGCAGGGCTAAGTAACCATTAACGTGAAACGCGTTTTTCTCTTCCATTATTAGTCTTCCTTTCCACTAAAAGCGTAGTCCCTTGGGATAAAAGTTCTTCACCGTCCCGTTGACCAACTTACCAAAGCCGCAAGCGAGGCCCTGGCAAGTCAACAGGTACCAACCATTCTGCTGGTCACTGGCAGCCGTGATGACATCTCCGTGAACGTACTGGCGCCACTGGTCATCCGTCAGGCTAATCTCCCGGTCAGTCATCCCCGGCCGCAGGGTCAGCGCCCAGGCAAGGGCCGGTTCAAACCGCCGTTTCTTAAACGTCCCCAGGTGCAACCCAGGGCGAAGGACCGTCAGCCCGTCTAGCGAGTCGATGCCAGCGGGGAGGTCGTAAAGCTGGTCGCCAAAAGTTAGCAGGTGGTTAGGCTGGTAGTCCGGCATGAACCACTGGCAAAATTCCTTAAACTCCGCCTGATGGTCCCGGTCCAACCGGTTATTTGCCGGCCTCTTCTTACCCCGCTTCTTCTTGGTTCGCACCTTTACCGGGGTCGCACCATCGTTAGCCGTCAGTTTAAATTTGGCAATGAAGTGCCCCTCCCCTTGCAGATGGTGGGGAAAGAGCCGGACTGCCTTCGTCAATTCGGGATTACCGTCAGCCCAGTCCGGTCGCCCAGCATCCATCCCCGGGTACTTCTTGACTTCTTCCATGGTCAGGTCCGGATATTCTTCAAGCAACCAGGCGGCGTTTTGTTCATCTTCTTCCGGTGCAAAGGTACAGGTCGAATATACCAGGGTCCCGCCCGGCTTCAGCATCTTCAACGCCGAAGCCAGGATCTTACGCTGACGGTTGGCACACTCGGCCGGGTAGTCAGGGTTCCAATATTCGATCCCCGCGGGCTCCTTGCGAAACATCCCCTCACCAGAGCAGGGGGCATCGACTAAGATCCGGTCAAAGAACCGGGGGAACTGCCCCTCTAGTTCGGCCGGGCTTTCGTTGGTCACTACCGTTGACCGGGTCCCCCACCGTTCAAGGTTCTCCGCTAAGACCAGGGCCCGCTTACGAAAAATTTCATTGGCAACCAGCAATCCTTGGTCGCCCATCTTGGCCACCAGGTGGGTAGTCTTGCCACCAGGGGCCGCGCAGAGGTCGAGAACCCGTTCCCCCGGCTGGGGGTCGACTACCTCACCGACGTACATCGCTGACGGTTCCTGACTATAGATTGCGCCAGCAACGTGGTCTAACGACTTCCCATTAATGGGACCCCGGTAACCGGTCAGCACGTATTCCACCTTACCCGTCGCGGTCGCCAGGGTGGCTTTCGGGGCTGCCTTCAGCAGGTTCACCCGGAAGCCACTCTGACTCTCCTGGTCAAAAGCCGCCAAAAAAGCCGGGGCTTCGTCGCCCAACAGGTGCTGGTACTTACTAATAAATTCACTTGGTAACTTCATTGTTCACTCCTCATTTCTCTTCATTATTGTACCGTATTTTCGCCACCGACAAAACCAGTTGCCAGCCAAACCGGTTCACTTTTGGTCACTTTTCCCGTATAATGTTTGGATAATGCATTTGAACGAAGGAGTGACAGTTGTGAACCAACACTTGATTGCGTTGGACCTTGACGGGACAACACTAAATAACCAAGCCGCCCTGACAACGGCGACGATCCAAACCCTGCGGGCCGCGGCAAATGCCGGCCACATCGTCAGCATTATTACCGGCCGGCCCTACCGGATTGCCCGCCACATCTATGACCAGATCGGTATCAAGACCCCAATGGTCAACTTCAACGGCGCCCTCACCCATATTCCTCACGAGGCCTGGGATAAGGAGTATGCGGTGGAGCTGACCCGGGAACTGGCCCTGGACCTGCTTGACCACCGCCAGGAGTTGGGGATCAAGACGATCACGGTCGAAGACAAGTTCCACGTCTGGGCTAACCACCCCACCAAGGACCTGCCCGAATTCTTGCCGGACCACCTGACCAAGGACCAGCTCCTTAATGGCCACAACCTGACGACCGACCCGATTGCGCTAACCATCGAATACCGGAGTGGTGAAGAGGGGAAGATCATTCAGGCAGTCAACGAGAAGTATGGTGACTTCGTCGAGCCCCGGGTCTGGGGCGGTTCTTATAACATCCTGGAGTTGATCCACCGGGGGACCCACAAGGAATCGGGGATGTTTTACATTGCCAAGCAATTCAACATCGCCCGCCAAAACATCATTGCCTTTGGTGATGAACACAATGACCTCGAGATGTTGGACGCTGCTGGCCGCGGGGTTGCAATGAAAAACGCGATCCCGGCCATCAAGGACGTAGCCGATGACGTCACCAGCGTCGATAATGACCACAACGGCCTGGCCAAGTACCTCCAGGACTACTTCAAGCTCTCCGTACCGACGAGCCACGAGCAAGCGGTTTAAGTCAACCAACATCATTAAAAAACGGGCGCATTCCGCCAGCATTAACTGGGGAATTGCGCCCGTTTTATATAGTTAGCCAATTTTAATTGCATAGCCGACCACCAGGAGGACCAGCAGGACTGATACCACGATCACAAAGCCGCGGTGCTGGTTCATGAACCGTTCGTTGACTAAGAAGACCCAGCAGCCAGCACAGGCAATGATCAGTCCGAGAACAATCGTTGCCACCTTCTGCTGACCCGTCATGGTCAAAGCCGCCACGATGATGATGATCCCCACCACCGCCAAGAGTATTGAAATCTTCGTCCGCATCTTATTAACGCCCTCCTGCTAATGCTTAATTCTTAAGAATCGCAATTATTATTGGTACTTTTGATACTTTATTTAAAAATTTTGTTATAATAATGGCGAAGGCGATTTATGAATCACCTTCGCCAACATACTTCTACTAGGGGAACTGTGACTTGGGTGTCGCGGCTCCCTTAAGTATTTTACCATGCTTTTTTACTTGAAAAGTCTAAATTCAGCCCTTATTTCAAGTAACCGCTATCAGCTTTCATTTTTAAAGAATTCTTTGTAAGTCATTGACAAATAGTAAGAACCTGGGTATCATAAAACCATCAATTACGAAAGGGGTACGAAGTTCATGTCAAACTTTGTTGTGTCAAGTCAAGCTTGTTGTCCATGTTGCAAAATTGCCAACATGCTTTTTGACGTACCAAAGTTTCAGTAATCCGTACTCACTAGTCAAATTTCACCCGGGCCACGACTTCACCCCGGGAGTCACTAGGCTGACGATTCTGGACTTGGATCGTCAGCCTTTTTGTATGGACTTTGACTAAGTATTATGAATGGAGGATTGATTGATGAGTTGGACAGTAATTCAGCAAAGCCTACCGAACTTTATCCAAGGCTTTAAGCTTACCCTGTGGCTCTCGCTGGTCGGGATCATCGGTGCCATCATCGTTGGGATCATCGCCAGCCTAGTCCAGTACTTCCGCGTCCCGGTGCTCAGCCGCTTCTTTGATATCTACGTGGAAGTGGCTCGGAACACGCCCTTGCTTATCCAGCTATTTTTCTTATACTACGCTTTTCCGGTGCTCGGTTGGAAGATGTCCGCTGAAACCTGCGGCATCGTCGGTTTGATTTTCCTTGGTGGTGCCTACATGGCTGAAGGTTTTACGGGTGGTTTTAACGGGGTCAGCAAGTCCCAGCTCGACGGCGGTCGGGCGCTGGGGATGAGTAATCTGCAACTCGCCCGTTACGTGGTCTTCCCCCAAGGGTTTGCGCTGAGTATGCCCGCCTTGGCAGCCAACGTGATCTTTTTGGTCAAGGAAACCTCGATTTTCTCGGTGATTGCCATCCCCGAGTTAACCAACACCGCCCTGGACCTGATTGGGATGTACTACCAGTCCAACGAATACCTCTTCGTCCTGGTAGTCGCCTATGCCATCATTTTGATTCCACTGATCCTAATTCTCAACTGGCTCGAAAGGAGGGTCCGTTATGGCACATTCGGGAATTAACGTTTTATTTGAAGGAACCAACTTCCTCCGTCTCATGGGTGGACTGTGGACCGCGATTTGGATCGCCGGCCTCTCCTTGATCTTGGGCCTCGCGCTGGGGACCATCCTGGGGATGTTCCGGACAATGAAGAGTCGCATCATCCGTTTTATCCTCCGCTTGTACCTGGAGTTTTTCCGGATCGTCCCGACCGTCGTCCTCTTATTTTTGGTCTACTACATCCTGCCCCGCCAGTTTAACGTCAACTGGCCGGCGACCTGGATGGCGGTTTTGGCCTTTACCCTCTGGGTCGCGGCAGAATTTAGTGACATTGTCCGGGGGGCCCTCGAATCAGTTCCGGAGCACCAGCGGGAATCTGGCTTGGCGCTGGGCCTTAACCAGTGGCAGCTCTTCCGCTACGTCCTCTTACCCCAGGCCCTCCGCCTAGAATTACCGGCCACGATTAACCTGGCCACCCGGGTAATCAAGACGACGTCACTGCTGCTAATGATTAGCATCATGGACGTTATCAACGTCGGCCAGCAAATCATCGAGGCCAACAACCAGACCTACCCGACCGGCGTCTTCTGGGTATACGGACTGATCTTTATCCTCTACTTCATCATCGACTACCCACTATCCAAGTGGGCAAAGCACTTAACCGCTAAGCAACAATACTAAAGTAGGTGAAAATATGGCAGAAGAAATTCTCAAAGTTGAACACTTAAACAAGTTTTACGGCGACTGGCAGGCCCTGCACGACATCAACTTCAGCATTAACAAGGGTGAAGTGGTCACACTGCTGGGTCCCTCTGGATCTGGGAAAAGCACCCTCATCCGGACGCTCAACGGCCTGGAACCGTTCAAGGACGGTCGCATTTACTTCCACGGTAAGCAGGTCGACCCCAACCCCAAGACCTGGCAAGACCTCCGACAAAAGATCGGGATGGTTTTTCAAAGCTACGACCTTTTCCCGAACCTGACCGTGCTGGATAACATCCTCTTAGCGCCGGTCAAGGTCCAAGGACGGGACAAGGCGGCCGTTCAAAAGGAGGCCCTGGAGTTACTCGACCGGGTGGAACTCCGTAACCACGCCGATGCCTACCCCCGGGAACTGTCCGGGGGGCAAAAGCAGCGGATCGCCATCGTCCGGGCCCTAGCCATGCACCCCGAGTTGATGCTCTTTGATGAGGTTACCGCCTCCCTCGACCCGGAAATGGTCCGGGGGGTCCTCAAGATCATCAAAGAGTTGTCAGACCAGGACCACATGACGATGATCATCGTGACTCACGAGATGAACTTCGCCGCTAAGATTGCCGACCAGGTCCTCTTCTTAGAGAACGGCCGGATCCTAGAAGAAACGCCTGGGCAGCAGTTCTTTGACCACCCCCAGACCGACCGGGCCACCGAATTTCTCAACAGTATGGATTTTTAATTAAAGGAGACATGCATCATGAAGATTAATTGGAAAAAAGTAATTACCGCCGGGGTCACCCTGGCAAGCGCCGCCGCCCTCTTGATTGGGGCCAGCACCATCAAGCCGTCCACCGCCCACGCCGCTAGCAACGCAAGTACCGTTGCCGCCATCAAGAAGCGGGGCCAATTACGGGTTGCCGTCTTCGGTGACCTGCCACCATACGGCTGGGTAAACAAGGACGGTAAGCGGGTCGGTTATGACGTTGAATTAGCCCGCCGGATGGCTAAGGACCTGGGCGTTAAGCCTAAGTTCGTTCAGGTTAACGCCAACAACCGGGTCGACACCCTTAACTCCAACAAGGCCGACATCGTCTTAGCCAACTTCACCGTGACCCCGGAGCGGAAGAACGCCGTGTCCTTTGCTAAGCCATACATGAAGGTTTCCGTCGGGGTGGTTTCACCAAAGAACAAGAAGATCACCAAGGTTTCCCAACTGAAGGGTAAGAAGTTAATCGTTACCAAGGGGACGACCGCCGAAAACTACTTCACCAGCAAGCAACCAGGGGTTAACCTGATGAAGTTTGACTCCAAGACCCAGCAATTTAACGCCTTGAAGAACAACCGGGCGGCGGCCTTAGCTGATGACAACTCCTACCTTTACGCTTGGGTCAAGAAGAACCCTAAGTACACGGTTGGGATTAAGAGCGTCGGCCCTCATCAATACATCGCCCCCGCCGTTAAGAAGGGCAATACTTCCCTCTTAAACTGGTCCAATAAGGAAATTACTAAGCTAAACAAGGAAGGCTTCTTCACGCAAGACTACAACCACCAACTGAAGCCATACTTCGGTAGTGAAGTTAAGCCATCCGACATCATCCTCAAGCAGGGTAAGTAATCGTTACAATTAAACAAGAATGCGGCACCTCTGCCGTAAGCACAAACAGGCCTCCAATGTTCGGCTTTGCCGGGCACTGGAGGCCATTTGTGTACTGCAATGTTCGTTCTTTAGCTAGGTTGTAGAGATTATGTCATAACCCCGCTTTAATAATGTCGATAACAATCATTTGGTAAAGGCCAACGCTAATATCCGGGCCTGGGCGGTCGCCAGCTGGTCCGCGTCCAAGTTAATAAAGCGGGCCACAAGCCGGGCGTCGGCGCCAATGTCATCAACTAAGAAGTCGTGAATGGTGGTTACTGCCACCCCAACGTGCCGCAGGTGCTGAATCGTCATTGTTACTGCCAACTCCGTCACCTGGGCGGCCGACAATGCCGCCGGGGCCACTTCCACGACGCCCTGATAATAGCCAGACATGAACGTTCGATTCATCTTTATCACCTCTTATTACTATTATAGAATAAAAAAAGACCCGTTAACCAACTACTCACAAGTGGGCTGTCGGTCAACGGGGTTTGATTATTTTATTAATAGCTTCCCGGCCCTTTAACCGGTTGCACAAAAAATCAAATCACAAATACTTTTCAACGGTTTGCCGATATTTTACAAGATCTTTGATGCTGGCATCTAATTCCGGTTCAATGACAAACATGGACTGCCGGTCAGCATTTTCATCCTGCTGCTGGACACCCCACACACTTACCGAAATCATCAAGCGCCGTAGCTGGTCACCATCCTCCGTCAGCGAATAGCAATCGGCCTTGTCACAAATGGGGTTGACTACCCTTAAGTTCTGTAAAGCATGTAGCTTACTTACCAGTTCTTCTTTGGGTACGTCCGAAAGGAGTTCGGTCAGTTCTTCCATCTTTAGCGGTCGAAAACCCAACCAGAAAATCAGCACCGACTGACATTGATCTTGTAAAATATTAGTAGCGTACTTTAACCCGCTCTCTTTTGATCTTGCAGTCATCAATTACTCACTCCCCATTTTGTATTAGTCTGTTAAGTTATTAACGACTATATTATAACTTGTCTATTACATAGTAGAAAGCCCTATCACCATTTCTTATCCTTTTTAATGAACTTAGAATAATTTAAGATACTGGCAAGTGAACGGTTGAAAATCGCGTCCGGCTTTTGTCCATAGGAATTCTCAAAGGCAGCAGTGATGATCCCCACGATCATCATCGATTGGAGATGCGTGTGGAACTGGTCCGCATCGCGCTGGCACTGGAAGACATCCTGTGACCCCTGGATCGCCACCGGCTCCTTGCGCATCCCCAATCGCCGCATCTCGGCCTCGATATTTTGTAGTTGGTACTTACTAACTAGCTCAGCCGCTGCCAAGATCCGGACAAAGCTACTATAACAGGCATCGATACAGAGCTGGAAGGAATCATGGCCATTGTTTAAGGTCAATAGGACCCGCTGCCGTTCCTTAGAATAACTCTTTGAGTCAATGAAGTGGGCGTTGTAATAAACCACGTGCGGGTTACTAGCCCCCTGACTCGGTACTAACCGGTAGTGTCCCGCAATTAATCCCTGAGTCTGGCAGTGAACCAGGGCATAGTAGACATCCATCTCATAGCCGTGAATCTGATAATACTGGCTAAACTCTCTGAGGCACGCCGCCAGGCTCGTTTTAACTACCAATAATTGGCCAGCCAGCGTCAACACCAATGTCCGCTGGTCATCATACGCCGTCAGGGCCAGACAGTTGTCAAACCGGGGCTGGAAACCTTCCACCTCCCTGGTCACCTCCAGCGTCGCAATATCACCAAAATCAAATACTTCTTTATATAACACAAAGACCCCCCAATTCAAACCGCAAACTATTGCTTTTTTTCATTAAATTTGTAAGCGCTTGCGCGAATATTAAGATATCAAGAGAATTCACCCCCGTCAACACCTTTTTTCGGGCCGTTAGTGCTATTTTATCGTTCGCTCAGCTAGTGCCTAGTCACTACAATGGGTGGTACTCAAGAGCTCTTGAGAATTAACCAGAAGGGAAATTCTCAATATGACAACGCAAAAAATTAACCAAGGACTAGAAGAACTGTTTAGCGATAAGCAAATTGGGATCATCTACGGGGTCCTCAAGCGGCTCCACGTCTCCCCGTTCAGTAGTAACTACGACGACCTCTTTCAAGAGGGCTGCCTCGCCTACGCAACCGCCTATGCTGACTTTGTCACCCGGTCCCCAAAGCCCGGTGCCAGCTTTTTAGCCTTCGCCTACCAGCGGGTCTACTGGCGCCTGCTCGACCTCCTGCGTCGTGACCAGCACGCCAGTGAACTCCAGGACTTTTCACTCGATGCTGACCCCCTCACGGAACCAGGCCAGGCCGACGCGGCCCTCACCCGGGTCCTCAACGTCGCCTACTTTACCGAACTGGCCCGCCACTGTTCACTTAACCAGCGCCGCTACCTCCACGCCTGCCTCTGCCACCAGCTCAGTGACCGGCAGATCGCCGACCATTACGGCGTCAGTCCAGCGGCCGTCTACCAGTGGAAACGCGGGCTGATTGCAAAGGCCCGCCAGCTCGACTACAATGAAGGGAGATTTGGGGTGACAAAATGACGAAACACCAACGACGAGTCCATACCCACTGGCTCAACATTCGCTATGCCGGTGAGGACGAGGATGATGGCTGTGCTAACGAGCTGAGCTTCTATGCGCAGCCTACCACGAACCGCTTGCAGCTCCTCCTCACCAACGTCGACTTTCAAAAACAGGGCCATGACAATACCTTTAGCCTGGACCGGGATGACGCCCAAGCACTGGCTAAGTTCCTGACGTCCTGGCTGAAGGAGAACTAAAGGTAATCCTGTCTGCATAAACAATAACCTCCAGTGAAAAGGCCTAAACCTTTTCACTGGAGGTTATTCATTTTAAATTACGCGCTCTTCTTCCCGACCGCGTCGGCCAGGACGTGCCAGTATTCAATCAAGAGCTGCACGTCAATCATCGTCAGCATCTCCACGTCCAACTGGTTAAATTCAGCCAACTGCTGGTGGAGGCGGAAGGGAAAGTCATTAATCTTCATGACCGGCTGGTGGAGGTCCACCGGTGGTAACTGGTCCATCACCTGCTTGGCAAAGTCTTGGGCGACCCCATAGTATAAGAAGGCCATCGGACTACTTAGTCCCAGCCCAATCTGGCGGGCCTCTTCACGGTGCTGGTCAAACTTGGCGTACCAAGCATTCATCCCCCGCCAATATTTGTCCGCCATGACCCGACTGCGCTCATCGGCCCACGACATCGGTAGGTTATTGAGTGCCTGCCATTGCAACAGTAATTCGGCGTATAGTGACTGGTAACGGCCCCCCGCATCCATATGATAAGTTTCAACAAACTCGCCCAGGGCGGCTATTAACTGTTCAGGTTGCATTTGTTTCATTGATTTCACCTATTATTTTCCGTGACTAAAGTACTGTGCTGCTTTAATTGCTTGCTGCCACCCGGCGTAAATCTGGTCAGCTTCTTCTGGCGCCATTTGCGGTGCAAATTCATCACCAATCTTCGACAGGCGCCGCAACTCCTCCTGGTCATTCCAGAAGGCGACGGCTAGGCCCGCGAGGAAGGCGGCGCCCAACGCCGTCGTTTCTTCCATTGCGGCCCGCTTAATCGGCGTCTGCAAAATATCCGCTTGAAACTGCATCATGAAGTCGTTGCGGGAAGCACCCCCGTTGACCGTCAAAGCGGTCAGTGGCAGCTTGGTATCCTTGACCATCGTGTCCACCACGTCCCGGGTCTGCAGGGCAATCGATTCCAGGGTGGCCCGGACCAGGTGCTTGCGGTTCGTCCCCCGGGTCAGGCCAAAGATTGCCCCCCGCACTTCTTGGTCCCAGTATGGGGCGCCCAGTCCCGTAAAGGACGGTACGACGTAGACACCCCCCGTCGTCTGGGCATCGACGGCCATTTGCTCTGACTCACTGGTGTGGTTAAATAGCTGGAGGCCATCGCGGAGCCACTGGACCGCGGACCCGGCCACGAAAATACTCCCCTCCAGGGCATAGTAGGTCTGACCGTTCAGCCCGTAGGCAATCGTAGTCAAAAGTCCATTATCAGACAGAGTGGGCTTTAAGCCCGTGTTCATAACAATAAAGGCCCCGGTCCCGTAGGTATTTTTGACCGAACCCTTCTCATAGGCCGCCTGGCCAAAGAGGGCTGCCTGTTGGTCCCCAGCAATCCCCGCGATCGGGATCTGGACCCCGTAGAAGTGGTAGTCACCGGTGTAGCCAAAGATCGCCGAACTAGGCTTAACCTCCGGCAGCATGGTGCGGGGGATGTCTAAGAGGTCCAAAATGTCTTGGTCCCAATCCAGGTCATGGATGTTAAAGAGCATCGTCCGGCTAGCGTTGGAAACGTCGGTCGCGTGAACCCGGCGTGCACTAAGGTTCCACAAGAGCCAGGTATCGATCGTCCCGAAGAGGAGCTCCCCCTTGGCGGCCTTGGCCCGGGCACCCGGGACCCGGTCTAAGATCCACTTAATCTTGGTGGCCGCAAAGTAGGAATCAATCACCAGACCGGTCTTGGCGTGGATCATGTCCTTGTAGCCATCCTTAATCAGCTGTTCAGCAATATCGCTGGTCTGCTTGGACTGCCAAACCACCGCGTGGTAGATCGGCTTCCCAGTATTCTTATCCCAGATAACGGTCGTCTCCCGCTGGTTGGTGATTCCAATTGCCGCAATCTTGTAAGGCTTAATCTGGGTCTTGATCATGACATCCGAGATGACGGCCTGAACACTATCCCAGATCTCCATGGCATCGTGTTCGACCCAACCCGGCTTGGGGAAGTATTGGGGGAATTCCTTTTGGCTCATCCCAATTTTATTTCCCGCATGGTCAAAGATAATTGCCCGGGCGCTGGTGGTCCCTTCGTCGATGGCCATAATATATTGTTGTTCGCTCAAATTGCTTCATCCTTTCCGGAACAAAAGAAAGGGCCACCCGTCAATCAACTGGGTGGCCCTCCAATGCTTACTTGTCGCTTACCATCTTACCGCCAACACTGTAACGGTCCTTGGACATCTCGTTCAAGACAATGTGCACCCGGTCAGCTGGAACGTTGGCATTCTTGGAAATGGCTGCGGTAACGTCCTTGACCAACCCCTTTAATTGTTCGTCGGTCCGGCCTTCAATCAGGTCGATGTGAACTAATGGCATGTTAATTCCTCCTCGATCAATTTCTTTCTATCTTAACATAAATAAAGCGCTAACGGTATCCTTGAAAGCGATTAATTCCGCCGCCGTAACTGCCGCCGGACATCCTCCGCCGCGGACCGTTCACCGGTAAAGATCATGTGGTCGCCCGCTTCCAAGACGGTATCCCCATGCGGTGAAATTGCCCGGTGGTTACGGTAAATCCGGCTTACTGTAATCTGGTCAATGAACGGCAGGGTGTGGAGTTCTTGACCAACGAAACGCTGGTTGCGGACCACCGCTTCGTAAAGTCCGGCCTCAGTATCCATCAGCATCTCCAGAATGGATGGTGTTTCAATTAGGGACCGCAAGACACTGATCTGGACGTTAAAGGTGTTGAAGATCTCCACGCCCTGGTCAACTAAGCTAGCAACCTTGTCCCGGTTACGACCCGGCGCGTTTTGCCCAGCGATCACCCGGGCCACCCCCGCCTCCTTGGCCATCTTAGCCAGGCGGGCATTCTTGTTATCACCGGGGAAGCACATTACCATTACGTCAGTATCAAATAGCTCCTTTTCCCGTAAGGCCGCGGCATCCAGCTTGGGCAGGTAGGTCAGATCGGCCACTTCACTGTTGAAGGTCTTGTAATTATCCTCGTCATCAGTAACCATCCGGACCTTGTACCAGTTTTTCGATAACTGCTGAGCTACCGGCACACTGAAAGTGTTGGTACCAATAAAGACCACCCGCTGCTTAATCAGGTCCGCCTTTTCCAGCTTGTAGGCGGCGTTAAAGACGATCGGTGCGATAATGCAGACAATCACCGCGGCCAGGGTAAAGGCATCGGACTGGGTCGCCGTAATCGCGTGTAGCTCCTGGGCCACCGCTAACGATGGCAGGACCAACGTGATCGTCGTGACCACCAGGAAACTGCCGGCAAAGGAGTTGCGGGCAGAAAAGCGGCGCCGATAAATCAAGATCGCCGGCAGCTTGGCAATGATAAAGCAGCCGACCAAGACGGGAATCGGTGCCAGGGCCTGGGGATGAGTTAACAGGATCCGCAGGTTAAGCTTAACCCCCGTCATGATGAAGAAGAAAGGGATCAAGAAGCCGTAACCAATTGAGGTCAGTTTATCCTTTGTGGCCTCGGTCGGCTCCAACAACTTCATTACCATCCCGGCCAAGAAGGCCCCCAGGATGTTTTCCGCCCCGACCGTTTCGGCAATCGTGACCAGGATAAAGATCAATGAGAACGCTAGCCGGATGTCTAACTGGGTGGTCGACTTGGAAATCCGGTTGAACCAGAGGTAAGGTTGTTTAAACCGGCGTAAAAGGATGATCGCCGCCACAAACAAGAGAAGGATCAACCAAAGGCGACCGGCGTTCCCCCCGTTGATCGAGGCGTAGATCGTCAGTGACAGCATCGGGATAACCTCACCCAAAACGGCCGTCAAGAGGATCGTTTGTCCAGCCGGCCGGCCCAGGATCTCCTTTTCCTTCAGGGTGGCAATCACGACCCCCAGGGCAACGGTTGAAAATAGGATCGTTGCCAAAAAGACGTCGCTAAACAGGCCCACCCCGCGCAATAATAATCCTAGGACCGCCGCGGTAACAATAACCAAGGCAAAGGCCTGGACCGCGAGTTTAACCGGTGACTTCGGGTCCCGTTGCTTACCCGGCTGACGTTTAAACAGGTCAAAGTTGATTTCCATCCCCGATAAAAACATCAGCATGATGACCCCAAAGGTTGACATCAGATTTAACGTATCGTTGGGCGTCACCACATTGAAGAAACTCTTCCCCAGGATAATACCGGTGACGATTTCGGCGACCGCGGTGGGGACACTCGGAAGCTTAAAGCGGGCCATGGCGATGGGGATTACCAGGGCCGCTACCATCACGATCAGAACAGCGCCTTGCTCCATTTTTCTCTCCTCCATTTATCAGTATCTTATTTATTATAGCGACCCCATTATAACGCGCAAGCAATTATTTTGGGTTTAATCACCCACATCATTCGACTATTCCGCCATTTCGCGGTACAATTGCTAAACGTTAATAAATCAATTTAAAAAGGAGTTCGACTATCCTGATGACAAACAAATTAACTGCTTGTACTAGTATTTTAATCGGTAAAAAAGCCAGCATTGACGGTTCAATCATGATCGGCCGCAACGAAGACGCCAAAGCTGCCTGGCCGAAGCACATGGTTGTCCACCAGCACGGCGAACTCGGCCCCCACTTTTTATCCAAGGACACTAAACTAGCCATCGACCTCCCTGGTGACAGCGCCCGCTACACCGCCACACCAGAATGGACCGATAAGGAGGGGCTCTTTGAAGAAGATGGCATTAACGAGTACGACGTGGCCATGAGTGCTACCGAAAGTGCCTACGCCAACCCCCTCGTCCTTGGCTGTGATCCCCTGGTGGAAAGTGGGCTTAATGAAGAGGCCATGGTGACCGTGGTTCTGCCCTTTGTTAAGTCGGCCCGCGAAGGGGTCCAGCGGCTGGGCGACCTAATTGCCCAGCACGGTAGCGGCGAAGTCAACGGGGTGCTCTTTGCGGATAATGAAGAAGCCTGGTACTTTGAAAACGGGAGTGGGCACTACTGGGTTGCCCAGCGAATCCCGGATGATAGTTATGCGGTGGTTGCCAACCAGCTAGCCATCCAAGAGGTGGACTTTAATGACCCCGATAACTTCATGTTCCATCCCGGTATCCAAGACTTCGTTGCTGACCACCAGCTCAACCCCTCCCCGGACAGTTTTAACTTCCGGAAGATCTTTGGGACGGCGGACCGGTCCGACGCGGTCTACAGTGAGCCCCGGGTATGGGTCGGTCACCAGATGTTTAGCCCCCAGGCCGCCCAGAGTGAGCAGCCAGAGAGTAGTGAATTGCCCTTCATCATGAAGCCGGAACGAAAGCTCTCCGTCTTGGACGCCCAGGCCTACCTCAGCAACCACTTTGAAGGGACGGCCTTTGACCCGCTGGGTAAGGGCCCGGTTGCCCACAAGTACCGGCCAATTAGCTTGGCCAAGACCCAGGAATCCCACGTCCTGCAGATGGGCCGGTCCACCGGGGCGAATATCCACTGGTTGGCCCTCGGGGTAGCGGCACAAAGCACCTACGTACCGTTCTTCAACGGGATTACCGATGTCCCAGTCCCTTACAAGCGCGGTAAGCTGCCTGCCCAGCTAAACTCCGCCTACTGGATCTTCAAGCACGCCAGTGTCCTGGTTGACAGCCACCTCCATGACTTCCTCCCGTTACTGGAGGACGTTCAAAAAGAACGACGGGCGGCTGCCATCCAACTAATCAAGGAAACCGACGCCGAGTTAAGCCGCTACACTGGAGACGAGCGGACGACCTTTTTAAACCGGCAGAGCAGCAACTTTGCTACCGATACCCTCAATGCTTACAAGAGCCTGGCCCTTGGCCTGATTACCAAGATGACCGACTACTCGGCACTGAACTTTAATACAGACGAGAACCTGTAAAAAAATAAACACTCTGCATATCCGGAAAATGAAGCCGAATTTGCAGAGTGTTCTTTTTTTAGGAAGCGTGGCCGGTCAGCCGTGCTCCCGTTCCTATTTTATTGGTACTCTTCCACGGCCGCCACTAGTTGTTCGAGTGATTGACTACCGAAGATTACTGGTGAGTCATCAATCATCGTGGCTGGCACGCTCATGATCTTCTTATCCTTGCGTAATTCAGGATCGTGCTGGAGGTCGATCATCGTGGCCGTGATGTTGGGATTTAATGAAGCCATCCGTTGGCAGGCCGCCACCACGTCGGGACAGAAGTGACAGGTCAGCGAAACACCAATCCGGATGTTAGCGGCTGGTAGTTGCTTAATCCGTTCGGCCATTTCCGGCGCAATTGTTTGTCCCGGACCAGCAACGTTGTAAACACCCAATACCAGGGAATTTAACTCATGACCGGTTGGAATCCCCATGTAGTGCAGGCCGGTATCGTTGCCATCAGCGTCCAAGAGCTTTAAGGTCGGCAGCTGGGCACTGTCATCTGCGGTCTGCTTGACGCTCATGTGGTCATCTAAGCCCGCAAACTCAGTCACGAAGCTAAGTAGTTGTTGGGCTAGGTCACTACCATTCATGACTACTTCTAAGGTGACGTCCTTGGTCAGGCGTTCAAAGATAGGCTTAAGCTGGCTATCAATGTCCGCACTAAGCCAGTTGCCTTCATGCGGCGTCACTTCTTCTTGCTTTTCCAGGTTCGTCGTTTGACCAACCGTCGATGCCGCCTTCTTAGCCACGTCGGCATGAATTGGGATCCCCTGTCGCTGCTTTTGGGCGGTAATGAACTGTTCGGCACTCGTCGCCGCCACCGCCCCATCGGACGCCGCTGTGATGATCTGCCGCAGGTTCTTCACAATTACGTCACCGGCCGCATAGACACCGGAAACGTTGGTGGCCCCGTTGGCGTCAGCCTTGATGTAACCATAGTCGTCCAGGTCAATGATCCTCTGGAGGTCCTTAGTCGCTGGTTGGGTCCCCACGTAGATAAAGATGCCAAAGGTGTTGTCACCCTGGTCAACGTGGTAGACGGTTTCCTTACCGGTCTTGTTGTTTACCAGGGTTGCCGCCGTGACGTAGTCATCCCCAGTGACCTTCTTGATCTCGGTGTTGTATTCAACCGAGACCTTCGGGTTATTAAGGGCACGAGCCGCCATCAATGGTGGGCACTTGAAGTGGTCGCTACGGACCAGGACCGTGACGTGTTTGCCAAACCGACTCAGGTAATCAGCCTCCTCGGCAGCAGCGTAGCCACCACCGACCACAAAGATTTGTAGGCCGGTAAAGAGGTCCCCGTCACAGGTCGAGCAATAAGCCACCCCGCGACCGCGGAATTCATCTTCGCCGGGGAAGCCGACCTTACGCGGACTCGCACCGGTCGCAATAATCACGCTCCGAGCATGATATTCTTGGCCGCTCTTGCCAACCAGGACTTTGACCTCGTCAGCCAATTGATACTTGGCGACTTGGTCATGCTTAATGGTCACTCCAAAGTCAGCCACCTGCTTTTGCATTTTATTCATCAACTGGGTCCCGTCGACCTTTTCCACGGCGGGGTAGTTGTAAACAACGGAGGTCGTAGTGACCTGGCCACCGACCGTGTCGCCCTCTAAAA
The DNA here is from genome assembly GCA_019117185.1 of Candidatus Limosilactobacillus intestinipullorum. GTDB lineage: Bacteria > Bacillota > Bacilli > Lactobacillales > Lactobacillaceae > Limosilactobacillus > Limosilactobacillus intestinipullorum. The sequence continues at coordinate 10,336 of DXAF01000037.1, read as the reverse complement.
TCAGGGTATCCAGCGTCGCCCGGCCAGCATATAATCCGGCAGACAATCCCGCCGGACCCGCACCAACAATGATCAGGTCGTATAAGTGTTCATCTGCCATCATTATTCACCCGGTTTCTGATTAAAGCTTACCAACCAGGTCTAAGCTTGGCTTGATGGAGTCTTGACCTGGCTTCCAGTTAGCTGGGCAAACCCGGTCACCGTGTTCGCGGACGAATTGGGCCGCTTGCAGGGTCCGCAGAATTTCTTCCGCACTCCGGCCAATGCCCATGTTATTAATCGTGTAGGATTGGATCTTGCCATCAGGGTCCACGATGAAGACGCCCCGGTAAGCTTGACCGGCATCTTCGTCTAAGACGTCAAACATCCGGGCTAACTTACCTGCCGGGTCGGCCAGCATGTGGTACTTGATCTTACCGATCTTATCAGAAGCTTCCGCCCAGGCCTTGTGAACAAATTCCGTGTCTTCAGAAACAGAGTAAATCTCGGCATCGGCCTTCTTGAAGTCGTCATACTTGTCTTGCAAAGCTTCCAGTTCGGTCGGGCAAACAAATGAGAAGTCTGCTGGGTAGAAGAAGAAGATGCTCCACTTGCCAAGAACATCTTTCTTGGTAACTTCCTTCGTCTCACCGTCTTGGTATGCGTTTACCTTGAAGTCTTCAATTTCGTGTCCAACAAAATTCATTGATATCCTCCCCTTAATTAGAATCATTCTCAACTACAACTATAAGTATAATCCTCTTTCGAAATTAATCAAGTCTTTTTAGAATAATTCTAAGAACTTTTTAGGCAACACAAAAAAACGGGTCGGAAAACGCAAATCTTCCTACCCGTTTAATTTTTTTACCAGGAAGCCTTCCGTACACCCGGAATTTGCCCCTTGTGTGCTAAGTTACGGAAGCTAATCCGTGACATACCAAACTTACGCATGTAAGCGTGGGGCCGACCATCATAGCGGTCACGATTATGCAGCCGCACCGCGCTGGAATTACGTGGCAACTTAGACAAGGCGATGTAGTCACCCTGGGCCTTTAATTCCTTCCGCTTCGCCGCGTACTTCTTTACTAGTGCTTCTTGGTGATGTAATTTAGCAATCTTGGACTTCTTTGCCATATAAGGTGTGTTCTCCTTTGATTAAATTAACTTAATGCATAACGACAAACAACTAAATTAAACATCTGCGAAACTATTCCTATTAATTATCTGACATTACCTGACCATTTGCAACTAATCTGCTTGCCGTAATTTCTCCGCAGCAAAACGTTGGTACTCGTCCGCATAGCCATACTGACGGTTAAACCGGGTCAAGAGCTCGTCATCATGGGTATAGGCCAGCCCCGTCTTCATCATCCGCTGGTAAAGTTGGGCATAGGGGATGGCATCACTTTGGGCCCGGTCGATCTCCGCCGTCCGGTCATAATTTACGTGGCGGAAGCTGGTCTCCGCTAGCCCAGTATCATCGACTTCCAAGACCAGGTAATGGGCCCGCAAGTCCCGCTGCAACCCGGACCAGTGGTTAAACGGTTCCCCGACCGCCCCTGGGTTAAGGATGATTCGTTCATCGTTAGCGTACCGAAGCAGCTGGTGGTGGACATGCGCATAAATAGCGACGTCGACGGGCTGGCTGCCTGGCAACTGAAAGAGACGGTCAAAGTTGACCGTTGGTTTGGTGGGAAACAGGTCCTGACCCATATTCAGCTGGGGCAGGTTATGGGAAATACCAAAGTTAAGGGCCCCCACCTGTTTCGTAACGTGGAGGGGCCAGCTGGCGAGATTATCAATCATCCCCGCTGGCGCGTGTCGGTCAACGTATTGGGCCAACCGAGCAAAGTAAACGTGGGAGGGCTTATCAACATCCATCAACCCACGTGCACCGCGCACGACCAGGTCATCCCAGTTGCCCCGGACCACGACCGCCGGGTTCATTTTTTCAAACAGGCACCAGACTTTTTGCACACTAGGCCCCGGCATTAAGAGGTCCCCTACGAACCAATACTGGTCCACCCCCTGCTTGAGACTGTCCTGATACATTGCTTCAAAGGCACTGAGGTTGCCATGAACATCCGAAAAAACTGCAATTCGTGTTTTCAAGCCGTTGTTTCCTCCTTTTCCGATCATTAAATATGATAACAGAAAATTCACCACCCCACCGCAAATTTTGATTAGAAATGGCGAAATGGCAGTGGTAAATTGGAAGGGTAACCTAATTATAGAAAGGAACTCGTAAATGTGAACCAACCAAGTACTACCATTACACCAGCAACTCGGCGGCTAATTACCGTCATTCTTTTATTATCGGCCTTCGTCAGCCTGGCTAGTCAGACCATGATGGTCACCGCGCTACCGGTGATCGAACATGAACTCCACGTCTCCCTTAACGCCGTCCAATGGCTAACCACCGGCTACACCCTGATTATCGGGATCGTCACCCCACTTTCATCTAACATGTATGATAAGTTTACCAACCGGCACGTCTTCCTCTGGACGATCGGCGCCTTTATCATTGGGACCGTCATTGGCTGTTTAGCCACTAATTTCTACTCCCTCCTCCTGGCCCGCCTCATCCAAGCGGGGGCCAGTGGGATGCTGATGTCGTTTCAGATGACCACCATGATTTCAATCTACCCAATTGAAAAGCGGGGGTCCATCCTGGGTCTCTCCAGCCTGGTTATTTCGACGGCGCCAGCACTGGGACCGACACTCGCCGGTTTTATCCTCCAGGTACTTCCCTGGCGGTGGCTTTTTATCACCGTCATGCCCTTCATGATCCTGGTATTCATTATCGGTTACTTTAAACTGCAGAACTTCTCGACACCCCGCAACATTAAGATTGACTACTGGTCGGTCTTCATTTCCTTTGTTGGTTCTGGCCTGGCACTGGGCAGCTTGACCGTCTTTGAAATTAACCGCGCCGCTGGTTGGGCAATGCTAATCTGTGGCCTGATCATCATCGCCCTCTTTGTCCACCGGCAGCTGCACCTCACTAACCCGATGCTTAAAGTACAGATTTTTAAATACTCATCTTTCCGGCTCATGACCTTTGTCGGTATTTTTGCCTTCATGATCCTGCTGGGAACTGAGCAGCTAATCCCCATTTTCACCGAAAACATCCTAAAGATGGGGAGCTTTAACTCTGGGTTGATCCTCTTGCCCGGCGCCATCTGTAATGGGGTTGCTGCCTCTTACATTGGCCGCCTCTACGACCAATACGGGCCCAAGTGGCTGGTCATTACCGGTGGGGTACTAATGCTGGTTGCCTCCTACCCGCTGGTTACCATCTCCGCCCACTCCTCCGTCGCACTATTGACGGTCGCCTACGCTATCCGGATGATTGGTAATGCCTTCGTCTTTAGCCCGGGCCTTTCCGAGGCCTTCTCCGGTCTGTCCCAAGCCGAAAATAGTCATGGGACGGCGTTAAATAACACCCTTCGCCAGGTCTCCGGGGCCGTCTCGGTCACCATGCTGGTGGTCATTTCCGGGATCCCCCAGAACCTGGTTGCCGGGATCCGGCTAGCAATGTGGGTGACCGTCATCTTGATTTTCTTAATGCTGGCGACCTTTGGCTACTACCTTTCAATTAGTAAGCATCACTAATATCTGTTACAATAGGCAGGATTAACTTTTAGGAGATGATTGAATCTATGGAAGCTGCACAGTCAAAGGAGCAGTATCCCAGCGGCTGGCACCGCACCTTTTATATCCTGTGGTTGGGCGCGTTCATTACCGGCGCCGGCTACTCAATGACGATGCCGTTTATCTCACTATTCATCAGTGAGCTCGGCCACTTTAGCCACTTTCAATTAAACATCTATTCCGGGCTGGCGTTTGGGGTTACCTTCGTTAGCCAGGCAATCGTCTCCCCAATGTGGGGGAACCTAGCCGACCGGAAAGGACGCAAGTTGATGTGTATGCGGGCCGCAGGAGTGATGGCCTGCACGATCTTTTGCATTGGCTTCGCCCGGTCCGTCTGGTGGATCATCGGGCTGCGCTTCTTACAGGGGGCCTTTTCCGGTTACATCAACAACGCCACCGCATTGATGGCGGGCGAAACGCCCCGTTCCCATTCCGGGTGGGTAATGTCAGCGATGACCACTGCCGGGGTGGCCGGTAACCTCGTTGGTCCCCTACTCGGTGGGGTACTCTCCGGGGCCTTTGGTTACCGGATCCCCTTCTTCATCACCGGGGCCCTGATGTTTCTTACCTTCTTAGGGACGACCTTTTTAGTTAAGGAGCACTTTACCCCTATTAAGAAGGAGAAGATGAAACCGATCGGCCAAATCTTCCGGGAACTTGACAACCCGGTCGTAATCGTCGCCATGTTCTTCACCACGATGGTTGTGATCTCGTCTTCGATGTCGATTACCCCAATCATCAGTCTTTACGTCAAGTCCCTGATGCATAACCACGGTAACATCGCCTTCGTTGCTGGGGTGGTCGCGGCCACCCCGGGACTGGGGACGTTAATCGCGGCCTCCAAGGTCGGCCACACGATGGACCGGATCGGACCCAAGGTCGTCTTGCGGACCGGGTTAATGGTGGCCTTCATCCTCTTTATCCCGATGACCTTTACCCACTCGGCCTGGTCACTAGCCGGTTGGCGCTTCCTCCTTGGCCTGGCGAACGCCGCCTTGACCCCCGCCATTCAGACGGTATTAACCCTCGACGTTCCGGCGGAGGCCTTTGGACGGATCTTCAGCCTGAACCAGTCCTTTCAAGCGGTTGGCGCCGTGCTCGGTTCAGTGATTGGTTCCGTCATTTCCGGGCTCTTTAACTACCCAATGGTGTTTGCCGTCACCGGGTTAATCCTCCTGTTGAACATGATCGGGATCTGGATCATCTTTCGGCCCCGGTACGAAACCAGAAAATAATTTTAAAAAGTAAGCGGCTTTCAGTATTCGGCAAAATCCGAACGCGGAAAGTCGCTTTTATTACTCGTGTTTAGCCCATCACTAATTCGTATTGCTGGCGCGTCCGCAGACTACAGGTCTGGCCGCTAGCCGATGCAGCAAGGAACTGCAGGGCCGCAAATTGCCGTGGACTTAGTATCATCCCATCGAGCTGGAGGTCGCTGCCAGCCCAGAAATCAGCCATGGTCGGTGCGGGACTAACCACCTGGACCTGGGGAAGCAAGTGGGCCAGGGCCACACTCACTACCAGGTCATAGTGGGCAATTGCGGGACAAAGGTTGATCAGCAATGGCGTCGGGTAGTCACGCGCGATCATGAGAAGCTGGTAGGCCTGCTGCTTACTAGCGACCCCATTAACCGCCAGCGGGACGCCTTCACTGAGCAGCTGCTGAATAAGGCCCCGGTTAAACTGGCCAGCCGTCATCACTGGCACTTGGACCCAAACGTTGTCCCCACACAGGGTCAATTGTTCCGCCCGTTGTTGTAATTTACCCACATCGTCACCGTTAATTGGGGTCAGTACCCGGTTAGTGACGGTCGCTGACAAGTGCCACGTTCCCGCCTCCAGGGCCGCAACCGTCGCATCACTCAAAATCAGGCCATCCTGGCTGCGCACCGCCAACCGGCTCAAGTTACCGCGGTTAACTCCATTAATAAACAGTCCCGTATGCGTAAGTGTTTGCACGACGATCTTCCTTTCAGTTGCCATTTTAAATAGACCAATCAATATTCACAAACACATTTTGTCATTTTATAGTTCACTAGTCAACCATTTTTAATGATAATTAATAATTAGACCAATTTACAGTAAGGCCGTTTCTAACAGGCAGGCCAGCAATCCCCCCGTCAGTGGCCCCACCATTGGCACCCAGGCATACCACCATTCCGCCGACGACTTATTGGGGACGGGAAGGATTGTGTAGGCCAGGCGGGGACTCCAGTCACGGGCTGGGTTTAAGGCAAACCCAGTTGTAGACCCCAGACCAGTCCCAATAACGGTTATCACTAGGCCAACGATGAATGGTTTCATCCCCGTCGTAAAGTTGCCAAGGTTTAATAGGATAAAAATAAAGGCGAAGGTCACCACCACTTCCGAGAAGAAATTGAAAAATACTGCCCTGATCGCCGGCCGGGTCGCAAAGATGCCGACACTATTCCCCTCCTTAACCGTCTTAGTAGCCTTAAACTGCGGGTAGTAAAAGACGATGACCAGCGCCGCCCCGACGAACGCGCCGAGAAACTGTCCCGCCAGGTAGGGTAACACTTGCCGCCACGGGAAGAGTCCGCAGATGGCATACGGGATCGTCACCGCCGGGTTGAGGTGCCCTGCTGATCCCAATCGTCCAGCAACATAGACCCCCATCGTCACCGCCAATCCCCAGCTAACACAGACAAACCACCAACCGCTGGCGTGGGCATAGTTGCGCTTCAGGTTCACACTCGCCGAACACCCACCCCCAATCAAGATCAAGATTAACGTACCAAAAAACTCACCATTAAAACCGTTCATTAGCTCCACTCCTTGAAATCGTTTCCATGGTTATACATTCTACCCTTTTGTTGGCGGTAGAACAAGAGTGAGATAGAACCAGCTTGCTAGTTTGTCTTGCGAGGGAACCCCCGTCGACGCACAGCTAGCCTTTAGGAAGCACGAAGGGACCTTTAGCTTCGGAAAATCCGAATGCTAAAGGTCCCTTCGTGTACTACTCTGTAGCATTTTGCTCTTTGTGGGAGAGTTCCCCTTCACTTTACCTGCTGGTCAATCGCCGTCTTCTCTGGGTAGAAGAAGTTGTAGATTGTTAATAATAGGTAGGCTAAGAGGTCCCACCGTGGCATGACGTAGGCGAGAAAGATTAAGACGGCATTGATGATCAAAACGATCAACAACCGGCGCCCCAGCCGTATCGAAAACATGTGCGGGCTCCCCTCCACCTCGTTAAATAACTCCTCCCAGGCATTGGCAGAAATAATTAACTTCATGAGATTGGCAATAAAATACGCAATTCCATAGTCAAATACTGCCAGACTACTGGGTTCGAGCATCATCCACTTAGTTAACATCGGGATCACCGATAGTGCTGCCAAGAAGATAAAGTCATTAACGATCATCTTCTTGGAGACCCGGTTTAAGACCAGCAACATTCGGTTAAGGTCATACCAGAAGTTCGCCACTACAAAAAAGCTCACCAGGAAGATAAAGATCGACCCCATGAAGTTGCGGTAGGAGACCCCGGCCTGGCTCGGGAGTGGCACTTCTAAAACCATCACGGTTAAGATGATGGCAATCACCCCATCGTTAAGGTTGTCAAGGTGTTCTTTAAACTCGACCGCTTCTTTTTGCTGAAGGCGGGCCAGGCGCTGCTGAACGGTCTGCCGGCTCGCCAGCCGTTTTTTCTCTTGTTCTTCTTTTATCAAATTAATCACCAATGGCTATTCTAACGAACTTTAAACTAAATGTGAACGCCAACCGCAATTTAACTTACCCAGTGGGCTAAAAATAGTCATAATAGACAGTGTTTAAGATGAGGAGGATTAACATGAATAAAGTTAAGAACATCACGATTACGGCTCTGGCCTGCTTTAGCTTCGGCGGGGCCATAGTTGCCACCAATAGTCTGACGAACGCTGTGCCGACCGTGGCTGCCGCCAGCCAGGAGAACATCGATATCGCTAACCGTGACATCGCCACCTACCTGGCCAACTGCCAGCAGTACGAGTCTAATGACAAGCAGTTCGACGGCTACACCAGTATTAAGAACATCCAGTACCTCGGCAATAAGCAAGTCAAGGTAACGGTCAATGATGACTTTTACCAGCTGAGTAAACCACACCGGGATTTGCTAATTGATAGCCTGCAAAACGGTGTGATCGGGACCCTGATGGATGACCAGCAGCAGAAGTTGGCTGAAAGCGACGTCCACAAGGGGATGAAGACCAAGTTTTACCTCAATAACCAGTTGATTGGTCAAAGTAGCAAGCAAAACAACCGAGTGATGGACTGGAAAAAATAATATTAGATAATGGGACTGGGGAATCTTCTTCAGTCTTTTCTTATTTCATAGCAGCTCCTGTCCCAGGTCGCGGGCATAAAACTTCAGAAGCCATTCGATCGCTTTAACATCATTGTGGGCTTTATGAAACTCGACCGCTGGCAAGTTGAGCAGTTGGCACATCTTCTTTAACCCCAGCGTCTTTTGTCCCTGCCAGACCTGCTGGGCAATTAATTGTTCCAGGTCTAACGACTGTACCGTATTCCAAAAGCGGCGGTTCTTGGAGAGGCACTGGCGGTCCGCTGCAGCCTGGAGGGCCTTAAAGTCGAGGTGGTTATCCCAACTGACGATGTAGTCCGGGGCTAACTGGTCCACCAGCGCCACTACCCGGGGGAGCTGATGTTTGATGGTAAAATGGGGCGCCTGAGAAAGCGGCACGTCATAGCGCCGAAGGAACTGCAACTGCCGGTTGCCCGACTGTTGGTCATGATAAAAGTAATAATTAAAACTTACCGGCTGGTCATAGAGCCGACCCGCCAACTGGGAAATGTGCCGCTGTTGGCCGACTTGGAAGAACTCAAGATCCAAAATCAGCAGACGGGCATCACTATTGAGTACGGTCCGTAGCTGGTTAAGGTTTTGAACTGGTGCTGCTTTAGTCCGCGGTTGATAAGTCGGTGTAGGTTGTGCTTGCCGATCGGTTAGTAATGTCCGGGTAAACGGTAAAAAGGATGAGATCTGAACTGGACTAGCGGTTATTAGCTGATCTTTGGCAACTGGCATGGTGGTTCCTCCTCAAACATATGTTCGTACCAATTATACCCGAATTTAGTACCGTAAGCCAGGGAGAAAATATGATACAATCGATAAAATGAAAGGATGTTTTGACAATGAATACTGACGACTACCTCTTTACCTACTTTGTGATCTTTGATAAGACAGCCAGCATGATCCCCATCTACGACCAGGTGGTCATTCATGAACTCGGCAAGGGAAACGCAAAATTTAAGGCCGTGGTTGATAAGTACGATCCCGCAACAGTTGACCAGGCCATCCACGAAATCTTTGTTCAGCTAATCAACGCCCAGGTCTTCCAAGGAACGATTACTAAGGATGAAATCATCATCAGCAACACCACCCCGCTGGCGGTCGAAATCCTCCAGCATATCCAAGACGAAGCCTTCTGGTCGGCCCTAAAGCAGACGGCCGACCAGTGGTCCCACACCCCGCTGACGAAGTTTGTGATTGATTACATCCAAGGGTAAGTTGGTGCTTAGAATATATATAGGCATTGTTAGCAAGAAAAAGGCGACGGGGCTGTGACAAAACTCCCCCATAAAAAGAAAAATACTGTAGCGCGCCCAAGTGGCTCTAGCGTCCGGATTTTCCGAATGCTAGAGCCACTCTTTGTGCTTCCTAAAGGCTAGCCGCGTTTCAATGAGGGTTCCTACAGGTGTAGAACGCTTACCTGAGCAACACTTTATCTAACTAATATAGTATAGCTTAAAAGTTATTCAATTTTTCCTATACTTCTTGACGAAGAGCCAAAGAGCCTAATAAAAGACGATAGCCACTGCCATCGCCTTAGTTATATGGAATATGCTTGAGGACTTCATAACCGCCCGTTGTCAGTAGTAATAATACTAACTGGTCGTTTTCAATTCTGTAGCAAAGGACCCAGTCATCGTTGTCGCTTCTGTCAACACGAACATGCCAAACGGTTGGATGAGTTCCTCTGATTATCCCTAGTTTATGTTTCCTCTTTAGTTCATCTATATTATTTTCAACTATTAGCTTAACAACTTTCTTCAATCTTTCTAGATCGTAATGCTTTCGTTTTAATTTCTTTACATTACGCTTAAAAGTCGGTACTTGCTCAATCTTCATCTAATGATGCCGCCCATTCGTCAAAGTTATCAAACATTTCTACCTGACCCCGATCGGCTTATGCGATGGCCTGATCAAGTTCTGACGTTGCCTGGGGAGTGAACGGTAACTCGCTATCTTGTGTAACTCGCTTAAGATAAATCTTAATGCCAGTGGACAAATCCAAGCCCATTGACGAAAAAACTTTAGCTGCGCCCTGTTTTAAGTCATCATCAATTTTGATATTAATTTGTGCCATATCAATCACCCTTTTCAATAGTTATTATTGAATATGGCAGATTGTAAAATTTAAGTTGAACATTTAAGTGGACAGAAAAACCCATCAAGGTCTTTAATGGTGTTACCACACAATCCATTAGAAAGAAGGACCTTAATGGGCACCACTATTTTATCATTCCAGCACCGTGTTGTCATTGAAACGCTTCATAATGAAGGACGTTCCTTGCGATACATCGCTAACTACTTAGGCTTTAGTAAGACCACCATCTTTAACGAACTTCACCGGCTAAATAGTGAGTACCGGGCTGAGCTAGCGCAAACTGACTTTGAACG
>DXAF01000036.1 GCA_019117185.1 Candidatus Limosilactobacillus intestinipullorum | reverse complement strand
TAGCTCAGCCCGGTACTCACTATTTAGCCGGTGAAGTTCGTTAAAGATGGTGGTCTTACTAAAGCCTAAGTAGTTAGCGATGTATCGCAAGGAACGTCCTTCATTATGAAGTGTTTCAATGACAACACGGTTCTGGAATGATAAAATAGTGGTGCTCATCAAGGTCCTTCTTTCTAATGGATTGTGTGGTAACACCATTAAAGACCTTGATGGGTTTTTCTGTCCATTTAAATGTTCAACTTAAATTTTACAATCTGCCTTTACTAATATTTTAAGGGAAAATGGAGTTAAATGAAATCCGAAGATTTCATCTAACTCCATTAATTATTTGGAACTTATGTCACAGCCCCTTTTCTTTTAGTCAAGTCTGTGAAACCGCTTTGCTTTTGACGGAGCTGCGCTATAATAGTATGGAATCACCGTCACTACGGCTGGCGGTAAATTGAGGAGGAAGAGCGATGGCAAAAGAGATTAAGGGGATTGCAGCTAGTGAGGGGATTGGGATCGCCCCAGCCTACCGACTAGTTGCACCGGACCTTAGTTACCCCAAACGGCGGATCGATAACCCAATGGTTGAATATAAGCGGGTGCTGCAGGTGTTTGATGAGTCAATTGCGGAAATTCGTCGGTTAAAGGAACGTTCTCATAGCCGCCTGTCGACTGAGGAATTGGCGATCTTTGATGCCCATATCGAAATCCTCTCAGACCCGGAATTGTTAAAGCAGGTTAAACAACTGATCGACCAGCAGGTAAGTGCAGAAGAGGCGGTGGACCAGGTGACCCAGCGGTTTGCGGCCACCCTCGCCCAGGTAAGTGACCCTTATATCCAGGAGCGGGCAGGGGACGTTCGTGACGTGGCCAAACGGGCGCTAAGCCACTTACTGGGGAAAAAGCTACCAGACATCGCTGCAATCGACCACCCGGTAATCCTCGTTGCCCATGAGGTCACACCGTCAGACACCTCCCAGATGGATGCCAAGTACATTAAGGGGATTGTGACGGACCTGGGTGGACGGACGAGCCATGCTGCAATTATGGCCCGGACATTACGGATTCCTGCCGTGGTTGGAACTGACCACGTGACGAAGAGCACTAAGGACGGTCAGATCGTTGTTGCGGACGGCTTGAAGGGGACCGTGACCGTTGACCCGTCACAGTCTGCAATTGACCACTTTATTACCCAGGCCCAGAAACTGGACCAGCAGCGGGATGAATGGGCGGCCATGGTTCATGCCCCGTCGATTTCGCGTGATGGCCAACGTTTTGAAATTTCGGCCAACATTGGTGACCCAAATGATGTGGCGGATGCCCTCCGTCAGGGTGCCGACGGCGTGGGGCTTTTTCGCTCTGAATTCTTGTACATGGGGAGTGACCACCTGCCGACTGAAGATGAGCAATACCGGGCTTACCGCCAGGCATTGATTAATATGCAGGGCAAGCCGGTGGTGGTGCGGACGATGGACATTGGCGGTGATAAGCCACTGCCGTACCTACCCCTCCCCCGGGAAATGAACCCCTTTTTAGGCTACCGAGCGATCCGGATTTGCTTAAAGCATCCCGAAATTTTCCGGGTCCAGCTGCGGGCCTTAATCCGGGCGTCTAAGTATGGACCACTTTCAATTATGTTTCCCATGATCAGTACAATTGCGGAATTACGGGCCGCCAAGAAAATATTTAATGACTGCAAGGCTGAACTGCAAAAAGAGCGTCCTGGACTGGGGGACGATATCAAGCTGGGGATGATGATTGAAGTTCCCCTAGCGGCGATCAACGCGGATCAGTTTGCCAAGGAGGTTGACTTCTTTAGCATCGGGACCAACGACTTAATCCAGTATAACTTTGCGGCTGACCGGGGGAATGATGAGGTTTCCTACTTATACCAGCCACTGAATCCGGCCTTTTTAGGGTTGATTAAGCACGTGATTGATGCTGGTCACCGTCATGATACGAAGGTGGCAATGTGCGGTGAAATGGCGGGTGACCGTTTCGCCTTGCCCCTGTTATTAGGGATGGGATTGGATGAGTATTCAATGTCGGCGTCCTCTATCCTGCGTACCCGGGCGCTGATGGCCAAGCTGGATACTAATGAATGTGCACGGTTAGTCGATGCCGCGATTAACGACTGTGTCACGGCCAATGCAGTCCAGCAGTTGGTCAAGAAACGGATAACAGTAGAATAGTAACGTTATGACGGTTAATGGGGCTGAAATTAGCACGATTAGCCGTCTTTCCTTATTTAAATTAAGTTGAATCAGCGTTTTCCCAAAAATAATTAAAGAAAGATTAGAAAAATGTAGAAAAGTCAGCAAAATTATAATATACTTTGAAACTGATAAATGATTAAGAGAAGGGAATCTGATTAGAGATGAAGAAATCAGCGCCTGAGTTACGGCGGTCAATGACGGCCGGACAGATGGAAATGATTTCGCTTGGTGGGGCCATCGGGGTCGGCCTTTTTATGGGGGCGACCTCGACCATCAAGTGGACTGGTCCATCCGTTTTACTAGCCTATGCTTTTGTTGGTCTTATTCTTTATATTGTTATGCGGGCCTTGGGAGAGATGATTTATGTTAACCCGGGGACCGGCTCCTTTGCTGATTATGCTACCGAATACGTCCACCCCCTAGCTGGCTACCTTGCCAAGTGGGCCAACGTCTTTGAATACATTGTCGTGGGGATGTCGGAAGTGGTGGCGGCTACTGAGTACCTTAAGTACTGGTGGCCCCACATGCACACGTGGATTGCCGGGATTGTGATCATCGTCTTCTTAGTCCTGGCCAACCTTGCCAGTGCCAAGGCCTACGGGTCACTCGAGTTTTGGTTTGCGATGATTAAGGTAATCACGATTATCTTCATGATCCTGCTGGGCTTTATGGTGATCTTCTTCGGCTTTGGTAACGGGGGCCACCCAACCGGGTTTAGTAATCTTTGGGCCCACGGTGGTTTCTTTACCGGTGGCGTTTCGGGCTTCTTCTTTTCAATGTCGATCATTGTCGGATCGTACGAAGGAATCGAGTTGCTCGGGATCTCGGCTGGGGAGGTTGCTAACCCCCAACAGGCGATCGTTAAGTCAGTTAAGTCAGTATTGTTGCGGATTTTGATCTTCTACATTGGGGCCATCTTTGTGATTGTTACCATCTACCCGTGGAATAAGCTGAGCAGCGTTGGTTCCCCGTTCGTATCAACCTTTGCGAAGGTTGGGATCACGGCAGCGGCTTCAATTATCAACTTCGTGGTGCTAACGGCGGCGTTGTCCGGTGCTAACTCAGGAATTTATAGTTCCAGCCGGATGCTGTTTAAGCTAGCCCACGAAGGGGATGCGCCAAGCGTTTTTGGGCGCCTGTCCAAGCGGGTGGTTCCCCATGCCGCTATCCTTGGTATTTCTGGGGGAATCTTGATTGGGTTCATTATTGATATTATTGCAACGGTCTTCAGCAAGTCCACGGCAAACATGTTCGTGATTGTCTTCAGTTCCTCTGTTTTGCCGGGGATGATCCCATGGTTTGTTATTTTGATGGCTGAGCTACGGTTCCGCCACAATAACCCAGACCTCATGGCTGACCACCCCTTCAAATTACCGTTGTACCCATTTTCTAACTACTTTGCGTTCATCATGCTGGTAGTAATTGTGATCTTCATGTTTATCAACCCCGATACCCGGGTGTCAGTTATCGTCGGCGCCGTCGTTTTGATCTTTGCGGTGGTTGTCTACCTTATTCGGCACGGTTTCAGTCGGGAACGGGTCTGAGTAAATGATAAGGTTATAACATTTGAAAAGCTAAAGCCGGTCTTCAGCGTCCAGAATTTCGGAAGCTGGAGGCCGCTTTCTTTAATAAGCTGTTTCATCATGGTCACATTCTGTAGTACAATGGCACTTAGTTTTCAAAATAGTGGAAAGGAACATCGTCGTATGCACAAGGACAACTTCATATACCAACATCCCCAGTTCATCCACGTCCTCCGCGCCATTTTAGTGGGGTTGTTGACTGGACTAGTAGTGAGCCTCTTTCGGCTGGCTATTCAACAGGGGCTTAATTTTGTCATGACCTGTTTTCAGTACTTTCACCACCACCCGACCTGTTTAATTTGGTGGGCAGTGGGCGCGGTGATCCTTGCCCTGGCCCTCGGTTGGTTGACCCAGCGCTACCCCAATATTAAGGGGTCCGGGATTCCCCAGGTAGAGGGTCAGTTGACGAGTCAGTTTGATGAGCAGTGGTGGCCAGTCCTTTGGCGAAAGTTCTTTGGCGGGATTTTGGCAATTGGTTCGGGACTCTACCTCGGGCGGGAAGGACCATCAATCCAGCTCGGGGCCACCATTGGACAAGGGGTTGCCGAGAAGTCCCATGCTGGTGAACTAAACCGACGGGTTGAAATTGCCAGCGGGGCGGTTGCCGGTCTGTCCGCGGCCTTTAACGCGCCGATTGCCAGTACTATCTTTATTCTGGAAGAGGTTTACCATAACTTCTCACCGGTGATCTGGCTGGCGACCTTTGTGAGTGCCCTGTGCTCAAACATGGTTTCATTGACCTTCTTTGGCCTGCGTCCGGTTCTGGCGGTTCAATACCAGCAGATGCTGCCGACGGGCTTGTACTGGCACCTGGTTATTTTAGGACTGGTCCTGGGGTTATTAGGCCGGCTTTACCAGGTCGTCATCTTACACCTTGATACCTGGACGGGGAAGGTGAAGTGGTGGCCCCCGTTTGCCTACCCGGTGTTACCGTTCTTGCTGGTAATTCCAATTGCCTGGTACTGGCCGAGAACACTTGGCGGTGGGAACCAGCTAATTACCCACCTGACAAGCTTACCCTTTTCGCTTGGCCTATTTGCCGGACTCTTTGTTCTCCGCTTCGTTTTTTCAATGATTAGCTATAGTTCGCAGCTGCCGGGTGGGATCTTTTTGCCGATCCTTACCCTCGGGGCCGTTTTGGGGGCCGTGTACTGTGCCCTCATGACCCGGTTTGGCTTACTACCCGCCCGTTACCTGCCGAACTTTATCATCTACGCGATGGCTGGTTACTTTGCCTGCATCAGCAAGGCGCCGTTTACCGCCATCCTATTAATTACTGAAATGGTGGGGTCGTTAGCCCACCTAATGCCACTGGCAATCGTGGCGATGGTGGCCTACTTGGTTGTCGATGCCCTGCACGGGGAGCCGGTTTATACTGCAATGTTCAACAACTTTATTGGCAAACAGTCAACGCCACACCGGCATGAAATTGAATTGCTGGTCACGATCTACGCGGGTGCGGCCCTGGATGGGTGCCAGGTGGCTGACTATTCCTGGCCCAAAAACAGCATTGTTACCACGGTTTACCGGGGTGAGGAATGGATTATCCCGAATGGGCAAACGATCTTACATGCGGGTGATACCTTGGTAATTCAGGCCTGCCAACCTAAGACCAACCAGGTCCAAGCCCAGCTAGAAGCTGCTGCGCACTACGCGGATGTATAGCAATCAATGCGGGAGTATGATATGATGGTATAGATATAGTGGGTAAAATTAGGAGGAAATTTCCTTGTACAATACTTTAATGACAATCTTTCTAATAGTATGTGTGGTCTTGATTGCATGTGTAATGATGCAGCCGGCCAAGAATGACAATGACGCCATGTCGGCCCTGACTGGTGGCGCTGGTGACCTCTTTTCCCGGCGGAAGGCACGGGGCTTTGAAGCCGTCATGCAAATTGTGACAACAATCTGTGGGGCACTGTTCTTCATTTTGGCATTAGCGTTGGTTTACGTATCATCACATTAGACTTTTGAGTTGGCCCCCTGAAGCGCAGCTAAGGGGGCCTTTTTATTGAAAAGCGGGGTGCCAGGGCATGAAGACGTATAGTGGTTCGACCTTTTTCTTTCCCCACAGTGGTAACCGGGGAGTTATCTTGTTGCACGCGTACACGGGCAACAGCAATGACGTGCGGATGCTGGGCCGGCAGTTAAACCGGGCCGGTTATAGCGTTGTGGGACCACTATTTACCGGTCACGGTGGTGATCCCCGCCAGATTTTAAAGCAGGGAAGCCCCGACAACTGGTGGGACGATACCCGCATGGCAATTTTAAACCTCCGTGATAGTGGGGTGAGTCAGATCGCTATCTTTGGCTTATCATTGGGGGGCCTGTTTGCCACCCGGGCATTAGAGGACGATCCCGGCTTGGTCGGGGGTGGGATCTTTGCTTCACCGATTACCACCTGGGGGGCTTCAAATGTCCCTGAATACTTTCCTAAATTGGCGGCGGCACACTATCGCCGGCAGGGGCTAGCTCCAGAATTGATTGAAGAGCGGCTCTACTGGCTTGAAGAGCGCCTCCCTGACCAGTTGGCGGCAATTCAGCAAATGACAAAGGGTCTGGACCAGCACTTAGACCAGCTTAAACGGCCCTTTTTTATTGCCCAGGGGGGACAAGATGAGGTGATTGACCCCCATTCTGGTGCCCAACTCCGGGACCGCTTAGTGGCCCAAGGGACGCCAGTTGACTACCACTTTTACCCGAACGCCAGCCACCTATTAACGGTGAATACGGCGCACCGCCAACTATTTAATGACGTTGAACAATATTTAAAAAACTTATTTGAGGTAGGAAATGACAAGTAATAGACTACAATCGATAATCTTAGACTTTTTAACTAAAAATGCTGGAATCAGTTATTCGGCAGAACGAATCGCCCATGCCCTCGACATGGATAACGCAGACCAGTTTACCCCCATTATCCAAACCTTGGCCCAGTTAGAACGGGACAAGAAGGTCCGGGTCACCGACAAGGGTGAATTTGAGGCGATTATTAAGCAGGCGCCCATTACCGGGACCTTCCATGGCAATGATAAGGGTTTTGGGTTCGTGGAATACGATCCCGACCTGCCGGACATGTACATTAACCCGGATCACACCATGCATGCCTTAAATGGTGATCAGGTTGCCGTCAAGGTTCTCAAGGCGGGAGATCCAGCCGCGGGCCAGGGGCCGGAAGCACAAGTAACCGCAATCTTAGAGCACAACTATGACCGGGTAGTTGGCGAGTTTAAACAGGAGACGGTTGGTAACTATATTGGTGAGGTCCTGTTAAAGGATAAAAAACTTGCCCAGTACCGGTTCTTCGTAACCGATAAGGGCCTGAAGCCATTGGATGGTGAAGTGGTAACGGCGACGGTGGAGAGCTACCCGAGCGATGAGTCACCACAGGCGATGACCGGGGCCGTAACCGAAGTTATTGGGAATAAAGATGAACCAGGGATTGACATCCTGTCGGTTATTTATGCTCACGACGTCCCCCATGAATTTCCTAAAGAGGCAATGGACCAGGCTAATAAAATTCCCCTCCACGTCCTTCCGGAAGAAAAGAAGGGACGCAAGGATATCACTAACCAGCCCCTGGTAACGATCGACGCGATTGAATCAAAGGACCTTGACGATGCCGTCGTGGCTTGGAAGATGGATAATGGCCACTACCACCTCGGGGTCCACATTGCCGACGTGAGCCACTACGTCCAACCAGGAACGCCCCTTGATAAGGAAGCCTTCAAGCGGGGAACGTCGGTTTACCTAACCGATCGGGTGGTTCCAATGTTGCCGAATCGGTTATCAAATGGAATTTGTTCCTTAAACCCGGGCGAAGAACGACTGTCCATGAGCTGTGAGATGGAAATTGACGAGCAGGGGCGGATTGTTAACCACCGGATTTTCCCGAGTGTGATGAAGTCCCATGCCCGGATGACCTACAAGGCCGTTAACCGGATCCTGGAAGCCCATGATGAAAAAACGATGAACCAGTACAAAGACTTGGTCCCGATGTTTGAAACGATGGGTGAACTACACAAGATTTTGCTAAAGAGTCGGAAACGGCGGGGAGCAATCGACTTTGAAGCGCCCGAAGCCAAGATCATTGTGGACGAAACCGGTCACCCGATTGACATCCAACTTCGGGAACGGGGGATGGCAGAGCGGATGATTGAATCGTTCATGCTAGCGGCCAACGAAACCGTGGCGGAACACTACTTTAACGAACACGTCCCCTTCCTTTATCGGATCCACGAAACGCCGGATAAGGACCGGATCAAGTCTTTTGTTGACTTCTTAAACGTTTTTGGTATTAATGTCCATGGTGACATTAACAACGTTAAGCCAAAGATGTTACAAAAGGTCTTAAAAGACGTTGCTGGGACGCCGGAAGAGCAGATGGTCCAGGTCATGATGCTGCGGAGTATGCAGCAGGCCAAGTACTCGGATGAAGAGTTGGGCCACTTCGGTCTGGGGGCGAAATACTACACCCACTTTACGTCACCAATCCGGCGGTACCCTGATGACACGGTCCACCGCTTGATTAAGTGGTACGACCAACGTGGTAAGGGTGAACGTGCTAAGGCGGCCTGGCGTGAGAAGTTACCAGAAATTGCTGAACACACCTCGGTAACCGAACGACGGGGGATTGACACGGAGCGCGACGTTGATAGCATGAAGAAGGCTGAATACATGGGTGACCACGTGGGTGAGACCTTCGATGCAGTTGTTAGTTCAGTAATGAAGTTTGGCCTTTTCGTCCAACTTGAAAATACCTGTGAAGGGTTAATCCACATCAGCGTGATGAATGATGACTACTACGAGTACTCCGAAAAGCACATGGCCCTGATTGGTCGTAAGACCCACCGGATTTTCCAGATTGGCCAGCCAGTCAAGGTGCGGTTGAAGCGGGTTGACAAGGACTTGCGGGAAGTTGACTTTGAAATGGTTAATCCTGAGGAGGCACCGACGACCAAGATCCGGGTGCCTCATGACCATGATAATCGGCGGCGCGGTGGTAACCGTCGCCACGGTAACCACGGTCACGTTAAGCGTCATGACCGCAACCAACACAATGGTCACGTCAACAACCGGCAAATTAACCGGGGACAAACCCGACACCACAATAATTCGCGGGACCGCCAAGGACAACGGCGCCGCCGCCACTAAAGTAATGGGGGGATATAATGGCCAAAAGATCCCAACAAAAGAATAATGATAACCTGATTGCCCAAAATAAAAAGGCCCGCCATGATTACTTCGTGACGGACACGGTTGAGGCCGGGTTGGTCTTAACCGGGACTGAGATCAAGTCGGTCCGGGCCCACCGGGTGAACCTCAAAGATGGTTTTGCCCAGATTAGGAATGGGGAAGCCTGGTTAATGAACGTCCACATCAGTGAGTATGATAATGGAAACATCTTTAACCAGGCCCCCCTCCGTAACCGAAAGCTCCTCCTCCACAAGAAGGAGATCCACCGGCTGGCCGGTGCCCTTCAAGATAAGGGGGTTACCCTGGTTCCGTTAAAGATGTACATCAAACACGGTTATGCCAAGGTCTTACTGGGGGTTGCCAAAGGGAAACACCAGTATGATAAGCGTGAAGCAATTAAGCGCCGTGAGCAAAACCGGGAAATCGAACGGGTAATGAAGCATTATTAAATGAGATAAATGAACCTCCATTGTTGGAAGATTTGATCCAGCGATGGGGGTTCTTTAGTTTGGCGGCGCTTTTATCGTACCCAGACGTTATACTGGGCATTGTCCGGGAGGCGGTAGTCTAGCTGGTCATAACCGTTCCAGGTGGCTTGGTCCCTATTCATCCGGGTTTCGTTATTAACCACGTGGTGGACCGGTAAGTCCAGCGACTGGCGGAGCTTTCGTGAAATTCGATTAATCTCACTAGCCGTGGCAATCTGAAAGTCGGTTCTGTCGATTTGGGCATCCTTACCCTGGAGGTGGTCCTTGCTAGTCTGATCCATTGCTGAGTGGTAGTTAAGGTAGAGGCAGGAAAGGTGGTTAAAGGGGAGGTCGGTCCGGACCCCATCTTTAGCGGCGGTGATAATCTCATTGGCTGCTTGCAATGAGCCCCGTTGCTTAAATGATTTGATGACCGAATGAAGAACCTGTTGCCCCCGTCTTTGCCGACCATAGTCATTATTAGGGTCATCGTAACGCATCCGGGAATACTTAAGGGCATTTTGACCATTAAGGTGTTGCCAGCCCTTTTTGAAATGGTGTTTTTCGTACATAAAGGCAAAGGGGTTGTTAACATCGACGCCACCAACAGCGTTCACGACCGTTTTAAGGGTACCCATATTAGTAAGGGCGTAAACGTCGATTGGGACGTCGATCAGTTCACTAACCTGCTTTTTTACTAGTTGAGGGCCGCCAATTGCGTAGGCGGCGTTAATTTTAACGTACTTGGTTCCTTCCTTGGTGGTTACCTTGACCAGCGTGTCCCGGGGGATGGCGACCATCGTGATTCGTTTTTGCTGGGGATTAACCGTGATCACTTCCATTGTATCGGTATTACCGGCATAGGACGTTCCCCGACCGAGGGCGCCGACGTCGGTCCCCATTGCTAGAACACTGAATGGTTTTCGCTGCTTAATCAGCTGGGCGTCGTTAGCACTTTCGGTAGTGTGAATTTTACTGACCGTTGAATGCCAGAGGTGGTATTCATAACCGAGCAGGCACAATCCCCCATGACGATGATGGCTAAGAGCGCCCACCATTTACGGTGGTGCCCCGCCGTATTGCGATAAGTTATGCCGAATGTCCGTTGACAGCGGTAGACTATCCGGCATGGGACTCCCAAATCGAGCTTGTCTGGTAACGGGGTGCGGCGCTGAGCCCGTTAGTTAGTTGCTTTATTGAGCTCTTGGTGGCCAGTAAATAAAAAGAACCCGTTAAGGGAGACAGAACTAGCTTGTTAGTTCGTCTTTCGAAGCGAAGCAAGCCTGTGGGGAACCCCCGTCGACGCGCAGCTAGCCTTTAGGAAACATGAAGGGCCTTTAACGTTCGGAAATTTCGAACATTAAAGGCCCTTTGTGTACTGCGTTGCGGCATTTTTGACTATATAAGAGACTTATATTACAACCCCTTAACGGGATTTTTCAAAATTGATAGTTACTGCTTTAGCTGGTAGCCCATTCCAAGGTTATTGGCGAGTGAGCGGTTGCGAAATTGGACCTTATCGGCATCCAATTGGCCATTGCGGGACCAGTGGTCAAGGACGCTGGCAACAAGGATGGCGAGGGGCTCATCGGCTTGCTTGCTGATGCGCAGTTCGTGGCAGTAGGAACCGGAAAATTGGACCGGCTTAAGTGCGAAGATCAACTTACCGGCCCCAAAGACCCGGTAGCGGCTCCCGAGTGGGGAACCAACGATGATCCAGTTGAGGCCCCGGATGTAGACGACCTGACGGACAAAGCCAAACGACTTGCCGACAGTGCCCACCCGTTGCCGGTGCCGATAGAGGGCAAACTTGGGGAGGAGGCCTAGCGAAAGCTGCTTAACCTCGGCTAACAGCTGACCATCAATGGCATATAACGATAAAACATCGTGATGCAGGCCCCACTTGCCAGCCAGTAGGTAACACGACCGGCCATGTTCGTCACGGATAATCGTTGTCCCGTGGAGGTCGGTCGAATGATCACGAAGGTACAACTTACGCACAAACTCACCACCATTTCGCTCCTAGTATTAAACCTATTTTACCAGTTTCCTGAAAAAAAACCTAATTATCTTGTTTGTGAAAAACGCTTCCATTGCTACTGTTACCAGTGAAGCGGATATGATAGAATAATAAGCGAGGTGCATAATACTGATGAAACAATTAATCCATAATGACTGGTGGGAAGTATTAAAACCCCAGTTTGAAAGTTCTTACTATTCACAGCTGCATGACTTCTTGAAGGAGGAGTATACACACCGGACGATCTATCCAGAGATGCATCATATTTTCGAAGCATTTGAGTGGACCCCCTTCAGCGAGGTTAAGGTAGTTATTTTGGGGCAAGATCCGTACCATGGTCCCCACCAGGCACACGGGTGTAGTTTTTCGGTATTACCAGGAGTGGCGGTTCCACCATCTTTGCAAAATATCTATAAGGAGTTGCAAAGTGACGTGGGTTTTAAGCCGGTGAACCATGGCTACCTTAAGCACTGGGCCGACCAAGGGGTCCTGTTACTAAATTCGGTTTTGACCGTACGCGCCGGGCAGGCGTTTTCCCACCGGGGACACGGTTGGGAGCAGCTTACTGATGCGGCGATTCATGCCTTATCAGAGCGTCCTCAGCCAGTGGTCTTTATCCTGTGGGGCCGTGCTGCCCGAGACAAGAAAAAACTGATTAACACCAGTACCAATATTGTGCTGGAGTCAGCCCACCCGAGTCCGCTGTCGGCTAACCGTGGTTTCTTTGGTTCACGACCATTTTCAAAGACCAACGAGGCACTTCGCGCAATGGGAGAGCAGCCAATTGATTGGCAACTACCGGCTAACCCGGTGGTTGATGAAGATCCAGCGAATGCGCTGCCAAAAAATGCTTAAGAATCAATTGAGGAGGTACTTGCATAATGGAATTATTTGATGAAATTGCTGCCAAGGTAAAGGGAACCGGTAAGACAATTGTTTTCCCAGAAGGTGAAGATAAGCGGGTATTAGGTGCCGCTGTCCGGTTACACAATGATGACCTGGTTAAGCCGATTTTGCTTGGTAAGCGGGCGGACATCGAAAAGACCGCTGCAGATAATGGCTGGGATATTTCGGCCTTAACGATCCTGGACCCGGCGGAGTACCCAGAATCAGACAAGAAGGCAATGTTTGATGCGTTGCTGGAACGGCGGAAGGGCAAGAATACCCCTGAACAAGTCGAAGAAATGTTAAAGGACGTTTCCTACTTCGGTACGATGTTAGTTTACATGGGCAAGGCTGACGGGATGGTTTCCGGGGCGGTTCACTCCACCGGTGCAACGGTTCGTCCCGCACTGCAAATTGTAAAGACCAAGCCGGGTTCTCACCGGATCAGTGGGGCCTTCTTGATGATCAAGGGCGACCAACGTTACATTTTTGCCGACTGTGCCATTAACATCGAATTAGATGCACCAACGATGGCAGAAGTAGCCGTTCAGAGTGCAGAAACGGCCAAGCTCTTTGGCATCGATCCAAAGGTTGCCCTGTTAAGCTTCTCCACTAAGGGATCAGCTAAGGGTGATATGGTTACTAAGGTTGCGGAGGCCACGGAAAAGGTTCATGAGCTGGCACCGGACCTGGCAGCCGACGGTGAACTACAATTTGATGCGGCCTTTGTTCCCGAGGTTGGGGAGCTAAAGGCCCCTGACTCAAAGGTTGCCGGGCACGCAAATGTCTTTATCTTCCCAAGTCTGGAAGCTGGTAACATTGGCTACAAGATTGCACAACGGTTCGGCGGTTTCACTGCGGTTGGGCCAATTCTGCAAGGACTAAACGCGCCAATCGCTGACCTGTCACGGGGCTGCAACGAAGATGATGTTTACGATGTCGCCTTAATTACGGCTGCACGGGCATAGTTAAATAAGGATGAAAAAGCAAAACGACTTGGCGTTAACCTGCGCCAGGTCGTTTTGTTTAGCTACTAAGCTTTTGTTTTCCGCTAAGAGATAAGCTACAATAGGGACAATAAAGAGAACTACAGAGGTGAGTCTGATGAAAACAATTGAGCTGGCCAGCCGGGAGGCCACCATCAGCCTGGGCGAGGCGCTTGGTAAACAGCTAACTGCGGGTGACGTCTTGGTATTAGACGGTGACCTGGGGGCCGGGAAAACGACCTTCACGAAGGGTCTGGCCAAGGGCTTAGCGATTCCTGATATCATTAAGAGCCCGACCTTTACCATCATCCACGAATACCATGATGGCCGTCTGCCCCTGTACCACATGGATGCTTACCGCTTGGAGAATGGCGGTGGTGAAGACCTGGGGTTAGAAGAGTACTTCGATAGCGATGGGGTCAGCGTCGTGGAATGGGCCGAGTTTGTGGAGGATGAATTACCAGATGACTTCCTGGCAATCCATTTCAAGCGGACGGCCGATGAAAACAAGCGGATCCTGGAGTTCGACCCCCATGGGAACCACTTTGACCAACTGGTTGCGGCGGTGGTGAGATAATGGCAGGAGCGGTCAAGCTAAAGTTGGCAACGGCTGATGATGCGGCCGGGGTCCTATCACTATTACGGCAGGCGGCGACGGAGAGTGATGCCATCCTGGTGTCCCACCTGGCCGATGTAACGCTTGAACAGGAACGTCGCAACATCGACATGATCAACTCCTTTGATGATTGTGTAATCATGCTGGCCATGCTCGGCGACCAGCCAGTTGGTATCGTGACGGTAATGGTGTTAGAAGACCAGCCGACCGTTGGTGAACTAGGCGTGGTGGTTGCCCGGCGGTACTGGCGAAACGGAATTGGCCAGCTCCTGGTGGATGAGGCCGAATATTGGTTTGAAAACTATAGTAGTCTGCAGCGACTGGTACTAACGGTATTTAAGACTAACCGGCCTGCTATTGCTCTCTACCATAAGCTGGGTTTTGTGAAAACTGGCCTAGGACAAGATGCGGGGCGGACCGTACTTGAGATGGAATACCACCCGACGGGACAATAACAGATCATTAATATAAAAATGGCTCCTAACATGCGGGTTTGGAATCCGAATGTTAGGAGTCATTTTTGACATCGTTAGCAGCCTACTTATTATGAAAGACCTGCTTAATATTGCGCCACAGTGATCCGCGCTCTTGGAAGTCACCAACTGGTTGGGTAACTTCGACACAGCCGATGTATTCCCCCTGGTCGTTATGCAGGGCGTAAAAGGCAATGCTAACGGGTTGCTGGTGGTAGTGGATAAGGATCTTGATAGAATCGCGGTCACCACTATGCATCTCATGAAGAACCTGCTTCACCCGTCCCTGACTATGACCCGGGTGAACCTCTAAGACGTGCTTACCAAGGTCCGCATCGGTTCGCTTGAAAAGCCGGTGACGGTTGGCCGATGACCAGCGAATGATGTCGTCCTGGTCAATAAAATCAAATTCGACGGGGATGGTGGTAAAAATGGCGTTTAGTTCGTCAAGGTTTAATTCCCCACCATGGAGGGAAACGTTATCCATGCTTAGTTCCTTCTTTCTGATTATTTAGCCCACCAGCTTGATGAATGGCTTAAGGCGTCGGCTGCCAAACTGGTGGTCCTGCGAAAGCAAAATGTTGGCACAAGCCTGGGCATCATCGAGGGCGTTATGGTGGTGGTGCAGGTCAATCTGCAGGGCATCACAGACGGTATTAAGTTTATAGTTAGCCAACCCAGGTAACAACTTGCGACTGCTAGCCAGGGTGTCCAGGGTGAGGTAAGCCGGCGGTTCAATTCCGTAGTGCTCCAGGGTGTTTTTTAAAACGCTGTTGTCAAAGCGGTTGTTGTGAGCAATAACCAGCTTTTCTGGTGTGTAAAACTCTTTAATGTGTTCCCAAACGGTGGGGAAGGTCGGTGCGTCGGCCACGTCCTGTTCATGAATCCCGTGGACTTGGATGTTCCGCCAGAAAAAATCAGTTTGCGGGTTGATCAATGTGTAAAATTCGTCGGCAATTTGGTTATTACGGACAATGGTGAGGGCGAGTGAGCAGGCACTATAACGCTTACCGTTCGCGGTTTCAAAGTCCATTGCGATGAAGTTCATAAGTTGGGCACCACCTTGTTCATTATCGGTTTATGATAAGTCAATTGTACAAATGGCCGGCTACTTTTGCAATTAAATGATACAATGTCATGGTAAGTGTTATTAATAAAGGTAAGAAATTGAGGAAGATAAAATGGCAAATTTGATGACGGAATTTCCTGAAATTGAAATTAAGCAAGATGAACCGCTAATGCGGTATACGTACACCCATACCGGTGGACCGGCTGATTGGTTGGCTTTCCCCAAGAACGTGGATGAAGTTAAGCAATTAGTGACCTACGCAACGGCCCAGCAGCTGCCGTTGACGGTCCTCGGTAACGCCAGCAACCTGATCGTCCGTGACGGGGGGATTACTGGCCTAACTTTAATTCTCACCAAGATGGACCAGATCAGCATTAATGGTAATGAAGTGACCGCCCAAGCGGGGGCCGCCTATATTGACACCACGATCGCTGCCCGTGACCATAGCTTAACGGGCCTCGAATTTGCCGCCGGGATTCCCGGCAGTGTTGGTGGGGCGATCTTCATGAATGCTGGTGCCTACGGTGGTGAGACCAGGTTGGTGGCAGATCGGGCTACGGTTTTGCTTCCAGATGGCACGATTAAGGAACTCAGTAATGAAGAGTTGGACTTTGGCTACCGTCACAGTAGTATCCAGGAAAACCACGGGGTAGTTCTGGATGCCACCTTTAAGTTGACGCCGGGAGACCACGACCAAATTAAGGCGAAGATGGACGAGTTAAATGCGCGGCGGGCAGCCAAGCAACCGCTGGACCTGCCATCATGCGGGAGTGTCTTTAAGCGGCCAACGGGTTACTATGCTGGTAAGCTAATCCATGATGCAGGCTTGCAAGGCTACACGTCCGGTGGGGCCCAGGTTTCCAAGAAACATGCCGGCTTCATCGTCAATATTGACCACGGGACCGCTAATGACTACGTAAACGTAATCCACCATGTCCAAGCAACGGTTAAGGAAAAGTTTGGCGTCTGCCTGGAGACGGAAGTCCGGATTATCGGCCGTAATTAACGGCGGGGATGGTAAGTATGGTCAAAACGTTTTACTTATTGCTTTAATAAGCTTTGTAATCGTTTTTGTCATATGGTAAAATATAAGTAGCGATAAAACGATTTACTAAGGAGAAACGAGATATGAGTAATAAAGTAGTTGTTTTAGGTAGCATTAACGTTGATACCACTTACCATGTTGAACGCTTCCCCCAACCGGGCGAGACCATATCTGCTAAGAGCAAGAGTTCGGCCCCTGGTGGTAAGGGCGCTAACCAAGCAGTCGCGGCTGTGCGGTCTGGTGCTAAGACATCCTTTATTGGCGCAGTTGGCTCTGATAATGAGGGTCAGTATATGTTGGAAGCATTAAAGGAAAACGGCATCGATACCCACCACATTATGGTTGATAAGTACCACGGGACGGGGACTGCCGCGGTAACCCTGGATGCGGAAGGTCAAAATGACATTATGATTTACGGGGGCGCTAACCAGGCAATGACCACCGACGTCTTAGATGGCATTGATGACGTCCTTGATGATGCTGACTTTTTAATTAGTCAATTTGAGACTCCTCAAGCAGTGACTCTGGCGGCCTTCAAGATGGCGAAGGAACAGGGGGTCACTACGATCTTAAACCCGGCACCGGCTCATGATATTATTCCGGAATTGCTGAAGTATACCGACGTGATTGCGCCGAACGAAAGTGAGTGCGCACTTTTGACGGGGATTGAGATTGCAGACGAGGACTCCATGCTGGCAAGTGCGGAATACTTCCAATCTCGAGGCGTCAAGCACCTGTTGATTACCCTCGGATCTAAAGGGGTCTTCTACGCGACGCCTAATGGCCATGGCTTGGTTCCAGCATTTAAGGTTAAGGCGGTTGACACCACTGCCGCTGGCGATACCTTTATTGGTGCATTGAGTTCCCAGTTAAAGGACGACTTGAGTAACGTTGCTGATGCGTTGGTTTACGCACAACGGGCTTCTAGTCTGACGGTTCAGCAGATGGGGGCAATGCCATCGATCCCAACTGCTGATAAGGTTCGAGCTGCCCTGACAGAATAATCATTTAAAATTAAAAGGGAGTGACACAGAACTAGCTTGCTAGTTCGTCTTTCGAAGCGAAGCAAGCCTGTAGGGAACCCCCGCAAGCACAAATGGCCTCCAGTGTTCGGCTTTGCCGGGCACTGGAGGCCATTTGTGTACTGCGCTGTTCGTGCTTTAGTTAGATTGTAGAGCTTATGTCATAGCCCCTTTTTTATCGTTTTAATTGGTCTGGTTGCCCCATTGAAATAATTTCAACAACCAGTAAGTTAATAGCTGCATTCCAGCCATGATTAGCACAAACTCAATCATCTGCCCAGACCAGATCCCCAGTAGTTGCCTGAAAAACCAGGACGGGGTAAAGAGGAGGTAGGTGGAGTGGAGACGGAGAAAGCGGCCGATGTAAATACCCACCCCCGCCACCAAGCTAAAAATAATGATCCAACAGTTTTTAATTCCTGGGTGGTGCGGAGTCGTCAGCGCGGTAAGCTGCTGGGCAGTCTTTTCCAGGCTGAGGGTCCCTAAGATGAGGCATGATAGTGCGCAGACCACCATCATGGCAAAGATCAGCCAGATGACCGGGGTCGTCTTTAAAATGCCATTAACACTGGTGTGGGGGTGGAGCCAGGAGAGGTGGAAGAGGTCGGTTGTCACGTAGGGGGCGTTTGGGTAGAAAATTACCCAGAAGAAGAGGCCTAACCAAAAGGCGAGCGCTCGCCGGTCATTAAAACGACGCAATTTGAAACCGATTTCGATTGGCAGGTAACCAAGAAAGGTGTTGAAGGCCATAAAATCGTACGGTGCCTTCACAAAAATGGCCAGCAGGACAATTAGAATCCAAAAGTAAAGGCGAATTAACCAGCGAAGTGACGGGTGTTTCATAAGATAATGCTTCCTTTATAAGTCGATACACTAAGGATAACAGATTTTTGGCCCTTAAAATGATATAATATGAACGTGAATTTAGAGGATGGTGAATGTTATGCAGTTTATTGCTTCGCTTTTAACGTGGCAAAATCTAATTCGCTTAATTGATATCCTCGTGATTTGGTTTCTGATTTATGAATTACTGATCTTGATTCGGGGGACGCGGGCCGTCCAGCTTTTCCGTGGGATTTTGATAATCATCCTGGTAAAGGTGGTCAGCTGGTACGTCGGCTTAAGTACCGTGTCCTGGCTAATGGACCAGGTAATTAACTGGGGAGTTATTGCGATTGTGGTGATTTTCCAACCAGAAATTCGACGGGGACTAGAACACTTGGGACGGGGTTCGTTCTTTACTGCTCACCAGACGGCGAATGAGACCGAAGAAGAGATGATTAAGCAGCTGGACCAGGCGATCCAATACATGTCTAAGCGACGGATTGGGGCCTTGATCAGTATTCAGATGAATACCGGCTTAGAGGAATATATTGAGACCGGGATCCCACTGGACGCTGATATTTCTGGCGCCTTGTTGATCAATACCTTTATTCCGAACACGCCACTCCATGATGGTGCGGTGATCATTAAGGACAACCGCATTGCTGTGGCAGCTGCCTACCTCCCGCTGTCGGATAGTAAGTTAATTCCCAAGGAGTTGGGGACCCGTCACCGGGCGGCCGTGGGGATTAGTGAAGTGACGGACGCGCTTACCATCGTTATCTCTGAGGAAACTGGGGAAGTTTCGATTACTAAGGATAATGAATTGATCCGTAACATGTCACAAAGCGACTACCTGAAGTTCCTTCGTTCTCAGCTGTATAAGCATGAGCCCCAGCAGGGCGATAATCTGATAACTAAGCTGGCTGCTAAGGTTAACCGGCGGGGAGGTGGTCGGCATGCACAAAAATAATAGCAATGGTATTTTTAGCCGTAAGTGGGTACTGCGGTTGGTATCCCTTATCCTGGCAATCTTTTTATTCGTGTATGTCAACGGTAGTAAGAATGGCTTCCTGCGACAAAATACGCGGGATAGCAACCATGCCAACGCTTTGATGTCGAACAAGTCAGCGAAGATCCGAATGCCACTTAACATCACGATTGATAATGATAAGTACGTCGTTACTGGGTATCCACAGTACGTCAACGTTAAGGTGAGTGGCCCTTCGGCACTGGTAACCACGACGAGTAATACCCAGAATTTCCGGGTTTATGCCAACCTCAACAGTCTGGGACCAGGCAAGCACCGGGTACCGGTTAAGACCACGGGGCTTAATTCAGAATTGCGGGCTGTGACAACGCCCCATGATATTAACGTTAATATTCAACCGCGTAAGACCATTACCATGCGGGTCAGCGTTCGTCTGAGCAACCACGACCTTGATGATGGCTATGCGGTCGGGCGGCCACGGCTGGATACCGAATTTGTCCAGGTTACGGGTGCTCGGGATGAGGTCAATAAGGTGAGCCGGATTGTAGCTTTCGTGGCGGTGCCAAACGACGCGAAGAACAGTTTACAACGGCAGGTAACCTTACAGGCGGTCGATAAGAATGGTCAAACCTTAAACGTGGTGATTATGCCAAAGACCACTAACGTAACGATCCCGATTAGCCGGGGGAGTGACTCATCGAGTAGTGACTCTTCTGAATCATCGTCCTCATCTTCAACTAACGAAAAAAACGATAACCAAACTGCTAATAGTTACACGAACAGTAGCAGTTCAAGCTCAACAAATAATTAAAGGAGAAAGCAAACAATGAAACTTAAATATTTTGGTACAGATGGTGTCCGTGGGGTTGCTAACCAAGACCTCAGTCCTGAATTAGCCTTCCGGGTCGGCCGGGCCGGTGGGTATGTTTTAACCCGTCATTCCGACCGGAAGCGTCCCCAGGTGCTGGTTTCACGGGATACCCGGATTTCAGGTCAAATGCTGGAGAATGCCTTGGTAGCCGGATTGCTCTCGGTGGGAATTGAAGTCTTACGGTTAGGCGTTGTAACCACCCCTGGGGTTGCCTACCTGGTCCGGGCGCAAGAAGCCGATGCCGGGGTAATGATTACGGCCAGCCATAACCCAATTAAGTACAACGGGATTAAGTATTTTGGGAGCGATGGTTTCAAGCTCTCCGATGATTTGGAGTATGAAATTGAACAACTACTGGATGCACCAGAGGACAAGCTCCCCCGCCCGTCTGACGAAGGCCTGGGAACGGTTGTTGATTACCATGAAGGGGCGTTGAAGTACACCTCCTTCTTAGAGCAAACCGTCTCTACCGACCTGAGTGGGTTGAAAGTCGTTGTCGATGCCGCTAACGGGGCCACTAGTGGCTTTGTCTCCAACCTCTTTGCTGACATGAACGTGGACTTTATCCCGATCCATGCCCAGCCGAATGGTTTAAACACGAACTTAGACTGTGGCTCGACGCACCCGGCAAGCTTACAAAAGGCCGTGGTTGATAATGAAGCAGACCTGGGAATTGCCTTTGATGGTGACGGTGACCGCTGCATTGCCGTGGATGCTGCTGGGAATATTGTCGATGGTGACAAGATTATGTACATCTGTGGTAAGTACATGGATGGTAAGGGGCTCCTTAAAAAGGACACCGTGGTTACGACCGTCATGAGCAACCTTGGAATGTACAAGGCTTTAGAGGCTCATGGGATGAAGAGCGTTAAGACCAAGGTCGGTGACCGTTATGTGGTTGAAGAAATGTTGAAGAATGGCTACAATCTTGGTGGGGAACAGTCCGGACACATCATCTTCTTGGACCACAATACGACGGGGGACGGGATGTTGACGGCCCTGCAGTTATTATCGGTAATTAAGGATACCGGCAAATCACTGGCTGAGCTGGCAAGTGATGTCACGACTTACCCGCAAGAGTTATTGAACATTAAAGTTGCCGATAAGGCGGCCGCAATGGAAAATGACCGGCTCAAGGCGGTAGTGGCTGAAGTTGAAACTGAAATGGCCGGCAATGGTCGGGTCCTTGTTCGGCCAAGCGGGACGGAACCGCTGTTACGGATCATGGCCGAGGCTCCGACAACGGAACTTGTCCACCAATACGTTGAAAAGATTGGTAATGTTGCCCGTGCTGAATTAGCAGTTAAATAATTAGTTAGCCGTCATGCGGCCCTGTTTATTAAATCAGAGGAGGGCGCGTGGCGGCCTTTTTATTGTCTTAAATTGGACCTATACCAATTTAGTGCAACCGATTGACAAATTGTGGGAAAACTTGTACTATACAATACAGTTGCATGAGAATTGCACGAAGCTAAAGCTATCTATACCAATTTTTTGAGTATTAATTATTAATAAAAGGATGGAAGAATTATGTGTGGAATTGTTGGAGTTACTGGTACAGACAATAGTCTCTCGATCCTGATCGAGGGGTTGAAGCGGTTGGAATACCGTGGCTATGAC
>DXAF01000035.1 GCA_019117185.1 Candidatus Limosilactobacillus intestinipullorum | reverse complement strand
ATATATCGAAGAGATCGCTTTTCATGACGAAGCGTTTCGATGACAATGCGGTCTTCAAATGATAAAATAGTGGTGCCCATAAAGGTCCTTCTTTCTAATGGAATGTTGTGACGACACCATTAAAGACCTTTATGGGTTTTTCTGTCCACTAAAATGTTCAATTTAAATTTTACAATCTGCCATGTTAAAACAAGTCTTCTGGCGTTACGAGCGTCAGGAGGCTTTATTGCTATGTGACCACCTAACTACTTTGGATGCTTACCATCGCTGGACTAAATTTGTTGAGCATACTGAGGTACCAGCTGAAGTTGACTCGATGATCCAAGCAATTCTTGGGTATAAATAAAAAAGCCATCAGAAATTGCTGATGGTTAAAGATGATATACAAATCTTGGCAGTTAAAGTATATTGCCTTTTGTCGTCTCCATAAAGAAAACAGGCATTTATTTCAGACAGTAATTAAAGACATGTTATACTGATTATGTCCCTTTGCGGACTTTAATTACCTTACAGGCTCGCTTCGGTGGGCCTTTTTATTTTAAGTCGTCATTTGTAAAATTAAGTTAGAAAAAATAAAAAGCCATTTGTGATAGACTTTTGAATATCCCTAATCAAAAGAAAGGCAATCACAAATGACCTATAAACATCTTACCACACGTGAATTAACTCTCATAGCTGATTTTTGGTATCAAGGTATTAAAGCTTATCGGGCTGCTAAATTACTTCAGCGTAGTCAAGAAACCATCTATCGTGTTTATCGTTTCCTCAACGACGGTAAAACCATCGACCAATATCTTCAGACTTATCAGCGACATAAGCGTCGTTGTGGTCGGAAGCAGACCCAACTGCGAACTATCGAAGTTAACTATATCCATGCGCAAATCAAGGCAGGTTGGACTCCTGATACTATTATTGGTCGTCATGAACACCCAATTAGCTGCAGTATGCGCACCCTTTATCGCATGTTTGCCCGCAATCAGTATGGCTTTTCCGTTAAACAGCTACCGATGAAAGGAAAACGCCATCCCAATGGCTATGTGGAACATCGTGGTAAAGCTGGCCAATTAGGACGCAGTATCTATCAACGATATCGTGATTTTCCGCATTACCAACATGAATTTGGGCACTTTGAAGCTGATACAGTTCAAGGTAAAGCTCACCGCGGAGCGGTAATGACGCTAGTAGAGCGACAATCCAAAGTAATGATTGTCCTTAATATTCATCATAAAACAGACGAAGCAGTGAATCGCCAGCTTGATCAATGGCTCGCTAAACTGCCACGTCACTTTGTTAAATCAATTACTTTTGATAACGGAAAAGAATTTGCTGGATGGCGAGAAATAGCCAATAAGTATGATCTTCACACCTATTTTGCGGAAGTCGGTGCTCCCAATCAACGAGGGTTAAACGAAAATAATAACGGCCTCTTGCATCGTGATGGTCTTAGTAAAAAGCTAGATTTTCGCGATTTACCAGACGAACTAGTCACTCAGCTAATGCATTGTCGCAACAATATCCCACGAAAATCTCTTAATTATCGTACACCATTAGAAGTATTCTTGAGTCATGTCACAGAAGAACAACTTTCACCTTTTTTCTAATTTAAATTGACATTTCAGGAGTTGAAGAAAAATTATTTTATCGGTGCAATTTCGGGTAATTTTGCATCGATAAATATATTGACTGCGCTGATTATACGTTCAGAAGTCACGCTTTTCGACGCATTTTAGAGTATAAAAAAACCGGTAGAATAACACCTACCGGACTTTATGCCCCAAACAGGATTCGAACCTGTACATGGAAACCCATACAACGACCTGAACGTTGCGCGTCTGCCAATTCCGCCACTGGGGCATCGCTATTTAGCTGTTGTCTATCAGACAACAATATTAATTATACTGATTAACCACCAAAATGCAATACTTTTTCCTGACTTTTTTCAAAAAGGTTATTAACAGCGGCTAAATCCCTAATAGGATACAAACTACCCGTCGAGATACCTTTTCCGACCGTAACCTGTTATCATTAATTATGGTTACTAATTTATCTACTCAGGAAGGAACAACAGTGCAGTGAATAGACGCCTTTACGAAGTAATTATGGCAATCATGGCAATTATTTCGATTGTCCTAATTGTCCTTAGCTATGGTTCAGTTATTGATATTAATTCTGGTTACCCCGCACTTCTCAACAACACCCTGCTCGTCATTTTCGCGATCGACTACTTTACCCGCCTCTACCTAGCAAAAGATAAGAAAAAATTTTTCAAGGAAAACATCTTTGACCTGCTTTCAATCATCCCGGTCAGTGCCTCCTTTAACTTCTTCCGGCTAGCCCGGTTAAGCCGGCTGGCCGTGGTCTTCCGCCTTGTCCGCCTCGTCGGATTAACCGGTAAACTAAACCGCCTGCTTCAGATCAGTGGTTTGGTTTACATCATCTACATCAGCATCGCCATCCTAATTATCAGTGCGGCCATGTACTCCGTTAGCGAGCATGTCTCCTACGACCAGTCGTTATGGTGGGCCATTGCCACGGCGACCACCATTGGTTACGGTGATATTTCCCCCCACACCCCGCTGGGTAAGTTTGCCGCGATCCTCTTAATGATTATCGGCATCGGTTTTATCGGGGTCCTCACCAGTTCTTTGACCAACTTCTTCATTCGCGATCATACCAATGACCGGATGGAAACCGTCCTAAAAAAGCTCAACCAGCTTGAACAGTCTAACCGAGACCTACAAAAGGAAGTTCACGAATTACTCGACCGGCAAAAGGACCAATCAAACTCAAAGGATAAATAAAATGGGTACCGCGGCACTTCATGCTGTCGGTGCCCATTTTATTATTTAATCAGCTGAATCATGGTCCCGTAACCCGTCAATACCAAGAACTTAGGCGCCACTTGGACGTTGGCCACGTCGGTATTAAACCGTACGTTGACGACCCCATCGGCGCCCTTCGCTGCGGCCCGTTCCTTGAGTTTTTCCTCCACTGCACTAAAAAGCTGGTCCATCGACTCAAAAGAATCAATCGCCTCACTCGGCAGCATCAGGTGACTGGTGGCATTCACGATTCCTAAAATCCGGTGCGCTTGTGGATAAGCCTCCGTTGTTAAAAACATTTTCCCCACTCCTTTATATTTATTCATTATAACAAACAGGCCCAGTCAAACGACTGGACCTGTTTGTTATACGGAAGGAATCTTGCCACTTTGCTCTGGAACTGATTAATTAAGTATTCTTTGATTCTAAACTTCCGCAAAGTCGCTATTTATATACCGCCCGTTCAAGCGCACCCTGGTGACCGATTCATTGTAAAAAATTAATTGATATTTCTGATCACACTTACGTTGCTTCTGCCTACTCCATAACTTCCTTCGGCACTCTACTAAGTGGGAGATCTGCCTGACGGATCAGATTCTCTTTTCTTCTTTCCTTCCACGCTTTTAATATACCATCTTTTGTAAGCGGTTGCAACTATAAATTAAAACTTATCGAAAAAGCATTATTGCAATGGCCACAAAGTTATTTATCCCATGAATCAAGATGCTGTTTTTAAGGCTTCCTGACTGCCGGTAAACGTACGTTAGGACCATCCCCATAAAGCAGTACAGTAAGAAGCTCACCAGCGTCGTACTCGTGTGGGCCAGTGAAAAGACGATCCCCGACAGCACCATTTTCGACCACAGTGCATTGGGACGGAAGAAGAGGTTGGTTAATAGTCCCCGGAAAATCAATTCTTCTGCCACCGGCGTCAGCGTAAACGAGGAAAGCACAAACACGACCGTAATGATGCGGTTATGGTTAAGTAACTGGCGGATGATCTCGTTATTAGCAGTTTGCGTCTGGTGGAAGAAGTACTGGTTCAACCACCCAAAGACGGCCATCCCCACTATTAAGGTCAAATAGCCCAGCAAAACCAGCCCCAGGTTAACCGCGCCCCCCGCAAGCTGGTTATAGCGGTGGCAAAGCCGCCGTGCACGGGTAATGATAAATAAGAAGATCACCACAAAGATCACTGCCAGGCCCACCGCTAGCTCTTGGTTATGGGGGTGACGGTTGGCAATTGCTACGGCCACTGGTGGCACCTGAATCAGCAAGAAGAACAGTGCAACAATGCCGACCCGGTAGAGCCAGGAGCCCAGCTTAGTCTTTTGAGTTTTCATGGCGTTTTTTTGTCGCTTCCTCCTTTAGTCGAATCGCCCGCCGTCGTTGGTAGCTCCACTTCGCGGTAATCTTGGTGACAATTAGGTTAGCCACGACAAAGCCCACAATCCACAAGGCATACATTAGCCACCCCGTAATTACCTTAGTAATCGTCAATCCGACTAGGACGGCAAAAATAACAAAGGGCGGCAGGATTACCTTGATCAAATATTCTGCTTTCATCTTAATTCCTCCGTGGTGTACTCAAAGTGGCTGGGAGAAGCTTCAAACTCCTCACCAGCCACATTCAATTCTAGTTTTAACTAGCAGCAATAACCTGTTGCTTGGTTGGGATTGATGGCAACGCCCCCATCTTTTGCACCGCTAATGAGCTGGCTCGTTGTGCGTAAACCAGGGCCTTTTCGATATTACTCATGTCGGGCTTTAATTGGGAAGCTAGGGCCCCAATAAAGGTATCACCCGCGGCAGTCGTATCAACCGCGTTGACTTTAAAGGCTGGAATAAAGTTATAACCGTCTTGCGTGCAGTAGAACGCGCCCTTGGCCCCCACCGTAATAATCAGGTTGCGGACCCCCATCTGCGCGAACTTAGCCGCTGACATCAGCATTGAAGTCTCATCCGTGATGATGATCCCGGTTAGTGCCTGGCTTTCGGTTTCGTTTGGAATAACCAAGTCGGTCAACTTAAGGACCGCGGGGTCAATCTTCTGCGCCGGTGCCGGGTTAAGGATTGTCGTCACCCCGTTTTCCTTGGCCAGCTCAAAAGCCCGCAAGGTTGCGGCCTGGGGTGTTTCAAACTGGGCAACCACGAAGTCAGCTTCCATAATCTGCTTTTTAGCGGCGTTAACGTCATCAACGCTTAATTGTTGGTTGGCCCCACCGTAAACTAAAATACTATTTTGACCGTGTTCATCTAGCAGGATGGCTGCAGACCCGGTCCCCACCTGGGCGTTTTCACGGATGCCGGAAACATCAATGCCGTTTTCACGGAGGTCATTTAACATCATCTCACCACCGCTGTCCTTGCCGACTTCGCCGACAAAAAAGGTTTGCGCACCGGACCGGGCAGCCGAAACCGCCTGGTTGGCACCCTTTCCACCAGCAGCGCTGGACTTTCCTAACGTGGAAATGGTTTCACCAGGAAGTGGCATTCGTTTAATTTTCATCGTTGTATCAACGTTCAAACTACCCACAACTGTCACTTTATTCATTTGTAAACTTCCTCCTCACACTTATGTACTAATACTATACCATATGACACGGACCGGTACTTTCCCGACGAATGAGCCGGACGGGGAACTTCTCCACTGTTTCATCCCGGTGTTGGTTATGGATCCGGTCCAACAAAATCTTGGTTGCCCCAATCCCGAGGTCAAAGATCGGCTGGTGAATCGTGGTTAGTTGCGGGTAAACATACTCGTCTAAGGCAATATCATCATAGCCGACCACCGAAATATCTTCTGGCACCCGGATCTTGAGTTCACGCAGGCCCCGCAACAAGCCAATTGCCATGTCATCATTAGCCGCGAAGACCGCGGTCGCACCACTATCAACAACCGCCTGGGCAGCCTGGTAGCCACCACGGCGGCTTAAATCAGCCCGTAAGACGTCACTGGCTTCATCGAAGTGACGGCCATGGGCCTGTAATACACTGGTGAATCCGGCCAGCCGTTGCTTGAAGTTCTCAGTAATATTTGTTACGCCCAAGTAGAGGCAGCGCTGGTGTCCTAACTCTACTAGGTGCTTAGCCGCCAGTTGACCACCGTGGTAGTCATCGGTCTGGACCCGGGCCCCCTCCTGGTCATAGTTCCGGTCAAACAGGATGTAGGGGATATCCCGGTTGATTAAGGCCTGGTTAATCATCTCCGTCGTCATTCGGGCACTGGCGATGATCAAGCCATCAATCGAGCGCTCCACCATCTGTTCAAGGTACTGTTTCTCCAGTTTGGGATCTCGGTTGGCACTGAAGATCAGCGGGATTAGTTTTTCTTGACGGGCAACCTGCTGGACCCCTTCCACAAAGGTACCAAAGAAGGGCTCACTAACATTGGGGACGAGGACCCCGATGGTATTAATGTTTTCCTTCATAATTAAACTACGGGCGTGGAAGTCCGGGACGTATTGGTACTGGTCACGCAATTTGATGATCCGCTCCCGGGTACTCTTGCTGAAACGCTTGCCCTTTCCATTGAGGACCTGTGAAACAGTGGTTACTGAAACGCCGGCCATTTTTGCAATATCGCGAATTGTTACTTTTTTACCCATTTTTATCCTCTTCACATTGTTATTAATAGAATACTAAGCTAAAACCGACCGACATGCAATCATTCGCCGGCGAAAAGGTCATCAAGAATCTGGCGGCCCGTTGCCGCTTGCGTTCCCCGGACACGCACGTAGTCAATTTTAGCAAGCAAGATATCATACGTCCATAATGACGACAGGTCATGCTCGTTAAAGTAATGCAGGGTTAACTTAATTCGGTACCGGTCGGCAATTACGCCGGTAAAATCATCAGCCCCCTTATACTGGTCGGTACCAATGACGACCGGTAAGTGGTTAGTATAGGAATCATTCAACACGTTATTTAACAGGTCCCCCTGGCTAAACGTCGGGTGGTCATCAATAAACTGTTGAACATGCCAAAGGTCAAAGTAGCCGTGGGTGTGGGCCACCTTGGTCTTTTCCGAAACGGTCATTAAGTAGTCCGTATGCCGGGCAATTGAAATAATGCTGCTAATCCGGATCACGATTAGACCGTTGATTTTCCCATCCCAGTCAATACTGATTACCAAGCAAAAAGTCGGGTCCATTGCCACGACAAAACCAACATTAAAGTAGTCATCCCCGGGAAGGTTGTGAATTTCGATTAAGATGCCCTGTTGGCGGGCCAGTGCTAGTTGGGCCCGCAGGTCAGTTTGTTTCATTTTTTCCATTTCTTATCTCCAAAAAGTTCTCTCCTTTATATTTTCCGGTTTTTCCCCGCGTTTTTCAAATATTTTTAAAATGGGCAAGGAACTAACTTCCCGCTGGACGGTGAAAATTAACGGTGGGCATTGCCATGATTTTGTAGTAAGATGGTTCTTGTTCGAAAAATTATAAAGAGGGGCCAATATGGTGATTATTACAGCAGGAATGATTGGTGTTGGGAAGACAACGTTAACCGGGAAAATTGCCGAACACCTTCATACTAAAGCGTTCTTTGAACCAGTCGGTGACAATCCGGTTTTGCCACTGTACTATAAAGACCAGAAGCAATACGGTTTCTTATTGCAAATTTACTTCTTAAACAAGCGCTTCTCGATGATTAAACAGGCATTGGCAGATGACAACAATGTCTTAGACCGTTCAATCTACGAGGATGCGCTTTTTACCCGCGAAAACAATGCCGAGGGTAACATTACGGATACCGAGCTAGAGGTTTACTTAACCCTGCTCGACAACATGATGAAGGACCTCCAGCAGTTGCCAAAGAAGGCACCGGACCTGATGGTTTACTCCGAAACGGACTTTGAAACCATCCTTTACCGGATCAAGAAGCGGGGCCGGGACTACGAGCAAATCGACAACAACCCGGAATTAAAGGACTACTACTACAAGATGTGGAGTGCCTACAAGCAGTGGTACAAGGACTATGATGCCAGTCCGAAGATGAAGATCGACCTCGAAAAGTATGACCTGGAAGATCCACAAAACGTTGACGCCGTTCTCCAAATGATCGACGAACGTCTTAAGACTATTCGTTAATATTTAAAAAGACAGGGGGGTGAGACAGAACTAGCTTGCTAGTTCGTTTTTCGAAGCGCAGCAAGCCGGTCGGGAACCCCCGTCGACGCGCAGCTAGCCTTTAGGAAGCACGAAGAGGCCGTTAGTGTTCGGTTTTTCCGAACGCTAACGGCCTCTTTGTGTACTGTGCTGTAACATTTTTCTCTTTGTAAGGGACTTATGTCACGGTCCTTTTTGAAAATGAAGTACCGATACTAGTTAATAAACCGCCGGAGTAGCCCTAACGCACCGGCAGAGCCAACGCCACCCACTACGGATAACCAGCTCAGTCGGTGGTGGCGTTGGACCGTTGCTGGGCTGTCGTGGACGGTGGGCTCGGCAACGGGTGGGGTAATTACACTTGCCTTATTCTCCCTAGTACCCGTCGGCACCGCCCGGTCATACTTCGTCAAGTGGTAACTATCAATCACCCGGTTAAGCTTACGGTCATACCGGGGGTCGGTCGCATACCGCCCCAACAAAGCCCGCGTTGCCTTGCGATAACTGGTGGCCTTACTCCGGTGCACACCTTCATAAAGCGGGTCATTAAGCGTCTCTGCGTAGTCGCAAAGGGACTGGTAGTCATTATCATACCAACGAAAGTAGTCATTAATCTTGAGCTGCTTGCCCTCCTGATTGTACTCCGTCGTGGGCTGGCGAACCGCACGTCCCCGAAAGGTGCCCTTGACCCCAAATAGATTATGGTAAGGCTGCCGGGCCAGGCCACTGGCTCCCCAATTACTCTCTAGCGCCGCCTGGGCGATGATCACTGAAGGGTACAAGTCATACTCCATCCCCACCTTCTGCGCACTCTTGGCGATCCGACGGATGAACTTAGCCTGGTCAGGGGTTAGCTCCTGGGGCGGGTAATCCTCCCGGTCAGGGGTCTGGGGTGTCGCGACCAGCGGTGGTTCACCTGTTGTTGGAACCGGCTGGTTGCCAACGGGCGGGGTAGCCGGAAGTGGCCCGGAATCCACCGGTGGTTGCTGTAAGCGGGTGCCCCGTTCATACCCCCGCTGGTAGGCTATCCGGCCCACCCGACCTGCGGGGGGCGTTGCTGGCCTACCGCCTTGACCATCCTGCATCCCCTGGCGGTAGGCCTGCTGGTAACTACTGCTCACCTGCGCAAAGCTAGTCAAAAAGGCTTGGGTGTACTCTTCACCGTGTTGGCGGATCTCATTTTCATCAACCGGCCGCTGGTTAAGCACGGCCTGCTCCGCGTCGGCAAGCGCCCACCCCTGAACACTCCCCGCTGCCGCAAAAGCAGGCGCACTACTCCCCATTATTAACATGATGGTAACGGCTGCTGCCCCAAATTGCTTCTTCATCTTTCTCACTCCTTCACCTAATAAATACGGTGACGGGGTGAGTTTCTCTTTATTAAACTAAAAAAGTCGTCAGCACCGGCAATGCCAGTACTAACGACTTAACTTCACTTTAGTAAATTACAACTGGTTCGTTAATTTCCATATCATGGTAGGCCCGGCCGGCGTCACTGGGGTGCATGTTAGCACAACCGTGTGAGCCCCCAGTCGTGGTCAGATATTCCGTCTTTGACCAGTTATTCCGCCAACTAGCATCGTGGAAACCACAACCGGAGTCAGTGAATGGTGACCAGTATTGAACTGGACTACTGTACGTCGAGCCATCATCATTCAAGCCACGAAGGGTTGCTGGTGACTGCTGGTACATGATGTACCAAACACCCTTAGGCGTCCGGTTACCTGGTGTGTTGCTCCCCGTAACAACATCGGCATCAAAGACACACTTACCGTCCTTGTAGAACCAGACGTGCTGCTCAGCCAATGATAATTCAACGTAAGTGTTCCCAATACCATCGTTGCTAGTAACGCCATAACCAGTTCCCCGCTTGTTGTAGCCCGTACCGTAAATATCCTTTTTGGCATCCACGGACTTCTTGTTATCAGCCATGGCATTGGCCAGGGTGGCACCGGCACGGTCAGCACTAATCTTCCAGCCGTAGGAACCCTTATCGCTGGTCGTAATTTCCTTGCCGGAGTGGGTCTTAAACTTAAACGCCTTACCAAGGGTGGCTTGTTTAGCATTAATCTGGTCGATGTGACTCTTAACGGCGGCAGTATCAAAACTGTACTTGCCCTTTTGGTAGGTAGCCTTGGTAATCACATCATCAGCGGTCAATCGGTAGTTCTGCTTTTCAACTTGGTAAGTAACCTTCCGCTTAGCTAAAGCAGATAACTTACTCTTTTCGTTTTGAACTTCCTTGCTATTAACCGCCAGTGGCTGCTTGTAATGTGCAGTTAAGCGGATCGTCCCATTGGCCCGTTCGTTGTTAAACTGCTTCATAACATTTTCCAGGTCGTATTGGTTACCCTTCTTAGCAGCAACCGTCGAAACCTTACCATTCTTCAAAACTGCGTAAGCATCAACCGGTGCGCGTCGACCTTCGTTGAGCTTGGCAACCGCACTGTCAACGCTTTGCTTCATTGCCGCCGTCTGCTCACTATCGACGTTACTTGGCAGCACCGTCATGTTGCGCTTCTTCCCGGAAGGAAGGAAGGTCCGTTGATCCTTTAATGCCGTTGTAAACTTCCCCTTATCAGCACTGGTAATTCCAGAGTCAGACTGGGTACCGTTATAAATCAACTTTCCATTTAAGTACACATCGTTGGACCGGGAACTGGCCTTTACCTTTTGGTAGGCCTGGTCAGCAGTCATCCCACCAACCGCCACGCCGTTAACGGTCGTATTACGATTAAAATGATTATGTTGGTGCCACGAAAGTCCACCAATTAGCACAACTACAATAACAATAATTGCAATAATAAAGTGCTTTAACCTAAATTGCATTTTGAAACTCCCTAAATCATAAAATTCTTTAACTTCAATAAACTAAAGTCAACGATCATATTGTACCAGTATTTCAACTTTTTGACACGCAAATTACAATTTTTAAACAAAAAGCTGATTTTTATGAACACAAAAGGAGCCGTTAACTGCTGCCGTTAGTAGCAATTAATGACCCCGTTATTTAACTTATCAGCCACTTAAATTTCTGGGTAACTATTCTTCTTCAGGTCGACCTTGTGATTATTCTTGTCGGTCTTAACCACCGTCACGTCACAAGGTGCTTCCCGAATCGTGTAGGCAGCAGTTGAGCCCACGATCAGCCGGCCAACCACGTTCAAGCCCGTTGCCCCAATCACAATCAGGTCAATATCATTTTGGCTGGGGTAGTTCTCCGCTAATTCAAGCTTGGCATTACCAATTTCAACTTCTGTCGAGACATCGGTGATCCCGGCCTGCTTAGCCTTTTGCTCGTACTCAGCCAGCTTCTTCTTCATCGTGTCAATTGCCGGTTGGTAAATACCCCGGTCAATAAAGCCATAACCATTTGGTCCCCCGTTCGGGATCCGTTCACCATTAATCACACTTAACAAGTACAGCTTAGCCCCACTTTGCTTAGCCGTTTCTACGGCCTTATCAAAGGCCATGTCAGATTGCTTGGACCCATCAATACCAACTAAAATTTTTTGATAACTCATCAGAAACCGCCTCCACTGTTTAGTTACTCTTATTCTAGCATAAAGTTAGTCGGTTACGAGGTTATTAATTGCTTCCATGTAGATGGCCATCGACTTAATCAGGTCAGCAACCGGCTGGAACTCATTGGCCTGGTGCATCGTATTTGGCGTGTTGGGCATTAAGGCCCCAAAGGCAACCCCCCGCTTCATCAGCCGGCCATAGGTACCACCACCCACAACCTCTGGCTGGGCATTTTGGTCACCAGTCTGGTGGACGTACGCCGCCATGAGGGTCTTCACGATTGGGTCATCAGGGTCAACATAGTGGGGTGCTTGGGCCGGGCCCTGCTTAACGGCGATGCCCAGTGGGTCAGCAACCCGCTTAACAACTGCTTCCAACTCGTCCGGCGTCAGTCCCTTAGGGAAGCGGAAGTTCATGTTGATATCCCCATCCTTAGCAGTGGTAAAGTTAAGGATTCCGGCATTCATCGTGAGCTCACCCATTACCGGGTCGGTAAAGGCACCATCAAAGCTATCCATCCGGGTGTTTAAGTGGAGATACTTGCCAAGGAAGTGGATAAAGCTTTGGGCACCCGCCTTGAATTCGTACTGGTCCAAGAAGTTTGCCAAGTAGGTCCCGGCATTGATTCCCTTTTCGGGTTCCATACCATGGGCGGCCTTACCAATCACCGTCAATTTAAGCCCTTCGGCAGTCTCTTCCGCCGTCCCACTAACCGGGTTGTTATCAAGGAAGCGGGCAAAGTCACTTTGCACCTGCTGGCGATCCTTTACAATCACTTCAGCAACTGCTTCGCGCGGTACCATGTTAAACCGCAGACCCGCTGCAAAGCTCTTTAATTGGTAGTCGCCCTCATTGGTTCCCGGTACACTAAGCAAGAGTGATACCTGACCCTTTTCGCCGTTAATAACCGGGAATTCGGCATCCGGTGAAAAGCCCAGGGTTGGGGCCGGTTCAACTTCAAAGTAGCGGTGCATCCCGGTCCAGTTACTTTCTTCATCAGTACCGACAATGAAACGGACCCGCTTATTAAACTTAATCCCCTGGTCCTTGAGGTACTTAAGCGCGTAGTAGGCAGCCATTCCGGGCCCCTTATCGTCGGATGCTCCCCGCCCGTACAGGTTGCCATCCTT
Organism: Candidatus Limosilactobacillus intestinipullorum; assembly: GCA_019117185.1. Lineage (GTDB taxonomy): Bacteria > Bacillota > Bacilli > Lactobacillales > Lactobacillaceae > Limosilactobacillus > Limosilactobacillus intestinipullorum. The sequence continues at coordinate 19,490 of DXAF01000035.1, read as the reverse complement.
AATTACGGGGTCAAAGGGATCGGTGTCCCACCCCTTACCAGCCGGCATCACGTCCAGGTGGGCCAAAATTGCCAGGGTCTCATCACCCTCACCACATTCGGCATAACCAACCAGGTTGTCAATGTTCTTCGTCTTGAAGCCATCTTGGTCGGCCATCTCCAAAAACGCTTTTAATGCTTGGGCCGGCCGGGGACCGAGTGGGTACTCATCAGTCGCCGCGTCATCATCGCGGACACTAGGAATCTTCATTAACGAAATTAAATCATTTAAGTAGTCTTTTTCTTGACTCTGGGCTGCTTTAAGCCATTCAGTCATTTCTCATCCCTCCATCTGATCATTACACTAAAATAATGATACCATTAATATAGTCATTACTAAATCTAAAGGAGACTTTATTAATGAAAAAATTAACCGATCAAATTCTGCACGAGGTCATTCAACCCCGGCCAGATAACAGTTTTAAGGGAACTTTCGGGAAGGTTACCCTCGTTGGTGGAAACCGTAATTTTGGTGGTGCCATCATTATGGCGTCAACCGCTGCCGTCTGTTCAGGGGCCGGCTTGGTAACCACCTGCACGGACCAGAGTAATTCTGGCGCCTTGCACGCCCAGTTACCCGAAGCAATGTTTGCGGACTTTACAGACGACCAGCAAGTGGCCAGTCTGGTAAGCGCCGCAACCACGGTCGTTGTTGGTCCCGGACTAGGCGACGATGAAACTAGTCTGCATATTTTAAAAAACGTCTTTGCGAACGTTTCACCAGCGCAAAACCTGGTAATTGATGGTTCCGCCATTACCTTGATGGCCCGGGAAAAGTTATCCCAGCCTAAGGCCAACGTTATTTACACGCCGCATGAAATGGAATGGCAACGCCTTTCTGGTATTAAGATTGGCGACCAGACTGAAGAGAAGAACCGCGCCGTCCGTGACCGATTGGACGCTACGGTAGTCCTCAAAAAACACCATACGGAAATTTACACGGCTACTGCTACCTACCAGCTCCCGATTGGTACGCCTGCCCAAGCAGTTGGGGGAATGGGTGACACACTCGCCGGCATGGTGGGTGGTTTTACCGCCGAATTTAAGGACCAGGGAACTAAGGCCGTCTTAGCTGCGGTTTACGCCCACAGTGCCATTGCTGATAAAATCGCCGAAAGCCAATACATCGTCCTCCCCCACCAAATTAGCCGGGCCCTGCCAAGCTTCATGAAGAAGATGGAAGCAGCACCCCAGGAACACCACATTGGCTTCCTAAATTAATTTCCCGGGAAATAAAGACAGATTAACAAAAGGGAGATAATCTCTACAGCCTAGCTAAAGTACGAATAGCGCAGTACACAAATGGCCTCCAGTGCCCGGCAAAAGCCGAACACTGGAGGCCTATTTGTGCTTCCTAAAGGCTAGCTGCGCGTCGACGGGGGTTCCCGACCGGCTTGCTGCGCTTCAAAAGACGAACTAGCAAGCTAGTTCTGTCTCACTTTACTTTTAAGCAATATGCAACTTACGCCGTAAGCTTGCCGACCGTGGACCAATGATTTGGTCGGCTAGCCGGTACTTGAGGGCCAGGAAGGTAAAGACTCCCACCCCAACAGCGATCCCGATCACTGCCATAAAGAAGGCGGTAAACCGGCCGTAGGGACTGACAAGGTGGCCAAGAAGGACCATCACGACCTTAGTGACCGCAAACATAATCAAAGAGAAGCACAAAATCTGGTTGGTTGGCTTCGACATTTGATAGAAATGGAGGTTAAACTCCATGTTAAAGGAATGCAGGATCAAGTAGTCAATCACAAACATGGAAAGACAGGTCGCTAGCAATGGTCCTAATCCCTGGGCAAACATGATACATGGGTACTGGAGTACAAGCTTAATTACAATACCAATTGCCAGGTACCGCATCATCCGCCGGTTCTCAGAAATTCCTTGCATCATTGCCGCGGCAACCGTGTATAACCCCATCGGGATTGACACGAAGGCGGCAAACTCCAGGACCACCACCCCAGCATGGTCATAACGGTAGAAAACCGTATAAACCTGCTGGGCAACGGCAGCCAAGCCAAGCGAGGCAGGAATCATCACGAAATAGAAGAGGAGCAGGACGTTTTCAATCTGCTTGCGCATACCGTGAAAGTCGTTTTGCACACGGGCCGTGGCCAATAGTGGAATTACCGTTGCCGCCATGGCGGACGCCAAAGAAATAATGATTGCAAAGAGCTTGTTTGCGTTAAAGGCAAAGAGGGCATAGAGCACCGTTTCTTGGTAGTGTGTGAAGTGACCCACGCTCATCAACATCTTAGGGAAGGTAAACTGGTCAATCAGCATGAAGATTGCCACCCCCGATTCAATCACAACGAACGGGATTGCCTGGTAAACCATCCGGATAATTAACCGCCCCGTAGAAACGCTCAGGTCATTCTTACCATTATTGATGAGGGAGTTCATCTCCTGCCGGTGGCTCAACCAGGCCCAGGCCAGGATTGCAATCGCGCCCAGCGCTCCAATAAAGGCCGCAAAAGTTGACTGGGTAACGGCACTCACCCAGCTCCCCTTTTGGATCTTCATAATCAGGTAGGTTGCGGCCAGCATGTAGATGACCCGGAAGACCTGTTCAACAAACTGGGACACAGCCGACGGGGCCATCCAGTTATACCCTTGGAGGAACCCCCGGCTCATCGCCAATGCCGGGATGATTAGGACCGCCCACGCTAACGAATGAAGTACAGGGACTACGTTTGGATCACCGTTCGCCATTTTGGGTGCGGCAAAGGTCATCACGGTCGCACAGATCACCCCCATGGCTAAGGCAACGTACATGCTAGAGTAGTACAGGCGCCGGCTTACCCCGTACTCGTTTAGGCCATTATAGTGGGCCACCATTTTGGAGATCGCCGACGGTAGTCCCGCCGTGGCAATAATTACGAAAATGTTATAAATATTGTAACCTTGTGCAAACAAGGCGTTGGCCTGGTTACTGTAAGCACCGAACCAGGTAACCCAGGGGATAATGTAGACCGCCCCGAGGATCCGGGAGGTAATGCTCCCCACGGTCATCCAGGCTGAACCATTCAGCATCTTGGACTTCGCATCTTTGTTGGTTCCAATTGATTCCGAACCACTAGCGTATTCATCATTCATGATTCCTTTAGTTCCTGCCCTTTCTAAAAAATAAACAATCTTATTTATTCTATCGTGAAAAGGAAGGGGACGCAATTTCTTTTAATATTAAGTTTTCGTTAAGACCATTAGTATTGGTCGAGGTCAACCGTCACTAGTTTAACGGTTGCTGCCGGGTGGGCAGCTGCCACCGCCGCAAGGTCACTGGCAACAGGTGCCTTTTCAAAGTGGCCCAGTTTATCGTTAAGGGTGATTGCCAGACCGAGCTTGGCAAAGTCAAGGGCCTCAGCCATCGTTTTTCCTTGCGTAAACGCCTCCGGCAGGTCCGGGAAGTCCACTAAAATCTGTCCATCCTGGGGGGTAAAAATTGCGGGGTACGTGACTAATTCCATTAGTAAGTTCCTTTCAATAATTAATAAATAAGGGGCTACGTATTTTGACGCAGTCCCCTTATTTTGACTAGCCCCATAAAATGTCACTGTGGGGCTGGTCAATTATTCTTACTTAGCAACAATGTTGACGATCTTGTTTGGCACCACAATAACCTTCTTGATGTCCTTGCCGGCGGTGAACTTTTGAACGTGTTCATTAGCCAGGGCTGCCTTTTCAGCATCTTCTTTTGAGGTATCCTTAGCCATCTTAACCTTAGCCCGGACCTTTCCATTAACTTGTAAGATCATTTCAACCTCATTTTCAACGAGGGCGGCAGGGTCATACTTTGGCCATGGTTGGTAAGCGATGGTGTCACTGATGCCAAATTGACTCCATAATTCTTCGGCCACGTGTGGCATGATCGGTGCAATCATCTTAACAAAGCCTTGCATGTATTCTGCTGGTAAGTCATCGGCCTTGTAGGCTTCGTTAACGAAGACCATCAGTTGCGAGATGGCGGTATTAAAGTGCATCCGTTCGTAGTCTTCGGTAACCTTCTTAACGGTTTGGTTGTATACCTTAGTCAACTTGCCATCATTAAAGTTGGAAACCCGGTCCCGCAGGTGGTTGTTATCATCCATCAGTAAGCGCCATACCCGTTGGATCCACTTGTACGAACCGTGGAGACCTTCTTCATCCCACGGAACGGATTCGGTCAGTGGGCCCATAAACATTTCATACAGGCGGAGGGTGTCGGCACCATACTTATCAACGATGTCATCCGGGTTAACCACGTTCCCCTTGGACTTGGACATTTTTTCGTGGTTAGCGCCCAGGATCATCCCCTGGTTGACCAACTTCATGAATGGTTCCTTAGTTGGTACTAAGCCCAGGTCATACAGAACCTTGTGCCAGAAACGGGCATACAGCAAGTGGAGGACCGCGTGTTCTGCCCCACCAACGTAAAGGTCAACTGGTGACCAGTAGTCAAGGGCTTCTTTTGAGGCAAATTCCTTACTGTTGTGGGGATCCGTGTAACGGAGCCAGTACCAAGAAGACCCTGCCCATTGCGGCATCGTGTTGGTTTCCCGCAAGCCGTGACGACCTTGGTCATCATAGACATTGACCCAATCCTTAACGTTAGCCAGTGGGCTTTCCCCGGTCCCGGATGGTTCAATGTTATCCGTGTCAGGTAGCTTCAGTGGCAGTTCATCTTCTGGTACCAGGGTCGTCCGACCATCGTCCCAGTGAATAACCGGGATCGGTTCACCCCAGTAACGTTGCCGACTGAAGATCCAGTCCCGCAGACGGTAGTTAACTTTCTTGTGCCCGGCTTCGTGTTCTTCTAGCCAATCAATCATCTTGGCCTTAGCATCCTTGATGTTCAAGCCGTCCAATAAACCAGAATTGATGTGCTTACCATCACCATCAAAGGCCCCTTCAGAAATATCAGCCCCCTCGATTACGGGCTTGATTGGCAGGTCAAACTTCTTAGCGAAGTCATAGTCACGTTGGTCACCAGACGGTACCGCCATGACACATCCCGTCCCGTAAGAAGCCAGTACGTAGTCACTAATCCAGATTGGCAACTTTTCGCCATTAACCGGGTTGATTACGTAAGAACCGGTGAAGACCCCGGTCTTTTCCTTACTGAGGTCCGTCCGTTCCAGGTCAGAACGCCGGGAAGCCTCTTCCTTGTACTTAGCAACTTCTTCTTGATGCTCCGGTGTCGTCAATTGGTCAACTAGTTCCTGTTCTGGTGCCAAGACAACGTAGGATGCACCAAAGAGGGTGTCAGCCCGGGTAGTAAAGACCTCAATCTTAGTATCTTCATCCCCGGCAACCGGGAAGAAGACGGAAGCCCCTTCCGAGCGACCGATCCAGTTGCGTTGCATTTCCTTAACGCTTTCTGGCCAGTCAACCAGGTCGAGGTCCTTGATCAGACGGTCAGCATAGGCGGTAATCTTTAAGACCCACTGCTTCATCGGCTTGCGGTAAACGGGGTAGCCACCACGCTTAGTCTTACCGTCTTCAACCTCTTCGTTCGCAACAACGGTCCCCCCCATGAAGTCCGGGGCCCAGTTAACCATGATTTCACTTTCGTAGGCCAAGCCCTTCTTATAAAGCTGCTCAAAGATCCATTGGGTCCACTTGTAGTACTCTGGATCGGTGGTGTTAACTTCCCGGTCCCAGTCATAAGAAAAACCAAGTGATTGGATTTGGTCACGGAAGTGGTTGATGTTCTTATTGGTAAAGCTCTTCGGGTTGTGACCAGTCTTTAGTGCATATTGTTCTGCCGGCAGGCCGAAAGCGTCCCAGCCCATCGGGTGCAAAACGTTGTAGCCCTGCATCCGCTTCATCCGGGACATCACATCCGTTGCGGTGTATCCTTCTGGGTGCCCAACGTGCAGACCCTGACCAGACGGGTAAGGGAACATGTCGAGGGCGTAGTACTTCTTTTGGTCCTTGTTGATGTCTGCTTTGAAAGTCTTATTCTTCTTCCAGAACTTCTGCCACTTGTTTTCAATCGTTGTGTGATCGTAAGCCATAACTGTGCTCCTTTTCTTTTTCCTTGATCGTAATAAAAAAGTCCCGCAGAAGCCCTTTGCTCCTACGAGACGAAAATCAATCCGCGGTACCACCCGTTTTCTATGGGAACCCCCATAGCACTTAGGGCCATAACGTGGACCAACGTCGCTACCTACTAACTTCAGCAGCAATCTTTCAAGATGAGTTCGTCAATCCCTGGTCCCCGTTTCACAGCACCAACGGGTCTCTGCCGGCCAGCAGATTAACTACTACTTCTATCACGATCAAAATATTAATTGTATTCTAACTTTCCTACCAGCAATTTGCAAGGAAGATTATTGATTAACCCAAGATTTGCTTGAGCTCGTCAACCTTGTCAAGGTGTTCCCATGGCAGGTCAACATCGGTCCGGCCAAAGTGACCGTAAGCAGCCGTTTGCTCATAAATTGGCCGCTTCAGGTCCAGCATCTTAATGATCCCGGCCGGCCGGAGGTCAAAGACCTGGCGAACGGCCGCGATTAATTCTTCCTCACTCTTGGTACCAGTACCAAAAGTATCAATGGCAATCGAAACTGGTTCAGCGACCCCGATGGCATAGGCCACCTGGATTTCCAACTTCTTGGCATAGCCAGCAGCTACCAGGTTCTTGGCAATGTAACGAGCCGCATAACTAGCTGAGCGGTCAACCTTAGTAGCGTCCTTACCAGAGAAGGCTCCACCACCATGGTGAGCAGCCCCACCATAAGTATCAACGATGACCTTGCGCCCAGTTAAACCGGCATCCCCTTGGGGACCACCAATAACGAAGCGGCCCGTTGGGTTGATAAAGTACTTGGTGTTTTCATCCAGCAATTCAGCCGGGATGACGGCCTTAATAACCTGTTCCTTGATATCCTTGCGGATCCGGTCAAGGGTCGCATCGGGATCGTGCTGGGTACTTAAGACAACGGTGTCCACCCGCAGTGGTTTGTCGTTATCATCGTATTCAACGGTTACTTCTGCCTTGGCATCTGGACGGAGGTAGGAAATCGCCCCTTCCTTACGGAGCTTAGCAACTCGGTGGACGAGCTTATGGCTAAGCATTAAGGTCAGTGGCATGTATTCCGGCGTTTCGTCAGTTGCGTAACCAAACATCAGCCCCTGGTCACCAGCACCAATTTGATCAAGCGGATCAGCGTCACCTTCACGGGTCTCCAGGGAATCGTCAACCCCCTGGGCAATGTCTGGTGATTGTTCATCCAGCGCCGTGATAACGGCACAATTATCCGCGTCAAAGCCATATTTACCATCAGTGTAGCCGATCCGGCGAATGGTATCCCGAACGACCTTTTGGATGTTAACGTAGGCCGAAGTGGAGACTTCACCAAAGACCAGGACCAGCCCGGTCGTTACGGAAGTTTCCACTGCTGCCCGCGCATCCGGGTCCTTTTCAAGGAGGGCATCTAAAATAGCGTCACTGATCTGGTCGGCAATTTTATCCGGGTGCCCTTCGGAAACTGATTCTGATGTAAATAGGTGTTTTTCTGTCATCTTTTCTAATTCCCCCATATTCTAGTCGAAACTTAAAAAACGTTTTGTAGTTGCGGTTACAAGGCATCTTCACTGCACAGTGAATCCTATCGGGAATTTGCTTTATAACGAAGACAATACTATCACAAAGTTCTCTTAATAATCAATGAGAAAATCATTAAAGGCGCGCATTAACCAACCCCACCGCCGTGATACAGGAGTAAACAATGGTGGGACCGACAAACTTAAAGCCGTCGCGCTTCATCTGCCGGGCGATTCTGCGGGAAAGGTCCGTCTGGGCGGGCATTGGCTCGTCCGCTGCCCGCCGTAACCGCTGGGGGTGGTGGTCAACAAAGGCCCACAGGTAATCAGCAAAACGCTGCCCCCGGTCCTGCATTCCCTTAATGACCTGGGCATTATTAATTGTTGCTGCGATCTTGCGCCGGTTGCGAATGATCCCCGCGTCCGTCATCAGCCGGACCCAGTCGGTCTCACCATAGCTAGCCACTTGCCGAACTACGAAGTGGTCAAAGGCCCGTTCAAAGGCTGCCCGCCGGCGCCAAATTATTTCCCAGGAAAGGCCGGCCTGAAATAATTCCAGGGTCAGCATCTCAAAGAGTAAGCGGTCATCATGGATGGGATACCCCCATAGTTGGTCATAGTAATTACGCATGAGGTCGGAACTTTCCGCCCAGGTTGGTCGTCGTTTTGCCATTAGCAGTTTCCTCCTTACTAAAAAGTGCCAGCGTCACATGGTCATTATAAACCATGCACTCTGACACTACTCACTATGTTAAATACGGTTAATTAACAACTATGCAGCCTGCTTCTTGGTATTTCGCAAGAGTAAGGCCAGGACCAGCCCGATGACTTCAATGACCACCATCATGGCAAATACCATGTGATAACCGTGCAAAGACGCCTGGAGCTGCTGACTACCGGTGCCGATTGCCCGTGCGGTCCCCACCGTTAGAACAATTGTCGCCATGGCCACGCCGGCAGAACCGAGGACCTGCCGGACGGTCGTGATCACCGCGGTCCCGTGGGAAACTAACTCATTCGGCAGTGAGTTAGCACCCAACGTCACCGCTGGCATCATGACAAAGGCGTTCCCGCCCTCGATAACCATCGCGCACAGGATCATTGCCACGATGCTGAGGCGGTCAAGCATTAGCCAACCAACTACCCAGCCACAGATAATCATGACCATCCCCACCAGCATCGTTGGCTTAAAGCCGATCTTGTCGGCCAGCTTACCGGTCAAGGGGTTTAGAATACTTAAGAAAACGGCCCCGGGAACCAGCGCCATCCCCGACACGAATGGGCTGACGTGTAAGACCCCCTGGTAGTACAGGGGGAAAATAATCGTCGTCACAATCAGTGCAATGTATGAAATTGACGTTAACAAGACTGCCAAGTCATAGTTAAAAGTCTTTAATACCCGTAATTCCAGGAGGGGCTCGTCAATGTTGAGTTGCCGGTGGCAGAACCAAATGATTGCTAATACACTAACCACCAGGATAACCCCATTAACAGTCCAGTTAACGTTCTTCTTCGCAGCCAAATTGACGACGTACATGATCCCAATCAAACCAATGGATAGGAAGACCGATAACCAGTCCAAACTGGTCGAGTGGCGGGGCATAACGTCGCGGATCAGGCCCGTCCCCGCCAACAGGATAATCACGGTAATAATGATCATGAAAAAGATAAAGAGACTCTTCCAATCAAAGAACTTCAAGATAATCCCGGAAACAATCGGTCCACACGCCAGGGCCGACCCCATTACCAGGCCCGCGATTCCCATCGTGGTCCCCCGGTTGTCCTTAGGCGTAATTTCCAGCAAGACAGACTGGTAAGACGGGAAAAGCACCCCGACGGCAAAGGCCTCCATCGCCCGACCAACCATCATAAACCAAAAGCCGTTGGCCCCCCAGCTCGCCGGGGTGAATACAATCATCAAGGATCCCACGTCAAAGAGGGCTAAAGCAGCAATGAACATTGTCTTAAAGTTCAGGTTGCTCAACATCCAGGGACTAATTGGCATGCTGACACACATTACCAGCATAAAGCCGGTCGTTAGCCACTGAACCGTATCGGCCGAAATCCCAAAGCTTTGCATTAAGGTTGGATAAGCCGTCGATAGCGACGACTGGCTGATGGACATCGTAAACGTCCCCACCAGTAAGGTGCAGATAAACCAAAAACGGCTATATGGTTGACCATTTTGATCAATACTCTTCTCCATTTCTATCTCCCCTTTTTAGAACTATTATTATTTAGTCGCAACATATTATAATGTTTGAATCTATATTTGTAAATGCTATAATAAGTTTAGATTAAAACAGTTATAAAGAAGAAAGGAGATCTGTTCATGGCAGAGGCTGAACTTGACCGGGCACTAGACCTGCTTCGTGACCACAAAGTCCGTCTAACTCCCCAACGTCGAACAATTCTAGAATACCTTATCACCCACCATACGCACCCCAGCGTTGAAATGATTTACGATGACCTCAAAGGCAACGTCGACAACATCAGTATGGCAACGGTCTACAACACGCTTAAACTCCTTGTTGACTATAATCTAGTTATCGAGTTAAAGAACGGGGATGGCAGTACTCACTATGACTACTTTGGCCACCCCCACTACCACGTTGTCTGTGACAACTGCGGAAAGATCACCGATGTCTTTGATGAGCATTTTTCCGAAATTACCCGGGAAATGGCGGAAATGACCCGTAAAAAGACCCACTACTTGGTCACCGGTAATAACATTGAAGTCCACGGACTATGTCCCGAGTGCCAACGGAAGTTACATTTAAACCTGTAAAAAGAATCATAAAGTATTTAAAGGGGGCTGTGACATAAGTCCCTTATTATAGTTAAAAATACTGTAGCGCAGTACGCGAAGAGGCCTTTAGTGTTCGGGAAAATCCGAACGCTAAAGGCCTCTTCGCGCTTCCTAAAGGCTAGCTGCGCGTCGACGAGGGCGTGAAGACGAAGTCATAAATGACTTCTGTCACGCTCCACCTTTTGTAGGTCATATTTTGAAAACTAAGCCCTTTCCCGCTTACTCAATGAGGCCACCGTGAGTAGTCCGAACCAGATCAGGGTAAAAATTAGCGCTGCAAACGTCTGCTTATCGAGGCACAGGACCACCAGGACGAATGCCAAGAAGGCAAGGACAAGGTAGTCCGTAAACGGTGCCCCCGGCATCTTAAAGGTGCGGTCGTGAGGGTGCTGCTTGATATAACGAAGGTGGGCACCAATGATTGCCGCCCAAATAAAAAGGAAACTCGTGGTGGCAACACTTGATACCAACGTGAAAACTGCGCCCGGCATCAAAAGGTTTAGGATCGCAGCCACCCCAATTACGATGAATGAAATAACCACTGCTAATGCCGGAACCTGGTGTTTCGACAAGCGAGCGATGCGCCTAATTCCAGGCCGGTGAGCATCGGCCGTTAACTCCGCCAGCATTCGCCCCGTCGTGTAAATCGAACTATTGCAAGCCGAAGCCGCCGCGGTAATTACCACGAAGTTGACCACGCTAGCGGCCCCCCGTAAGCCAGCATCGCGAAAGACGAGTACGAAGGGACTATTGGTCGGTGACAGGCGGTTCCAGGGATAGATACACATAATCACCGCCAGTGCGCCAATATAAAAGAGGAGGATGCGGATGGGGATGCCGTTAATTGCTTTGGGAATTACCTGACGGGGGTTCTCAGCTTCAGCAGCCGTTACCCCCACCATCTCAATACCAACAAAGGCAAAAACGACCATCTGAAAGGACATCACAAAGCCCTTGATTCCCGTCGCAAAGAAGCCGTGGTCGGCTACCAGGTTAGCCGGTGAGGCAACGTAACCACCCCGGGATTTAAACTGGATCACCATCATGAAGGCCCCGACGGCAATTAGGATCAGGATCGCTACTACCTTAATCATCGCAAACCAAAATTCAATTTCGCCAAAGACGTTCACCGTAATCAAATTGAGGCACAAAAAAATGAGCAGGGTAATTAGTCCCGGTACCCACTGAGGAACATTGGGCAACCAGATCTGAATGTACAAACCAATCGCCGTAATCTCCGCCATTGCAAGGGCTAACCAGCAAGCCCAGTATGCCCAGCCGGTAATAAAACTGACCCGGTTACCGAGGTAGTCCCGGATCGCCTCCATGAAGGATCGGTACTTTAAGTTGGCCATCAGCAGTTCCCCCAGGGCCCGCATTATACCAAAACAAACGATCCCAGTGATTAGGTAAGCCAGCAAGATTGCCGGTCCCGCTGCCCGAATGGCCTTTCCTGCTCCCAAAAACAATCCCGTGCCAATCGTGCCGCCTAGTGCCATCAACTGAATGTGACGACTCTTTAGACTTCTATTCATTTGTTGCTTACTCATCTTAATAAAATCTCCTAGTGCATTGCATCGCAAGCTAGTAACGGTTAAGCTGGTTATTAGTTCACGGTCCACGCCAAATGTGAAACTCTATTGTATACCATATTATAAGAAATGCACATAACGAGGAGAAAATAATGCTGCACTGGTTACCTTTTACAATTTATTTCTTGGTTAATTGCTATCTATTAAATAAGGGCGGACAGCGTTTCCGTTCTTGGGGACAGCGAATTACCATTACTGCTGCCTTCATCTACCTGACTGCTATCCTACTGCTCTGTTTGACCCCCACCTTTTTGAAGGTTTCTTCCGTCCACAAAACACTCTTCTACTTTAGGGGTGTCCCTTACAACCTCCTCCCCTTCCAGGGAATCAGTCCCGAGTTCTTTTTAAACATCATCATGACCCTCCCCTGGGGTTTTTTCCTCTACCTCTTTAACTCCCGGCTACGATGGGGCCGGCTGGTTAAATACTGCTTCTTATTCAGCCTCTTCATTGAAGCCAACCAGTTTATCTGGGACCTGCTCATTCATCTAGGACGGCTGGCCGACGTTGACGACCTAATAACTAACACGTTCGGTGCCCTCGTTGGTTTTACTATCATGAAACTCTTTGACAACACATTTTTTCACGCCTTAATTCAAAAATTACGGCTCAACCGCCCCTAAAGTCTGGTACACTAGGTTGGTGAGGTGACAAAAATGATTTCAAATGAACAACGGGCCCACGATATTGCAATTGCCCTACTACAGGCAAACGGCAAGGAGCTCGAACCCGTCGAGGCATACCACCGCTATGTTAACTCCCTGCTGCCAATTCTCAAGGAAATCGACAAAGATTTTCCCCACGGTATCAAAGAACACCTATAAAAATAAGGCAAGAGGGGGCTGGGACATAATCTCTACAGCCTAGCTAAAGTACGAACAGCGCAGTACACAAATGGCCTCCAGTGCCCGGCAAAGCCGAACACTGGAGGCCTATTTGTGCTTGCGGGGGTTCGAAGACGAACTAGCAAGCTAGTTCTGTCTCACTCCCTCGTTCATATGTGGTCGCTTTTATTTTAAATTAGTGGTCGGTTGGGGATGTTCCCGGCGGCCGACGTCCGTGGCGACAATTCGATAGATTGCGGCAAACAAGGGGACCGTCAGCATCATCCCTAAGATACCGGAAAGGCTCCCGCCAACGATGACAGCTGCAAATACCCAGACACTTGGTAAGCCGATACTCTTACCGACCACGAGTGGGTAGGTAACCCGGTTGTCAAACTGTTGGAGGATAACGATAAAAATTAAGAAGACTAGGGACTGCATTGGTGAGACCGCAAAGATAAGGATGACACCAATGCTGGCCCCCAAGATGGCCCCGACGATTGGGATTAAGGCACCGATGGCGGTGACTACGCCAATCATCGTTGTGTAAGGCATCCGCATGATGGTCATTCCGATAAAGCAGGCAATACCAAGAATTGCAGCGTCCTTGCACTGCCCAGCGATGTAGTTACTGTAACAATCATCAAAGGTCCGGATGGCGTACATTAACGGCAGCTTAACCCTGCTGAGGTAAGTGTTGATCAGGCGGGTAAACTGCCGGGCCAGCATCTCCTTATAGATCAGCAAATAGATCGAAAAGAAGAAGGCCACGATGGCGGTTGCCGTGCCCGAAACTACGGAAGAAGCCGTTGAGACCAAGGCCTTAAAGGTGCCCCCAAAGCCATAGGAGAGGTACTTCTCAGCCTTGGCCCAGCTAAGGTGGCGTGGGTCGAGGTGCTTAAGAGCTTCTTGAATGTTACTGTTGTGCTCAAAAGTCGCAATGAAGCGGGTGATGACCTTACTGTGGTTGTTAATCAAAAGTTGAATACAACTGATTAATTCGGGGATCACTAACCGGACGACGATCGCTAGGATTAAGAAGATCGTTAGGTAGGAGAGGACGATCCCCCACAGCCGTTTAAACTTTGCGGCCCGCTTACTTTTAAAGAGGTGTTGGTAAAGGGTCTCGTACTGGCGTAAGAGCAAGTTAACGATGTAGGCAATGACGGCACCAATCAATAAGGGGGTAAGAGCCGCAAAGAAAGTGCCACACCAGTGGGTAAAGTGGGGCCAGAAGGTAATCGCTAAGTAGAGGAAAAACAATGCCAGGGCTAAAGAAACGTGCTGCTTATTAATATGAAGCTTCAATGGTTAGACCTCCTTGCCGACCAGCTGCCGAGCTATCTGATTCAAATACCGGTGACTGGCTAATTGCTCAGCACAGTTAGTTTGATCATGAAGGTTAATCTCATAAATGCTGGAAGCAGCAGGGTTGAGTAAGGGTAACACCCCTGCCCAGTTGATCTTTCCGGTACCCAGGGTAAGGCTGTCGTGGGTTTGCCCCAGTGAATCGACCAGGTGGTAGTGGACAACGGCTGGGGCGAGGTGGCGTAGTGATGCCAAGAGCCCCTGATTATCGCCGTGTAGTTCGATAAAGCAGTGTGAAGTGTCGAAGGCCAGTCGGTAGTGGTGGGCGAGAATTTCATTTTCTTGGTCGGGGTGACCGTACGCAAAAACTGGTGCAATCGAATTTTCAAACATGATGTGGTCACGCCCGGCACGGGCAAAACGATCCAGGCGGTGATAGACCGCTTGGCGGGCATCCGCAATGGTGGGGTAGAGGTCGACCATGTGTTGGACTTCCGCACCAGAATAACCACCGTGAACCAATACCTGGACGTTTAAGTCTTCACCCAGGCGAATTAACTGCTCGGTGGTTTGCTCGATGAAGCGGTAAAGGTCCGGGTAATACCGTTCGGGGGCAACAACTTCAGAGTGGTGTTCGTGAAACTTCATCGGGTGGTGGAGAACTATATGGTGGATCCCGGCCGCTTGGACGTACTGAATTGCGTCAGCAAGCTGGCGGTAGCCATCCGGGGTAAAGTCACCCATATCCGTGAAGAATTCGTAGACGGTGGGGTGGTGTTTAAGCCGGTCATCGATTTGGATACGGGAACTACTCCCCTTAAGGCCAAGTTGCGGTTGAAACATGTTAAGACTTCCCTTTGGCAATTATTACTTATATCATAGCAGATTTTGGGGATGTTAAATTGACCATGAAAAAACGCCCCTTACAACCAGTAGTGGCCAAAGGAGCGTTAAGGCTTTTAGCTTATAAGTTTTCATCCATCTTAAAGGTCAGCTTGGACAATTCAAGACCGCTCATCACTAATTCCGCCATGAGCTTCTTCGTCCGTTTAGCAAGTTCAGCAACCATCTGGTGGCTTTCCGTGCTGAGGAACGTACTTACTTCCGCCTCATCCTTGTCGGCGACTTGCGCGGCAACTTCGTTAACCCAACGGTATAGGTATTCCCGGGCGTCCTTTAGGTAGTCGAGGTCGTCTTGAGCAAATTCCGCATGGTGGGATTCGACTAGCATTGAAAGTGTCCGGTACATCCAGTAGGCACTCTTAAAGTTCATGTCGAGCTTCATCGGTGTTTCCCGGTAGCTTTCGTCGATGTCGTGAGCCTGGGCAAAGAACGGAACGTATGGTGTGAAGGTTGGAATGCCAAAACTCATCCACATGATTGCGGCAGCCTTTTCAGGTAAGTCATTACGAACCTGAAGCACATGTGAATTTTGGGTCCGGTTTAGTGAAATTGGCCGGAAAAGGTGCTTTTCTTCTTCGGTCCCTTTGCCTAGTGGATCGTAAACAGTTCCTTGGTAGTGACTGCTTAAGACTGATTCTACATCTTCTAAGGACAACTTACGGTCGGTCCGCATAATGAAGGGAAGGTCAAAGTCAAGCGGGTTCATGTCAACATCAGGACTGAGGACCTTGTGGCCATACCACTGACGCGGTGTGTTGTAGTGCTGGTCAAAAACGTTTGCCGTACCGAAGATGTGCCGGAAGTTCCAGCCGTGCCGGTCCGGGTTAAGGTGGTTCTTTTCAACGAACTCTTGAATCCCTTCGGACCACATAAAGTTATCAGAATCACTGAAGTCAACCTGTTGGATGGCAATCCGGTTACCGGTTACCGCGTAGGCATCATCGGGAATTCGTTGAGCAACCCAGTGGTGCCCAGTAACGATTTCCATGTACCAAATGTCGTCCTTATCGGAGAAGATCACACCGTTGCCTTCTGCGGAACCGTACTTCTTAACCAGGTTACCTAAAAAGGCCACCCCGTCGCGGGCACTGTTGATGAATGGCAGGGTTGTTGCCACGATTAAGTCTTCATTAATTCCAGATTCTGTATTGAGGGGATCGCAAGCCAGGACACGTTCGTTGGCGTAAACACTTTCTGTGGCGCTCATGCCGACGTTCATTGAGTTAAAGCCACTTTCATCAAAGACCCCTTCGTGTTGGTAATCAACATTTGGAACCCCCTGATAGGCATAGCCATCCGCGGGCCGCTCGACGACACACTTGTTAAGGTATGACTTTACCTGGTTGGGGTGGTCATGGTAGGCCGGGTAAACGACGACCCGCATTGGGCAGAGTGGCTTAGGGGTGTCGTCATTCCGGGCCGCCATCGTTGACCCATCAATTGTTGCATTTTTACCAACTAGTACCGTGGTACAGGCGGATAAACGTTTTTTCATTAATTTTTCGAACCTTTCTACAAAAAACTGGGATTAGGCAGTTGCCAATCCCGTGTGACATAATATTAGTTTACGCGTTCACTTTGGACCGGTCAATTAATGCGGCTCAATTACCCCGGGTAATTTGCCTGCTGGAGGTCAGCAAATTGGGCGTGGACTAGTTTGGCGAGGTCGTCGGCATTGAGCCGGACTGACCGGCCAATCTTACCAGCAGAAACGTAAATCTCACCCTGCTCTTTGGCAGCTTGGTCGATGAAGATCGGGTACTGGTACTTTTCGTAGATTCCTACCGGGGTGTTGGCACCGTGGACGTAGCCGGTCGTCTTAAGAAGGTTCTTTAAAGGAACCATGGTAACCTTCTTATTACCAGAAACCTTGGCGAGTTTCTTTTCGTCAAGGTGGGTATCAACGGGAAGCACCCCGACTAGTGGCCCGGTCACGTTCCCGGTGAGGACCAGCGTCTTGTAGATGACGTGGTCGTCTACGCCGGTGTGGTCGACGCTCATGGTGCGAACATCACCATCTTGGTGGGTCGGAAATTCAGCTTGTTGGTACGCAACCTTATTCTTATCAAGGATTTGCTCAACCTGGGTCTTCTTTAACTTGCTTTTTTTGTTCTTTTTACTCATAATAAAACTTCCTTTGTGTACTGGAACGGACCAATTTTTTAGTAAAAGGCCCCAATTTGAAATAGGTCTGTTATACTAGTACTAGAATTTAAGTATGTAGAAAATAAGTCTGAGGAGCTAACGAGATGGCAGATTTAGTATATCGCTCCGTTATGCGTGATATAAAACACAAGATTTTACAAAACCAATATGCCGGGATGCGCTTGCCGGACGAGCGCAGCCTGAGCGAGACCTACGGAGTGAGCCGCAGTTCAATCAAACGGGCACTCGGTATCTTAGCCCAACAGGGGATTATCTTCAAGAAGCGGGGGTCCGGGACCTTCATTAACCCGCTATACCTGAAAAACCAGTCCCTCTTTCACTATGAGGGTAGCAACCTGGGAATCACCGATAGTTTTCAAGTCGATGGTAAGAAGCAAGGTATTTCACTGCTTGACTACCAGGTGGTACCGGCTAGTGCTGACATCCAAGAAGAACTCTTCCTTAATGATAATGATTTTGTGTATCAAATCAAACGGTTGCGACTAATTGATGACCAACCGTTTATGATTGAGACGGGCTTTATCCCGATTAAGATTGTCCCGACCCTGTCGCCGGCGGTAGTTAATAGTTCGATCTTTAACTACCTAGAAGACAGCATGGGCAAACGGGTCACCAAATCATTCACCACCATCAGCGTGTCACCTTCAATCAAGGATGACCAGGACCTGCTTAAGCTGACCCCCACGGAACCAGTGGGGGTAATGGATGGGGTCTTCTTCCTTGACGATGGCACCCCATTTGAAGTTTCCAACATGCGGATTCACTACAAGTACATGCGCTACAGTACCTTTATCAACCTTGACCAGGAAGGTTAAAAAACGGCTTCAAACGCTCGGCTTCACTAACCGGGGTTTGAAACCGTTTTTTTGTTATCAGCTAGCCATTGGGCAAACGGGTCACCGCGCAGTGGCGTTTGATACTGCTCCAGATAATGTGGGCGCAGTAGGAAAAGGCAAAGGAAATTGTGATGGTCAATAAAACGAGCAGTGGGAACCCGACGATCAACGGCAAGCGGGGTAGTAACCGCCAGCACCAGTAAAGCCAAAAAACGTGTCCCAGGTATGAGCGGTGGGCGTACAGGGCAATCCAATGGATGATGGGGAGCCACTGGTTTTGCGTTTGCCGGAAATGAAGGAGCAAGGTTGCTACCAGGCCAATCGTGCTGAGGTTATAAAAGATCATTGATGGTAAGTAATACGGTGCGTTGGTGAGGTAAACGGGGTAGCCATAGCTAAAGAAGTTAATGGTAACGATATACAAGAGGAGCAGCCAAACGATTAGCTGACATAACCAGTGGCGCAATAGCCAGGAACTGACCCGCCGGTAGTTAGTCCAAAAGAGGGTGCCACTGACTCCAAAAATCAAGAAGCTTGGCAAGACCCGGTCGAGCAGGTACCAGTGCTGGGCCTGGGGGCCGTGAAAAACTTGCATTTCGTACGTAAGGTGCCAGCCAAGTTCAAATAAGAGAATCAAGAGGAAGGTGGCAATGCTCAAGCGGGGACGACCGGCCACTGTGCGAGCGAGCCACCAGAACAGGGGCATAATAATGATAAATTGTAACATCATGACGTTGTACCAGAGGTGGGGAGCGGCGTTGCCGTTAATAAATTGCCAAATAAAGCTGGCCCAGTCATGGTAGTGACCGTGCTGTTGCAACTGGGGCAAGCCAATTAAGTAGATGCCTGTCCATAAAATTGAGGGGATGAAGAGGAAATGCCAGCGGTTCCTCATAAAGGCCGGATAGTCGCGAAGTCGTGCGGCGGGGTGAGTCCGCACCGTGGAAAAAAGGATCCCAAAAATAAAGGCGGGGGCGCTGAACTTAATTACTTCATAGATCCCACCGAGGAAAAACTGCTGCCCAACCTGGGGACTACTGCCCATTAACCAGCTAATAACCGATTGGGTCATCACGGTCGTCACCGCCATTACCTTTTCAAAATCACCGACGTCGGCCTGGTTAAGACTATTTAATTGTGCCAAATTTCGCCACCACCTGATATTACAAATATTACATTTTTAAGTATACACCTGGCGGGGTAGCTTGGTTTAAACCATTGATATCATGCGCTTTAGCGGTAATTTCGATGATAGGGGGGACCTAGTGAACAGCCGGTAAAGTTTAAGATTTTATAATTGGACCGTATCAATTTTCAAAAAGGTTGACTTTAAACAAAAACAGTTTATCATAATACATGTAAATTGAATGATTTACGTTAGTTGTTAGAAGCACGAACGTATTTGATTTATTCAGAAGGAGTGTTTATTAGAATGGCAGTAGATTACGATTCCAAGCAATACTTGGAAAGTGTTGACGCTTACTGGC
>DXAF01000034.1 GCA_019117185.1 Candidatus Limosilactobacillus intestinipullorum | reverse complement strand
GTTCTTTTATAGTAAGATGTATATAGCTCATAACGGGTTACCTCGAATAGTTTGATTTGGTCGTTAAACATATTCTACCCGCTATGGGTTTATTTTTTAAAATCTGTTGCACTTAGATTGTAAATACTCAATAGAAGAAAAAGTATTAATCCCAGTTATTCCGCAACGTCATTAACTGATGGCTAAGGTCCTTCGTCTGGTCGTAAACCTGGTGGTAAACCTTGTAAAGGTCGTTATACGTGGCAACGGCTGCTGCTTGTGGTTCATAGGACTTACCGAAGTGGACAAACTTCTTAGCGCAGTCCTGAAGTGAGTCATACCAGCCCAGACCAACGGCTGCTAACATTGCGGCACCCAGGCCTGGTCCCTGTTCATTCGTCAGGGAGACGACCTTCTTATTAAAGATGTTCGCCTGCAGTTGGAGCCAGAAATCACTCTTGGCACCCCCACCAATGGCGACAACCGTATCAAAGTCTTGACCATGTTGGTCATAGATGTTCAAAATATCCCGGAAACTAAAGGTGATCCCTTCAATAACGGCCCGCACGAAGTCGTACTTATTCTGCATACTATCAACACCGATAAAGCTCCCCCGAATGTCAGCATCAGCGTATGGCGTCCGTTCCCCAACCACATATGGGGTAAAGAGGAGCCCGTTAGCCCCTAATGGACGCTTAGCCGCCCGGTTAACCATTTCGGTAAAGTCCTCATCAGCGGCGAAGGTATGCTTAAACCAGTTAAGTGAGTGCCCGGCAGCTAGGGTAACCCCCATCGAGTAGTAAGTATCTGGGATGGCATGGCACTCGTACTGAAGTGCGCCGTGGTAGTTAACGTTAGCATCTGGTTCATACTTCAAAACTACGCCAGAAGTCCCAATACTAGACATGACCATGTTGGGCTTCAAAATACCGGCACCAACAGCACCACAGGCGTTATCGCCACCACCGCCGAAGACCCGGGTCGACTTCTTTAAGCCAGAGAACATTGAATAATTATCCGTTACCGTACCGGCCTCATCAATTGAACGAATCAACGGTGGGCACATTGACATCGGAATGTCAAAGGCGTCACAGATTTCCTTGCTCCAGGTTCCCTTCTTGATATCATACAAAACGGTCCCCGTTGCATCAGAGTAATCAATGGCCTGTTTACCGGTCATTACAAAGCGGACATAGTCCTTTGGCAGTAAGAAACTCTTCGCCTTAGCCCAAATTTCAGGTTGGTTTTCCTTTACCCACAACAGCTTAGGCAGGGTGAACCCTTCAAGGGCCCGGTTACCGGTAATATCAATAAACTTGTCACCCAGCTTATCCATAATTTCTTGGCACTGCTTAGTCGTCCGGGTATCATTCCACAACATTGCGGGACGCAGAACGTTGCCGTCCGCATCTAATAATACGAGACCGTGCATTTGGCCGGAGAAGGAAATCCCTTTAATTTCCTCCGCCTTCAGACCATCCCGCAAGATCAAACGATCCATTGCGATCGTCGTTCCATAGAGCCAATCCCGGGGGTCTTGTTCACTGTATCCCGGGTGGGGCTGGTGGAGGTCATAGCCATAACTTTGTTGGGCGGCGATTTGCCCTTCGCGGTCCATTGTCGAAACCTTAACGGCACTGGTCCCCAGGTCGACCCCGATAACGTATTCGTTCATTTTATTCATTCCTTCCTAAGAAAAAGGGTCGGGGCAAAGTTGATTGCCTCGGCCCTTTATTTTACGACATGCAACTACATGAGTCGTGAACATTTGGATTGATTTGATTGATAGTTAGTTTGTTGAAATGTGAGGAGTGCTTTACTTAGCAAGCGTTTCAATCATGTAGTGGTTAATCGTGTCTTTGATTTCTTCAAGGTGGTCAGATTGAGTTGCCGCACGCAGTTGTGCTTGTGGCGTATCAATAACCTTAGCTTCAAGGCTCTTGAAGTCTTCCTTACCATCTTCGATAGACTTGCCAAGGCCTTCGTCCCAGCTAGCGTAACGCTTCTTCAGGATGTCGTCTAAGAAGCCGTCTTCCTTCATGGCAGCGGCAACCCGAAGACCAGCAGCGAAGCTATCCATCCCAACGATGTGGCCGTAGAAGAGGTCTTCTGGCTTGAAGGAAGTCCGACGTGGCTTAGCATCGAAGTTCAGACCACCACGAGGTCCAATGCTACCATTTTCGATAACTTCCCACATAGCAGCAGTAGTTTCGTACAGGTTAGATGGGTATTCATCAATATCCCAACCAATCAACTTGTCACCTTGGTTAGCATCCAATGAACCAAGCAAGCCAGCTTCACGAGCAACCCGAATTTCGTGTTGGTAAGTGTGGCCAGCAAGGTTAGCGTGGTTACCTTCAAGGTTCAACTTGAAGTCCTTGTCCAGACCATATTCACGCATGAAGTTAATGGTCGTTGCAGCATCAAAGTCGTATTGGTGCGTCGTTGGTTCCTTCGGCTTTGGTTCCAGCAGCATTTGAGCATCGAAGCCAATCTCGTTAGCGTAGTCCTTAGCCATGTGGAAGAACTTAGCAATGTGTGATTGTTCACGCTTCATTTCGGTGTTCCAAAGTGATTCGTAACCTTCACGGCCACCCCAGAAGACATAGTTTTCTGAGCCAACACGCTTACCAATTTCCAGACTGTGCTTCAATTGAGCACATGCGTAAGCGTAAATTTCAGCTGATGGAGCAGTACCAGCACCTTCAAGGAACCGTGGGTTAGTGAAGAGGTTGGAAGTGTTCCAAAGGACCTTCATACCAGTGTCCTTTTGGTATTCAACAATCTTGTCAACGATCTTGTCAAGGTTCTTGTTGGTTTCACGGAGTGTGTCACCTTCTGGAGCCAAGTCACGGTCGTGGAAGCAAAGGAAGTTAACGCCTAACTTCTTGTAGAATTCAAATGCGTAGTCAACCTTAGCAAGTGCTTGGTCCATTGGGTCAGAGTACTTGTCGTATGGACGCATTGCAGTACCATCACCAAACGGGTCAACCAGACGTTGGTCAAAGGTGTGCCAGTAAGCAACGGCAAACCGTAACCAGTCCTTCATCTTCTTGCCCAAGATTACTTCGTCCGGGTTGTAGTATTGATAGAACAAGCCGGACTTAAGACTCTTGTGTGGGCCTTCATATTTAATGTCACCAATATTTTCCCATAAATCAGCCATAATTAGATAGCCTCCTGAAATTATTTAGTTTGTATAAACAACTAACTTACAAGTCTTAATATACACTCAAACTCTCTTTTTGTAAACCCTTTCTTGAAATTAATTTATTTTATTATGAACAAGCCGATTGCATTAGGATGCCCGTTTATTGTTATTACTAGGTTTTGAACTAATAGAATAATGTTTATTCCCAGCAAAATTTCCATTAATTTTGGCCAGCTTGTTAGTTACTTCACAGAAATCAAAGTAAGCAGACCAGGGGTTACTGATTTAAAGTTAGTCGTTTTAAACAACTAAAAAGGAGCGCAGTAGTTATGCTGCACTCCTTAAGGTTATTCAAACCTAAAACAGTTTCTTTTCAACTTCACTAGCGTCAGCGAATGGACCGGCAGTTACCTTGACCCCATCGCGGTGTTGCCCGAAGAAGTCATGGTTAAAGGTAATTGGTGTCCCATCAGGATTTTCGTACTTCTCCTCTGGTTCAAAGGCCATCGCAATCGTCTTAGTTGAAATGACCCCATCGGTCTTATTCGGTACGAAGTCGTAGAGGTTAGTCTTCAGATACAGACCATCGTCACGCTTTTCAAGAGCAAGTTCAACCTGGTCCTTAGTATCAACATATGGACTGTCTTCCTTACCAGTTGCTTGAGCCCCGTTAAGGTAAACGTTCCCGGCTGACCATACTGGTAAGTGGTTGTAGTAGTGGTCACTATTTGGCGCGTAGATTCCACAATAACCATCAAACTGCTTATCCCATTCCGCAAAGGTCGGATAGTCACTAAACGGCTTGGTTCCAACTTCAAAGTTATAGTCGTCCCAGTCATCTGGCTTATCTTTCATTGCGTCAGCAATCTTTTGCATCTCGGGACGGAGCTTTTGCTGAACGAAAATGTTGTTGTAGAACTTATTGTCACCGTGTTGAATCGTCATGAAGCCCATCACCTTCGTACCGTGAATTTCGTGGTACGGAGTGAACCGGTTGGATGGCAAGTTAACAGAGTTGTTGTCGGTCCCCCGACCGGTGGCGGTAAAGCTCCCCGCAATCAAGTTGTGAACCATCGCAACGCCCTGGGCGGCAAAACGGATTGACCGTTCTGATAAGAAGAGGTTGTTATCAATCAGGGTTGGTCCGAAGGAAACTTCCACCCAAATGTCTTCACCAAGGCCACCTAACAAGTCGCCAAGATTATCCTTGGTCGTCTTGAAGTCATTTGGCAGGCTATTGTGGTCAAAGATGTTTTGGGTAACACGGGTACCCTGGGCCTGCCAATCAAGCCACATCCCACGAGTACAGTGGTGAATATGGTTGTGACGGTAAGTAACGTCAATTGCAGCGTGCATCTTAATTCCACCAATTTCGGCACCAGCTAAGTTTTGCCGAACATTGATATCATGGATATCATTGTCTTCAATCGTTGAGAAGACGCCACCAAGGTGACCAACAATCCCGGTCTGGCCACAGTCGTGAATATGGTTACGCCGGATAATGTGGGAGCCCACGTGTTCCTTGTCCCAGCCTTCATAAGAAGCTTGGCAGATAGCATCCCGTTCGGTTTGGGTTCCGTCTTTATACTTCCACTTCGTCCACTTATTATCATTATTTGGTTGAAGGTACTTACCCAGTGAAATACCGGAACACTTAGAATGAGCGATATCACAGTCTTCAATAATCCAGCCCTTGGACCAGTGCGGACCGATCATCCCTTCTTGATAAGCCGTCGGTGGCGCCCACTGAGTAGCCGCCTTATTGACACCAAACCCGGCAAGGGTAATATAACCAACGCCCTCCTTTTGCGGATAGAAACAATTTTCCCGAACGTTAATTTCAACATTCTCCTGGTTAGGGTCTTGGCCTTGGAAGTTGGCATAGATAATTGTGTTACCACCATCTTCTGCTTGCTCGGTGTACCAAGTGTATAGTGACCGTTCTGGATACCAAGACTTTTCATTCTTCACTGGCTTCTTGACTTCATCCAGTGAATTAACTTCGTATAAGGCAACATCATTTAAGTACACTTCACCGGTGTGGGCAACAATTCGGGCATCAAACCAGTCACCAGCCACACGAGTAGTGTATGGATTATAGTCGCCAAAGATACTGTTTGGTACGCTAACTTTCCAAACGTTTCCTTCAACGTTTTCCCAACTATTCACCCGCTCAGCACCGGTAATTACGGCACCCAGGGGTTCAATTGACCGGTAGGTAATCCGGGCATCCTTAGTCCCGGCATGCTTAGGGTCAACATTTTCCCGATAAGTACCAGGAGCAACCAAAACGGTGTCACCCGGTTGGGCAATGTCAGCAGCGGCTTGAATCGACCGGAACGGGTGTGTCTGTGACCCTTCGCCGGCGAATGGCGCGTTGATATCAACGTAAATTTTCATAGAAATCTTCCTTTCTATTGTTATTAGTCAATGCCTTTTTGCTTACGCTTATCTTCAATTTCGTGGTTAATCTTATCAACTTCTGGGTCACTCAATGGGTACTTACTCATAATCCACATTGCAACCAATGCCAATACAATTGGAATCCAGATCATTGATACGGAAATACCCGTTAAAGCGGAGTGAGGCTGGGTCGCATTATTACCATTAAAGTGGCAGAAGGCATTAATGTAACCTGGAATAATTCCCCCAAGTGCTAACCCAATCTTGAAGAATAATCCCATGATTGAGTTGATAATCCCGGCAACCCGCTTCTTTGAGTGCCATTCACCATAAGAAATAACTTCTGGAACCAGTGACCACATGTAACCAGTAGCGGCAGTGATCCCCCATTGCATGACAAACCGGCCAATGTAACCAAGCGTAATGCTGTTCTTAAATCCTGGGAATGACCATACCCACAAAATCAGCTGACCAATAATAAAGAGGATTAAGAAGAGGTAAAAGAAGCCTTTCTTACCAATCTTCTTCCGAATAATTGGCCATAAGAATACTAAGAAAATCCCTGGAATAGAACCAATCAAGTTAATTGAATCCATCCATTCAGAGTGACCAATGTTATATTGAACAAAGAATGGCCATACGGTGTTACCAAAGAACATGAAGGTGAACCCGATTAAGAAGAACCAGCCTAAGATTTGCAGTGGCTTGTTATCGATTAATTCGTTCCATAAGTCTGAGAATTTAACTGAGGCAGTTTCTTCAGCAGTTGGTAAGACCCGTTCCTTAACACCAAAGTAAGTGCAAAGCAGCATGATGAAACCAATGATCATGTAAATAATCATGACCTTAAAGTAAGCGCCAGCTGCGTGAGGTGAAGCATAGTTACCTAAGTTCAGTTTAATACCAAACAAACCAATTCCTTTTAACTGCTTATCTGGAGATGCTAACTGAACGAACAGCGGTAAGAAAGTATAAACTAATAGGTTACCAATGTTGGCTTCGGTCATCCGGACAGTCGTTAAAGTGGAAACTTCATCATTATCACGAGTCAATGAAGCGTTTAATGAGCCGTACGGAATATTAACGAATGAGTAAATAAGTGCCGTTGCCAAGTAAGAAACGAACGCATAAATTATGTTTCCACGGACGGCCTGAATTGGTAAGAACACCAAAGCACAGCAAATCGTTAATGGAATACCGAAGTAAATTAAAAATGGCCGATACTTTCCACCATGTTTGAAGTGACTCTTATCAACAACGGTACCAACCCATGGGTCCCAAAAAACGTTAACCCAACGAACAATCAAGAAGATGGTTGCCCCAGCTGCAGCTGAAATTCCAAAAACCGTCGTTAAGTAGAATAACAGCATTGAACCGATTGTACCAAAAATCAAATTTTGTGCTAAGTCCCCAGCACCGTAGCAAATTCGTTCACGCCACGATAGCTTAGCAAATTCATCTACTTTTCGAGTAGGTGCTTTATCCATTTTTATCATCCCTTAAAATTATATAAACACTGTACAATAATAAGTAAGTTAGTTGTGTAAACGAAGTAACAACTTCATTAACACAATTTATTGTATGCGGTTACAAATATTAAAAACAGACCATAACCTGACAAATATTTGTCAAATCATGATCTGGTTTATAGATCATTTATTGTTAATTACTACTCAAAATAGCCAACTTTGTTCTTCGAATGTACCGACCGTTTTCGAATAACTTGCTTCCGATATTCGCTTGGTGAATATCCTGACCACTTCTTAAACTGCTTACTAAAGATCGACATATTGGCAGCACCGGTCATGTATGCAATCTCTTCAATGGAGTTACCGTAATACTCCAGTAATCGCTGAGCTTTCTTATATTTTTCCTTATCAATGAAGTGTAGTGGCGTAATCCCGTAAACTTTCTTGAAGACCCGGTGGCCATAGCCATTACTAATCGCCAGCTCCTTACAAATGTCACTGAAGTTGAAAGAAGGATTCCGGTCATCGTTATTAACCCGGTTTTCAATTGCCATCACAATATCACGGCCGATCTTAGCTTCCTTATTGGTATAAGGCATCCCACCGTGTTTATAATCAACGTCTCCCATCAACCGATTAAGGTCACGTAGGTACTTCAAAAGGACAATTTCAATATTCACCTGGGTATCAAATTCATTTTGATGTTCTCGATTACGACTAAGGTCAATGATCTCATCTAGCATCTGATACGATAGCTTAGCCAGCGGTGTCTCCGCCGCATATCGTTTATTAACTAACAGGCCAATCATCCGTGAACGGATTTGCGTATCTTCAAAATCAAAGTGTAAGCACATGTAGGTCATCTTCGCGGTTGAGCTGGCGTTCCGGTTGGTATGGTAGGTCCCTGGTGCAATGATAATTGCATCCCCTGGCCCTAAATTAAGCGGTTCGTGGTCCCGGATCTCTGTAACCTGGTGACCATTAATTATTACCATCAATTCAAAGACCTGGTGACGTTGCTCAAAAAACGACCAGCTGCCGTTAACCGTGTGTTTGTGACCACCAAACATGTACAAACCAGATTCAATTGTTGGAATCGAAATAAAACTTTGCATCATTTCCACCCCCTTGGCATTAATGTAAACACTTTCACCACTATTATTATCTAATTTAAATTATGCCCCTGTTAGTTCAATTCGTAACCTCAATTTGTCATTTTATGACTTTTATAATCGATCCTATTTGATTTTTTATGATTTCAATTTGTCTAAATTAATTATAAAAGCGCTTCCCAAAATAAGTGATTTGTGTTAAATTAAGGTTGTTAGTTGGTTGTTAAAACCAACAGAAAATATAAACAACTAGCTTCACTCTGTCTAACTTACACTTGTTTTAACTATCTTTATAAGGGGTAAAAATTATGAAACATAAATTATCTGCAGGGTGGATATATTTCTTCGCCGCCCTGGGTGGTC
This sequence comes from Candidatus Limosilactobacillus intestinipullorum, assembly GCA_019117185.1. Lineage (GTDB taxonomy): Bacteria > Bacillota > Bacilli > Lactobacillales > Lactobacillaceae > Limosilactobacillus > Limosilactobacillus intestinipullorum. Next base: position 3,078 of record DXAF01000034.1, on the reverse strand, counting down.
TGCTCTTCGGTTACGATACTGGTTCAATTTCTGGTGCCATTCTCTTTATTGAAAAGCAATTATCATTAAATTCCTGGCAACAGGGTTGTGTCGTATCTGCCGTTCTGTTAGGGGCGATCCTCGGTGCCGTTACCATCGGACCTTTCTCTGACCGGTTTGGTCGGCGGAAGTTACTGATGTTTACTTCAATTCTCTTCTTCATCGGTGCCTTAGGTTCTGGACTTGCTCCAGAATTCTGGACATTGATTCTGACCCGGATCATCTTAGGGCTGGCCGTTGGTGCTGCTTCTGCCCTGATCCCAACCTACCTGGCCGAATTAGCACCGGTTGCAAAGCGTGGGATGATGTCTGGTCTGTTCCAACTGATGGTTATGACTGGTTTACTACTTGCCTACCTGCTTAACTTCTGGCTGCAGGGTATCTACACCGGTTGGCGTTGGATGCTTGGTTTCGCTGCTATTCCTGCCGCAATCCTGTTCTTCGGGGCAATCATCCTTCCCGAATCACCACGTTACCTGGTTCGTAATAACAAGGAAAACGTGGCCCGTGAAGTTCTGATGGCCATGAACAGTAACGATGAATAAATCGTTAACAGTGATATTGCTGATATCAAGAAGCAAGCGGCCATCAAGTCTGGTGGTTGGAATGAATTATTCGGCCCAATCGTTCACCCTGCATTAGTTGCCGCCGTTGGTCTGGCAATTTTCCAGCAGGTCATGGGTTGTAACACCGTGCTTTACTACGCACCAACTATCTTTACTGATGCCGGCTTCGGTGTTCACTTTGCCCTCCTGTCACACATTTGGATTGGGATCTTCAACGTGATCGTTACGGTTATCGGTATTTGGCTGATGAATCGGGTTAGTCGTCGTAAGATGTTAATCGTCGGTGGTTGGTTAATGGCCATCACCCTGTTTATCATGTCCTGGGGTCTAATGCACTCTGCAGAATCAAAGTTCGCTGCTGACGTTGCCGTTCTTTCAATGGTTGTTTACATTGCCTCCTTCTCTGGTACCTGGGGACCAATCATGTGGACAATGATCGGTGAAATGTTCCCACTGAACATTCGTGGTTTAGGGAACTCCTTCTCCGCTGGTGTCAACTGGACTGCTAACATGATCGTTTCCTTAACGTTCCCACCATTACTGAGTTTCTTCGGTAAAGGTACGTTGTTCATCGGCTATGGTATCTTCTGTCTGCTGGCCATCTGGTTCGTTCATGCCAAGGTCTTCGAAACACAAGGTAAGTCCCTTGAAAGTATCGAGCAATGGCTTCGTGACCAAGCTGCTAAGCGTGCTGGTGCCAAAAGCTCTAAATAATTAATTTACGAAACGACACTGCCCATTTCTGGAAAGTGTCGTTTTTTAAGTCCTTAAAAAGGGCCAGTGGAAAGCTACTGCATGTAGTTTTCTACCGGCCCTGCTATTTTTAACCGACATTTTTAACTTCGTTTGGCCAGCGCATCTTAAGCTGGTATTGCTCTAGGTCCAACGCTTTATGGATGGCCAGGGAACTGGCCCCCAGTAGTGACGTCATCCGCGACCCTTCAATCTTCTTGATCGGTGAAAAGGCCCCCATCTCAACTAACTTGGCCTTAATCTGGTCAAATAGCTCAGGGATATCTTCAAACAAGGTTGAATTGAAGTAGACCTCCTGGGGCCCAAAGGAGACGATCGCGTTATATGATGCCTCCGCCAACAGCTCAATCGCGTGGTCAAAGATCCGCAACACTTGGCTGTCATAGTGGTAAAGCTTATTTAACTCGGGACCACTAACGCTCTCTAACCCCTTCCCTTCCCGTACTTGGTTAATGATCGCATCTTCAGAGCACAGTGATTCGACCTTAACAAGTTTATTAGAGCCGTCACTCAATCGGTCGGTCATCAATGCCCGGCCAATTTCGCCCGCCATCCCGCGGTTCCCCCGGTAAAGACTGCCATTGGCAATCACACCAACACCAATTCCCCGGTGGATACTAATCGTAATCAGGTCCTTAATCCGGCCACTAGCGTAGTAGTCATTCTCAAAGACCGCCGACAGGTTCGCCTCGTTTTCCAGGACTACCGGCACACCAAATTCCTTTTCAAAGTACTCTTGTAGGTCAATCCCATCAAGCTCCAGAAATGGTGAATCGAGGACCTTGTTGTGGTAGACAATTCCGTGAATCGAAAAGCCAATTGCTAGTAAGCCATGTCCCGTCTGGTCAACCTTTTCTATCTCTTTGATCTCATCCTTAATCATCTGCATGATGTTTAAGATGTCAAAGTGCTTAATTGGTTGCCGATTATACTGGATAATCTCACCATTGATGTAATTAAACATGGACGCCATGTAGGCAGTCCCAATGTTAAAACTAGCAACAAAGCCATAGTTACGGTTCAAACAGATTAGGTTAGGCTTCCGGCCACCACTACTGGTTGACTCCCCCTGCCGGACCTTCTCAATTAGGCCGAGCTCATTTAGTTCACTGTAAATTGAAGAGACGGTTGATTTATTTAAATTTAATTGCCGCGCAATTTCTGCCCGCGAAGTTTCACGATTGTTGAACAACTGTTGTAAAACCAACTTCCGGTTATTGATCCGCGACAAATTACGATGATCAATTGCCATATTAATTATTCCTTACTTTATCCAATTAATTAATTTATGCATCCATTATAGCACGATCTCAACTATGACAAGTGTAGTATCCGCCATTCGAGATAGCACCATAGAACAATTAATATAGCACAATACCCCGCCGCAAGCCAAGCGACATACTGTACGAAGGGCCAGTGAATGAAGACCGTTAATAACTGGAGGACAATTGTCAAGACCACCCAAACTACTAGGTGCTGCTGGACCTGGCGCTGGTTCTTCTGTAATTCTTGTTTTTTCATTGCGATATTTATAAAAAAGGGGCTGGGAATCACTCAGCCTCTTTCTTATCCTTAACGCTTATTCGTTCTTTTCCATTTCAGCCCGCAATTTCCGGCCGACTTCTTCGTACCCCGGCTTGCCCAGCAGGCCAAACATGTTGGTCTTGTAGGCTTCAACACCCGGTTGGTTGAATGGGTTAATCCCGTTCAGGTAACCGGA
>DXAF01000033.1 GCA_019117185.1 Candidatus Limosilactobacillus intestinipullorum | reverse complement strand
TGATCAACCAATTAAGACCCTTTTTAGTAAATAACCAAAAATGCGAACTACAATTTTTGATTAAATCAAAAATCATAGTTCGCATTTTCTTAGTTAGAAGCTAGAAAATAATAGTTAATTCCCAGCCTCTTTCTTAGTATTTTGATCACGGATATTCACATTTGTACTAAAAAATGAAATAATAGAGTTTTAAGAGAGAAAATCAAGAGGGGTCAATAACATATGGAATTGCATGTTACGCCTGCACTAACGTTATTGCGCGAGCATCATTTATTGGATCATACCAAGAACTTAACCGATTTTACCGCCACCAGCGTGTCTTATGATTCACGGAAGGTGACGCAGGGAACGTTATTCTTCTGTAAGGGCAATTTCCGTCCTGAGTACCTTGCCATGGCCAAGGACCAAGGAGCAATTGCCTACGTTGCTGAACAGGAATACCCAGCGGGGGGCGACCTTCCCGCAATTATTGTTAATAACGAACAGAAGGCAATGGCCCTCCTTGGCGCGGCCTTTTATGGCTTTCCACAAAACAAATTACAGATTATTGCCATTACAGGAACGAAGGGGAAGACGACCACAGCCTACTTTGCTGACCACATCCTGAGTCAGACCACCGCTAAGCACGTGGCCCTCTTTTCTACCCTCGACCGGGTCTTGGGTAATGGACCAGCTGACCGCTTTAAGTCAGACTTAACGACGCCAGAATCCCTAGACCTTTTTCATGACATGTGGGTCGCTGTCAACAATGGAATGACCCACCTGGTAATGGAAGTGTCTTCGCAGGCCTACAAGAAGTTTCGGACATTTGGACTCCACTTTAACGTCGGCGCCTTTCTAAACATCACGCCCGACCATATCGGCCGTAATGAGCATCCGACCTTTGCAGACTACCTGCACTGCAAGGAGCAGCTGCTGGTTAATTCTCAGACCTGTGTCATTAACGCCGAGACGGACCACTTTACCGATGTTTACTATACGGCTAAGGCAACAACCCAACCCGAAGACATCTACCTCTTTGCCCGCCACGGCGCCGACTGCACCCTTCCAGATGGCTTGACTTTGGACTTTGAGTACCGCAACGACTTAGAAGACCTCCACGAGAGTGAATTTGAGTTGACGGCTTGCTCAGCTAAGGCCAAGCAGCTACAGCTTGACCACCGCTACATTACCAGTGTTCCTGGTGACTATAATGAGGGGAACGCCGTAGCCGCAATCATTTCCGCTGGGTTAGTTGGGGCCAGTGCGGCCGACGCGCTGGCTACCCTCGGCCACGTTCACATCAAGGGACGGATGGAGATGCAGCGGACGAAGCATCACGGGACGGTTTACATTGACTACGCGCACAACTACGCGAGTCTCAAGCGGCTCTTGGCCTTCTTGAAGCGCCAGACCGATGCTGGTAAAGTAACGGTAGTGCTGGGAGCAACTGGCGATAAGGGAATTTCCCGCCGCCAGGGCTTTGGTAAGGCACTGTCAGAAGAGCACCCGGACCGGGTCATTTTGACGACGGATGATCCTGGGTATGAGGATCCGATGGATATTGCCCGGGAAATAAATTCCCATATTGACCATAACCAAGTCGGAAAAATTGAATACATCATGGATCGGCCCGCTGCAATTAAGGCCGCAATTGATGCAAATCAAAACGGCGATATCGTTGTCCTGGCGGGAAAAGGTGAGGATCCTTACCAAAAGATTAAGGGTGTTGATACCCCCTACGCGACGGATAGCAAGATTGCAGCGGACTATATCCAAGAAATTGAAGATTAAGTGAGGCACAGTTATGAAAGCATTTCGGGAGACAATGAGTTGGATTGTTCCAATTGTCATTGGTTTGTTAATTGCGCTGCTGATTAAGCAGTTTGTATTTCAAATTGTCCGGGTGGATGGGCCCTCAATGGAACCAAACCTGGTAAATAACGAACGCGTCTTTTGTCTAAAGACGGATAAGATTCACCACGGGAGCGTAATTGTCTTTAATGCCAACGGGGTTGACCCTCAGGTGGCCCAGAAGACTAACTACGTTAAGCGGGTAATTGGGATGCCTGGTGACACGGTTAAGTCCCAAAACGGTAACATCTACGTTAATGGCAAGAAGATTAACCAGAATTACATCAGTATGGACCAACGGAAAGCCGGAACTGGAGACTGGTCGTTGAAGAGCGTATCCGTCCAAAATAGCTGGTTAAAGCACAGCGGAACGTCACGGGTACCGAAGGGTGAGTACTTCGTCTTAGGGGACCACCGAAGTGTTTCTAATGATGGCCGTTACTGGGGATTTGTTCCCAAGAGTAAGATCGATGGGGTAGTTAAGGTTCCATCGTGGGCTGGCAATAAGACGACCCGTCAAAATGTTAATAAGGAATGGCAACATTTCTATGATAAGTAAATAAAAAAACTGGGAGAATATTCTTCCAGTTTTTTATTTATTAGCGGTAAAAGTCGTTATAATGAAAAAGAAAAAAAGGGGATGGAAAAATGACTAGGACTGACCACTTAATTGACAAATTAGTTAGCTTTCGCCAATTGTCATTCATTCAAATTGTGCAGCGGACGATGCTGACCCTGTTTCCGATTGTCTTAATCGGGAGCATTGCCGGAATCTTGAGTGCCGTTTTTCTGTCCCCAACGGGTTTTCTGGGTAGTACCTTCCACATCAAGCACTGGCTGACTGGCTACCGGTTTTGGCGTAACATCTTTGGTGACATTAATGTCGTGACGGTTGGCTTTGTTGCACCATATGCGGCTTACGTTAGTGCCCAGTTGACGGCTCGGCAGTCGAAAGGTGAGATCCCGACGGTGGGAATTAGTGCGATGGCTTGCTACGTTCTTATCTTCTATCATAGTGTCCAGCAAAATGGCAACATCATTGACATGCGTTACTATACTGCTAACTGGTTTATCATTGGGGTCCTGGTGGGCTACCTGGTGGGTCGCTTCTTTGTCCGCTTTGGTAGAAGGATCGTGTTAAATGATGTTCAGTTAAAGAACAATGATATCCTTCAAAGCACCTTTGCGAACTTTATGCCAATTTTGGTGACGTTGACCGTTGCCTTTTTCTTACACCTTGGTTACGCCATTGTTCGCCAGTTGGGGATTGATGATGCCTTTAACCAGTGTGTCCTAGAAATACTTAATAACCACAGTAACTACGCAATGACGATGTTGATCTCATTCCTTGCGACCGTGTTAACCTGGCTGGGATTTGCCGAGTCGATCAATATTTCAAACGAAATGTTCCGGTCAGAAATCTTTGCCAACCTTAATTATGCCCTGACCCACAAGACAAACGTGAACGTACCCTATCCCTTTACGCCAGCAGCCCTGTATAACGGGTTTGGATTGTTCGGGGGTGTCGGGATCGGTTTGGCACTGTTGATTGCGATTATCTGGGTTAGCCACCACCATAATCAACGGGCCGTGGCCCAGGCGAGCTTACTGCCGGTCTTCTTCAACACAAATTTACCGTTGACGATGGGGGCGGTAGTGATGCTCAACCCGATTTACCTCCTACCCTTCGTCTTTTTGCCGCTGTTTAATATGCTGGTGGCGAGTGGCCTGATCATGCTCCACGTATTGCCGCCACTTGTCTATCCGTCACCCGTGGGGACGCCCGGCATCCTCGTGTCGCTGATTGGCACGGGCGGGGACTGGCTGGCGCTGTTTTGGTCAGTCTTGCTGTTGATCGTCGATGTGCTAGTTTATATCCCCTTCGTAAAACTAGCGGACCGGGTAGAAGATCGGCTGATTGATGAAAGGACGGGTGAACAGCATGCAAAAGATTAAATTGCAGCGCCGTTGGCTGGTACTGGTGTTATTGCTGGTAACTGGTTGTCTAGCGATCTTGGCGGCCCACTGGGCAAACCAGAACATCGAATTAATGGAAAACCGGCAGCGGTCAGTGATGTCACCAGTGATAATGATCCCGGGATCAAGTGCGACGGTTAACCGTTTTGATTCACTGGTCCGAAAATTAAACCGGGTCGACCACCGCAACCACAGCCTGCTTAAGGTCAAGGTTTACAATAACGGCCAAATTACTTACAGTGGTAAGATCCAGCCACGGGATCGGGAACCCTTTATTGTGGTGGGCTTTCAAAATAACCATGATGGCTACCAAAATATCAAGTTGCAGGCCCGGATGTTTAATAAGGCCTTTAAGCAGCTAAAGAGTCGGTACGCCTTTAACAACTTTAAGGGGATCGGGCACTCGAACGGGGGGTTAGTCTATACCTACTTTCTCGAACACTACTTTAATGAGCGCCAGATCCGGATTACTCGTCTATTAACGATTGCGAGCCCGTATAACTTTGCCGAGCCACTTAACCGGAAAACGGAAATGCTCAGTGATTTTGAAGACGCCCGGGACCAACTGCCGAAAAACCTCAGTGTCTATGCGGTTGTTGGCTCAGAAAACTACATTGAGGATGGCCTGGTCCCGGTTAGCAGCGCCGAAGCCGGTAAGTATATCTACCAAGGGGTGGTCAAGCACTACACCCAAATTACGGTGACCGGGAAGCTGGCGCAGCACTCGGCATTGCCACAAAACAAGCAGGTAATCGACATCATCCAGCAGTATATCCTTAACCGCCCGCACCACCGCCAAGTCCGGCCCAACCTATCGACCAATAATTACAGCGATGAATAAGTACGAAGGGGGCAAGCCCTGCCAGGAACCCCCGTCGACGCGCAGCTAACCTTTAGGAAGCACAAAGAGGGCTCTAGCGTTCAGAAAATCCGGACGCTAGAGCCCCTTCGTATATTGCAGCATTTTTAATTTAGCGTTACTTCGCCGGCGACATCGGTGTTGAAAAATTTGCTGATGGCGGCAATGCCCATCCCCTGGCCTAGTCCCCACATTAACTTAGTGATGGCGGCTTCAGATGTCATATCGTGGGCACTGATGGCCCCCTCAAGTAAGGCTTGTTGCCCAACCTCATACTTGGTGAGGTCGCTGCGCTCGTATAAGCATTGACTAGCAGCGATGACTGGGATCCCGTTGCGGATTAGTTTTCCAACGGCCGCTACCAGGTTACGCCGGATGAAGGTCATCCCCCCAAGCCCGTACGCCTCAATTACGATCCCCTGACAGCCGTTGTTGGCCATGGCGTGGAGCAAACTCGGGTCAAAGCCTGGAAAGAGTTTAACTAGGGAAACGTTCGTATTGATCTGGGTATTGAGGTGGCACTGCCCCGTTACGGCCGGCTGGGAATGGAGCACCTGAAAACCGTCGGAAGTGACCTTGGCGATCGGGGGGAAGTTGACGCTCTCGAAGGCGTCAAAGGAGGTTGTCCGGACCTTGACACACCGACACCCCCGCATTACTTGCCGGTTAAAGGCGAGGTAAATCCCCGGCTGGCAGTTAGCGGCGGCGGTAAAGGCTAGTTTCATGTTGTCTGGGGCGTCGGAAAGGGGAACGTTCATCGGTACCTGGCTCCCCGTCAGAACGACCGGGATGTTGATGTTTTGTAGCATAAAGGTCAACATCGAAGCGGTATAGGCCATGGTATCCGTCCCGTGTGAAACTACGATCCCATCAAAGTCATTGCGGTACTTATCAATCTTTTTAGCGATGTATTCCCACTCTTCCGGCTGAATATTTGAAGAATCCATTTCCAGGATATCCTTAACCGTGACGTCAAAGGGGAAGGCCCCCAGCATTTTCAATAGGCTTTCCCCGGACTCCCCCGGCTTAAGACCGTCGTTGGAAGCCACGGAGGCAATGGTCCCACCAGTTGATAACAGTAGCAATTTTTTCTTCATCATGTCACCTGCTTTCCAATCTAGCCTTATTTTAGTCACCGTGCTTGTTAAAGACAAGAAAGAGTATACTAGAAACTAAATATACTTCGCTAAATTAAAGAAGGGGTTATTCATGCTTTACTTTATTACCAACCGACAAGACGTCTTGACGTCCGCAATTGAGCTTGCCCAGGTTAAAGCGGCTGCGGATTTTTGACCAGCTAAAGCAGCCAGCCAAGATCCTCACGATGGAATATAACCATGCCCACCAGGCTGTGGAGGCAAAGCTCGGCGTTGCGGGACGGGTCATTAACCTTTTCCAATATTTTCAGCAGCTTCCTTACCAGGCGACGGGTGACGACCAAGAATTAATCGCGCTTGCTTGACCAGCCCGGGCTGACGGTTAACGGCCAGGTGGCGTCTCGTGACGGTAAGCCGCGGATTAGGGTTAACCTTAGTGGTGGCCGGCTGTACTACGTGGACTATTTGGACCAGTTTGGCTTTGCCGACCGATGGGACTTCTATGACTTAGGGTGCCGGACCTATACGGAATTCTTTGAGGACCGGGCCCGGGTGGTTGCCCGTCAGTATTATGATGGCCAGGGCCAAGTAAAGATCACCTACCACTACCGGGGTGGTGAAAATAACGTCCCCGTCTTAACCTTGATTCAACTGCGAGACGGGGGAAACGAGTACCAGTTTGACAACGAGATGGAGCTGCGGGCCTACTTCCTTGACCAGTTAGTGCAAGGGGATAGTCGGGCGGTCTTGATTTCGGACCGGTCGGACGTTATTTTAACTGCGTTCAAGTTAATGAAGCGGTCCGTGCCGACTTACCAGGTCTTCCACTCGGCCTTTACCACGGATGGGCAACCAGATGGGAAGCTCTTTGCGGTCTATAAGCCGCTGACGGCAATGCTCAAGGCGGGTCAGTTAAATGGGCTGATCTCCGCAACCCACCGGGAGGCTCAAGATGCGGCCCAGCGGTTTGCAACCACCGCTAGTTACGGCATCCCCGTCACCTACTTGAGTGATGTCGAGTTAAACAAGCGGGTTCCGTTCGAACAGCGTCATCCTGGGCAGTTGATCGCGGTAGCCCGGTTAACGAACGTCAAGCGGCTGGACCAGTTGATTAATACGGTGATTCTTTTACATGCCAAGCACCCACAAGTGGACTTAAAGATCTATGGTTAAGGATAGCTGGAACAACTACGCGACGGCCAACTCCTTAAAGCGCTTGGTCAAGGACCGCCATGCCGGTGATTACGTTCACTTTTGTGGTTACCAACATGACCTAACAAATGTGTATAAAACGGCTCAACTAGAAGTGTTGACGAGTTCATACGAGGGCTTTGCGATGGCCCTTTTGGAAGCACAGGGACACGGTTGTCCGGCGGTCAGTTACGACATTAATTATGGCCCAGCGGAGATTATCGACGACCGGGTCAGTGGCTGCTTAGTGCCAGCGGGCGACACCCACGCGCTTTACGTAACGATTGAGGAACTGTTGAATAATCCCGCAAAGCTAAAGGAGTATGCCGACCATGCTCAGACCGCAGCGGCAAAGTTCTCCTTCGCAAATGTTACCAAGAAGTGGGCGGCCTTTTTGAACCGCGAAGGATTAACGAAATAATAAGGGGTTGTGACATAAGCCCTACAACCCATCTAAGGCACGAACAGCGCAGTACACAAATGGCCTCCAGTGCCCGGCAAAGCCGAACACTGGAGGCCTATTTGTGCTTCCTAAAGGCTAGCTGCGCGTCGACGGGGTTCCCAACCGGCTTGCTTCGCTTCGAAAGACGAACTATGTTGTAATTTTATTCAAAAAGCTTCACTAGCTGGTGTAAAACTGCCTGGTCATCATTAGTGCCAATCACTTGGGTGGCTGCGGCTTGGACGTTGGCCGGTGCATTGCCCATGGCGTAACTGGTCCCCGCAAGCTCAAACATTTCGAGATCATTTTCACCGTCACCAAAGACCGCAAGCTCGTCGGGGGTAATGTGCCAGCGGGTGAGGAGTCGCCGTAACCCGTAGGATTTATCCATCCCCGGAATGATCAGGTCAACGGCACCGTAACCACTGGCGGTGGCGCGGATGATCCCCGCGAACCGGGTGTTGATATCGTGGGCAATGGCTGCTTGACGGTCATGAGGAACGTTCAACGCAAATTTAAAGATGAAGTCATCATCAACGTTGTTCACGTCGTCAACGGTCTTGACCCGGGTATAGAAGTTGGGGATGATCCGTTTAAACGCCGCGCTAGAGTTAGTCGGCACGTAGGCATATTGACGGCCACTAGCACAATAGTTGGTTCCAGGAAGGGTGTTTAGGTAGGCCGTGACCTGGCGGACATCTTCTGCCGCTAACCGGTCACAGGCAATCTCGTCATTGTGGTCAACCGTCAGCACGCCGTTTTCGGCAACGTAAGCGAGCTGGTCGGCTTGGTCGGGGAAGAGGGAGCGAAGAAAGTAGTACTGGTCACCACTGGCAATAATGAAGCGGACGCCCTGGCGGTGCATGGCTGCATACACCTGTGCAAATAGTTGCCGGTCATAGGTCCGGTCTGACCGGAGAAAGGTACCATCGATATCGGTTGCGACTGCACGAATCATAATGATTCCTCCTTGAACAGTTTTATTATTAACATCATAACTGATTGGGCAATGAAACTTAAGCAAAGTGACTATTTTGGCCAGTCGTTACCAAGGGCCTGAACAAGGGGCCGTAAGAAGGTGCGTTGGTCTTTAAGGTAGGTAGCGTAAAACGTCATCGTCGCGGCCGGGTCCGTTATCGGTAGGGAGACCCGGTCGACCATGCGGTAGTCCTCGGAATTATGTTGGGCGGTGATGTTAGTGGTGAAAAAGGGAAAGTTGGTGTACTTAGTCAGCTCCTTAAGAGCGTCACAATCAGTTTGGTAGAGGAACTTTGCGTCCGGTATCTGTTCTTGAACAATTGCCTTCCACGGACCGATGTCGTTAAGGACGACAAAACTAATCCCCCGCAGTTCCTTGAAGGTAACGGACTGTTGGTTGGCCAGGTACATAAACTGATCGAGGTTCACGTTCAGGTGTTCTTGCCCGATAAAGACCGATTCGACCTGGTCAGTCTGAAATTCGTGGTTACTAATGATGAGGGCCAACTGCCGGTTCAATAAACGGTTGCGTAGCTGCTGGGGCGCAATCAGCTGAGGTGTTAACCGTAGGGGAATGGGGAAATGGCCTGCTAGTCGGTTGACCACGATCCGGGGTCCCGGTGCCGAACAAGCAACTTTGATCACTCGGTGGGCCTGGTCATAATTACGGACGGTGGTAACTAATTCCCGGTTAGCTTGGAGTAACCGGGCTGCTTGCTGAGCCGCAAGTTGCCCGGCCGCGGTCAAGGTGATTCGGTTGGGGTGCCGGTCAAAAAGGGCGATCCCGAATTCGGCTTCTAGTCGTTGCATTCCCCGGGTAACCGTTGGCTGAGTAACGTTAAGATGGGTCGCTGTTTTGGCGAGGGTTCCAGTTTGCGCGAAGGTCACTAGGTATTCTAGTAAATAGTTGTCAATCATTGTGTCCCTCCTAGTATACGTTATTAGTATACTAGCATTGATTTTTGGTAATTTTAAAATCATTAGGCACCGGTTAGGATAGAGTCAACAACTTGATCGAAAGGAAGGACGCTAATGACAGACGTAAATGTACCAACAGTAAAGTTGAACGACGGGGTTGAAATGCCAACATTGGGTTTTGGGGTGTTTCAAGTTCCTGACCACCGCCAAGCAGAACAGGCAGTTACCGACGCACTAAACACCGGCTACCGGCTGATTGACACCGCAGCTGCCTACCAAAACGAGGAGGCGGTAGGTGCGGCAATCGCCAAGAGTAGCGTCAAGCGGGAGGATATCTTCGTCACATCAAAGCTTTGGGTGGCGGACTTTAACTACGAACGTGCTAAGGCGGGGATTGATACTTCACTGCAAAAACTTGGCTTAGACTACTTAGACCTCTATCTTCTCCACCAACCGTATGGTGACACAATGGGGGCTTGGCGGGCGCTAGAAGAGGCCCAACAGGCTGGTAAGATTCGCTCAATTGGTGTTTCTAACTTCTATGCTGACCAGTTAAAGGATTTGGAACTGACGGCACCGGTAAAGCCGGCTGTTAACCAGATTGAGGTTAACCCGTGGTATCAGCAGGACCAAGAAGTTAAGTTTGCCCAAGGTGAGGGGGTCCAAGTAGAAGCCTGGGCGCCATTTGCGGAGGGCAAGCACGGGCTCTTTACCAACCAGCTAATTGGTCAAATTGCGGCTCAGCATGGTAAGTCCAACGGCCAAGTTATTTTACGATGGCTATTACAGCGGGGGATTACTGTTATCCCGAAGTCGGTTCACCAGGAACGGATGGCAGAAAACATTGCGGTTTTTGACTTTACACTATCAGACGGGGAAATGCAGGCAATTGCTAGTCTCGATAAGGGTGTGAGTCAGTTCTTCGACCACCGTGACCCCGTCACGATTGAGCAGATTTTCGGATCAAGTTTACGCATGGTTCAGGATAGTGAAAAGCAACAATTGAAGGGAGCAAACTAATGATGAATATTCCGAAGTTTAAGTTAAATGATGGCAATGATATCCCGTCTATGGGTTTTGGGGTCTTTCAAATTCCGGCAGATGGTTCCACCTACCGGGCGGTAACTGACGCATTAAAGTTGGGCTACCGGCACATTGATACCGCGACCGCGTACTTTAATGAACAGGAAGTTGGCCAGGCAATCAAGGATAGTGGGATCCCGCGGGACCAAATCTGGGTTACTTCTAAACTGTGGCTACAAGACTATGCCTATGCAGACGCGGAGAAAGCCATTGATGCGTCACTGACAAAGTTAGGCTTGGATTATGTTGATCTTTACCTTATTCACCAGCCATACGGAAAAGTCAACGAGGCCTGGCAAGCGATGGAGGAGGCCCAGCAAGCGGGTAAGATCCGCTCAATTGGGGTTTCTAACATGACACCAAAGCTCTGGAAAAAGTGGGTACCAAACTTTAAGGTGACCCCTGCTGTTAACCAAGTTGAATTTAACCCATATTACCAGCAACGGGCACTGCGTGACATCCTAGCCGATAGTCACGTTGCCTTGGAAGCCTGGGCCCCACTAGGGCAAGGTAACCAGGACCTCTTTGCTGAACCGATTTTGAACGCGTTGGCGAAGAAGTACAATAAGAACGTTGGCCAAATTATTTTGCGCTATGAGCACCAACTGGGGGTAATTATTTTCCCTAAGTCTGTTCATGAGGCACGGATTAAGTCGAACGCGGAAATCTTTGACTTTATGTTAACCATTGATGAGATGGACGCGATTGCTAAACTTGACAAGGGGCGGGGGATGCACGATCCTGACGCACCAGGTGTTGAGGAAATGCTGTTGAATGCTTTTGATGTTCACGCAAATGACTAGTTGTTGAACTGGTTATGGAACGAGAAGGCCTCCAGTGCTCGGTAAAATTCTACCGAGTGCTGGAGGCCTTTCGTGCTTCCTAAAGATAAGCGTAAATGTAGGTTTAGCCAAACTGGTTGGCGTAGTCGTGCACGGGAACCTGTAGAGTGAGGTCACTGGTTGGATAAGCCACACAGGGATTGACGTAACCAAATCCCCTATCAGCCGCCCGACGGTGGTCGAATTCAGCTGGCGTGAATGTGTGTCCGTCCAGAACCTGGGACCGGCAAGCTGAGCAAATACCACTCCGGCACATCGATGGGGCGATGATTCCTGCTCGTTCCAAGGCAATCAATAGGGACTCGTTGGCCGCTGCCGGAATCGTCGTGGATTGGTCCCGGGTGATGACGGTCATTGAGAAGGTCTTGCCCTTGGCCGCTGCCGAGTAGCCAACAAACTGGTCCGGAGCCGCAGTATTCCCATTTAGTTCGTGCCGGACCCACCCTGGTGCTAAGTGGAGCTGGGCGACTTCTTTCATCACGAACTGGTACATTACTGACGGCCCACTGATGAAGATGGAGTAGTCAGCTGCCGGGGCATACTTTTCAATCAGGCCCTTACTGATGAAGCCGTGCTCGAAACCAGGCATTTCTTCGTCACTGAGGATGTTGACCAGCCTGACCCGGTCGGTCTGCCCCGCGATCCCCTGGAGTTCGTCCCCTAAGCGGGACCTTCACTTTATCGAGATAAAGCCCCGTTATGGTGCCTTCATTGCGGATTACCGGTCCGCGGGCGACCTGACAACGATGAATGAGATCATTAATTTTCACAATGGGCACTACCGAATTTCTTTGCTAAAGTCGATTTACCGGGTCTGCAACCAGATTGAGGCGGACATTATCCGGCTCGCTGCCGGGCGGCGGAGTACTTTAACTTTATTCACGCCCTGGCGATGGCTTCCGAAAACGATGTCTACCCCCTATTGGTTAACAACTTTAAACCAATTTACCTGACTCTGGGGCGGTGGACTTGCGAGAATACGCGGTCTGATGATTTTCAAAAGGCGGGCCAGCACCTCCTGGACCTGGTCAGTGCCGGCCAGGCGAAAGCGGCCGTCCAAGATAACGTTAATTTGATCAGGAAGAACTACCAACTTCTGAGTGGGCAAGATGATTTGGAACTAGGATGAAATAAGTCGGCTCATCAGTCATCGGCTGAGGGGGCGCTTTTAACTAGATGATTAAAACTTCGTGCTGCTTGGGTTTGGCGGCCGTGCGTTTAATTGCATGATAGTTAATCGGGGAGTCAATTGCCCGCCGGGTCTGAGCCTTTGAGAGGTCATTTTACTCGATATTTTCCTCCTATTTGTTAAAAATCGTATTTTCGGCAAATAGGGTGTAAAGACACGCTTCCTAAATCGTTAAAAGTTACTTTTCTAAAGATAAAAGCAAAAAAGCCCGACCGTCGCCGTGCTAACCATTTTCCGATACTGGCCATCCGGCCCTAATGCGCTGCTTTCCGCACTTCTCATTAACGTGCTGCGTGGCACTAGGCCCCCTTTTTGGCCACTTCGCACTTCCTAATTCAATACAATTACTTTTCCTAAACTATGGTGACTTTCTAAGTACTTATAAGCTTCTGGAACTTGTTTTAGGCTGAACACCTTTACGGGTTTTACGTTAATACGCTGATTTTCAATCACCCTTAGTAGCTCATTTAATTTTGCACCACTAACGTTTCTAGGATAAAAGCTCGTTAAATAGCTATTAGGTGCCAGATCCATAATGGGGTCGAACTCATCTAAATACCATTGATTACCTAGTTGACCGGTGCTGCAAACAATTCCCCCTTCACTAATATGATGAAAGGTGTCCTTAATGGTAGCCGGTCCAACCAGTTCAAATGCCTTGGAATAACTATAGGAAGTCTGTAACTTACCATCTTGATCAAGAACTACGTCATCAAAGCCGAGTTATTTCATTCGGGCAACTTTGGCTTTGGCCCGGGTTGACCCAATAATTTTAATGCCGGGATAAGAAGCCTTTGCTAATTTCAAAAAAGCCACTCCGATCCCGCTGCTAGCACCCCGGACAATGACCTGATCAGTAGGTGATAGCTTTAAGTTGAGCATAGAACCATAGGCGGTGTAGTAGGTTTCAGGGACTGTTGCTAATGTTTTCCAGGAAAGGGTGGTGCTGACTGGGTATATTTGCGAGTTCGGTAAAAAGTATATTCAGCATACGATCCGTCAAAATCGCGGCCTATTTCGCCCATGATGGAAACCACTTTTTGGTTAACTGGTAATTTGCCGGGATCAGTTGTTTCTGCGATCTCGCCCACACATTCTATCCCCAGGATTCGGGGAAATTTTACCGTTAGCGATAGCCCCCTTCGCGTGAAAATTTCTGAATGGTTGATCCCGAATCCCTTAACCTTAACCAGACTCCAACCGGGCTTTAACTATGGCCGTGGTACATCTTGGTATATCAGTTTCTCGGGTCCGCCGGATTCTTTAATAACAATTGCTTTCACGATATTCACCTTATTATCTATTTACAACTGCTTGCCAGCGGTGAACCAGCAACCATTCAACTAGCCTTAGGATCCCGGCGCATGCCAAAGTCAGTACAACCGTTAAGATGGTTCCCCAGAGGATTGGCACCACCTGTTGTGATTGAAGGCCTTCGAACAATAATTGTCCTAACCCGCCAGCGTTAATGGTGGCTGCAATGGTTGCGATTCCCATTGTTGAAGCAAGGGCGACTTGTAAGCCACTAAAGATCGCTGGAGTTGCTAGGGGGAGCTGAACCTTGAAGAAGACTTGTCGTTTGGTCATCCCCATCCCCTTAGCAACCTCGATTAGCGTGGGATCGATTTCCTGAATTCCAGTGATAAAGGTTCGCAATAAGACGTACTCGCAGTAGGTAGTTAGAACAATAATCGCCGTCCGCATCCCCAGTCCAGAAATCGGTAAGAGCAGGGCAAAGAAGGCAAAGCTTGGTACTGAATACAAAAGGGAAAAGAAGTACGTTAACCCATTTAACCAGTTTTTTTGCTGCATCAGCAACACGATTATCACCGTTGCAATTACTAATGCAATCCCTAATGATGCCAGAACCATTAGCGCATGTTGCTGGACATCGATAACCATTGTTGGCCAATTAGCATTCCAATAATCAATCATTGTAATGCCCCCACAGCTTTTGATTTTGTTGAACCGTTCCCAACAGTTCCTTAACGAATGGGGTTGCCGGGTGGGCAACGATTTCTGCTGGTTCAGCGAATTGTTCAATCCGGCCTTTATGCATCACCATAACCCGTTGACCAAGGAATAGGGCTTCATTAATATCATGGGTAACAAACATAAAGGTTTTATTCCCTAGTGACGCATGGATCCGTTTAATCTCTTTTTGAAGTTCAATTCTGGTTAGCGCGTCAAGCGCACCAAATGGTTCATCAAAGAGCACATATGCGGGATTGACGGCTAACGCACGGGCAACACCAACTCGTTGCTGCTGGCCACCCGAAAGTTGACTGGGGTACCGCTGCGCATATTGCTTAGGATCAAGCTGAACTAAATTTAACAGCTCGCCAACCCGTGCATCAATTTGCTTTTGATCCCACTGCAGCATCTTGGGCACGACCGCGATGTTTTCCGCAATTGTCATGTGGGGGAAGAGGCCAATCTGCTGGACAACATACCCCATATGACGACGTAACTTAACTAAGTCTAAGTCACTGATCTTTTGGCCAGCAATGAGGATTTCACCCGCATCCGGTTGCCAAAGTCCATTCACCATCTTCAATGTTGTCGTTTTTCCGCAACCCGAAGAGCCTAAAATCGTAATGAATTCGCCCTGGTTAACGGTAAAACTAAGGTCGGGGATCACAATGTTCTTACCAAACTTTTTCTGGACATTTTTAAATTGAATAACTGGCTTTGTCATGCTGACGGACCCTCCTTATTAATAAATCAAACCCGGCCATTGATAGTAATGAGAGGAACGCGACACTAACACCACCAATAACAACGTATGACATGTCGTATAGTCCTAAGCCGGTAAAAATCAGTGTCCCTAATCCCCCGGCCCCGATATAAGTAGCTAGGGTTGCGCTGGCAATGATCTCGACAAGCGCTAACTTAGTACCGTTCAAAATGTACGGCAAGGCAAGGGGAATTTCAATCTGTCTCCGTAGCTGTCGGGGATCCATTCCTAATGCAGTACCAACTTCCTTGTACAATGGGCTCACTTCATTAAAGCCCAGGATCGTGTTAATAAGGAGTGGTGGTAATGCTAATACAACCAGGGCAATGATTGCGGGAAACATTCCGGTTCCAATGAAGGGAATTAGCAAAAATAATAATGCCAAACTAGGAATAATTCTTAATCCTTGGGCAAAGGCAGTACAAAACGCTGCGACTGGCTTTACTCGTGAGCCAAGGTAGCCAAGGGGCAGTGCAATTACCAGCGCAATTGCTAGTGTTATTAGGCTAAGGTAAACATGCTGCCAGACACACTGCCAATACTGGCCACTATCATTTTGAAAATAATGGATAATTTGGGTTAACAAAGTGTCACTTCCTAGTGTAATGCTCAGGGATCGTTAATTTGCGACAAGCTCTTTTACTTATTGGCATTGTACCAATTCTTGGCAACCGTCTTATAGTTCTGACCGTCAACATCAACTTTTTTATTGAGGTTTGTTAATTGCTTGGTGGTGAGTTTAGCGTCGATTTTATTAAGGGCTTTTTCCATCTTCGGATGACTTTCGGCGGACTTCTTATTTACCAAGGGAACCAGGTTATATGGTGGCCAAAGGTTCTTATTATCCTTTAATAGGGTAAACTTATTAGTGGCTAATTGGCCGTCCGTAGTAGAAACTGGTGCAGCGTCCCCCTTACCTTGCGACATAATCTTGTACTTAAGGCTATCATCATAATCCTTTTGGGATTTAAAATTATACTTACCGTATTTCTTGTTCATTCCCGGAAGCGCATCAGCCCGTTTATCGAATTCGCCTTGGGAAACAAAACGAATCTTGTTGGCCTTCTTTTGGAGGTCACTCAACGTCTTGATGTTGTATTTTTTAGCAACGCTGGTTCTAATGCCGACGCCTTGGCGGTTATCACCAGGCGCGTAATTAAATGTTACTAAGCCTTCCTTCTTCACCCCATCTTTAGCAAGTTTTGCTATTTGTGGAGCACTTTTACCACTAGCGTTTTTCTTTAGGTATGCTTCAACAATCGTTCCCGTATATTCCGGGTAAACATCAATTTGGCCCGTCTTAACGGCTTTATAGACCACTGAATTTGAAATGTTTGGTTTCCGCACGACCTTATAGCCAGCATGTTCCAGTGCTAAGGCGTAGATTTCGCTAACTGTTTTACTCTCTGAAAAACTCTTCGAACCCACAATAATGGGCTTTGCACTGGCGCTTACCGTTGGGGAAGATACTCCACCAATGAAGAGCATCAAGGCGATAACTGATAAGCTTACGATCAATGGTTTAAAATATTTCATTTGCTTTATTCACCTCATAATTAGTAACTAAAAAAGTTCCAACAATACTCGAATAACACTATCAATATATCCTGATATAAAGCTGATGTCAAGAATTAACTTAACGATTATCTACTGGAATATCGTAACTAATACTGTTACAATAGATTGCGGAAAGGAATGAACAAAATGAGAATCTCCACCCGCTTTAGCGATAGTATCCATATCTTAGCATTCATTGAGACCTACAAGAGTAAGTTACCACTGAGTAGTGAGAATATTGCCGGTAGCATTGAGACCTCGCCGGTAGTTGTCCGCCGTTTAATGGGCAAACTACGTAGTGCTGGGTTACTTAAGACCGTTCATGGGTCTGCTGATCCTAAGCTCACTCGGGAGCCAAAAGATATCTCACTATATGATGTTTTTCTCGCTGTTGAAGATGAGCGGCACCTCTTTACGGTTGACCCCCGGACCAATCTCGAATGCATAGTCGGTGGGAATATCCAAGCAACCCTTGGCGATTTCTATAGCCAGGCCGAGAATGCCGCTAAAGCCAAATTAGCATCGATCACCCTTAAAGACGTTCTTGATACAATCCTCGTTAAGCAAACTGAAAAGGACCCCGCAAAGTTAACTAACAGTAATCTAAGGTAAATAATAAAAGGAGTTAAACGGAACTGACATCATAAGTTCCGTTTAACTCCTTTTTAGGTGCGTTTCGCACTTCTCATTAACGTGCTGCAAGCCGCCGGGCCTAAGTGTCCAGTTACGAAAAATGGCTAGCCCGTAACCGTGCTAACCAATTTCCTATACTGGCCACCCGGCCCTAGTACGCAACTTTCCGCACTTCTTCCTTATGGGTTCAGGCGGTTGAGCATCCGTGGGAATGGGATGTTTTCCCGAATGTGGTCTTGCAACGTGATCCAAGCAAGGAATCGCTCCAGCCCCATTCCAAAACCAGAGTGGGGGACAGAACCGTACTTGCGAAGGTCGTCGTACCAACCGTATTCCGTCTTGCTTAAGCCGTTTTCTTCCAGCTTATTGGTGATGTATTCGTAGTCGTACGAACGTTCTGAACCACCAATGATTTCACCATAGCCTTCCGGTGCCAGTAAGTCGGCACAGATGACTTCCCGGTCATCTTCGGGGTTGGAAGGCATGTAGAAGGCCTTGATTTCTTTAGGGTAATTCTTGATGAAGACCGGCTTCTTGAATTGGTCGGCCAGGTAAGTTTCTTCTGGCGAACCAAAGTCATCGCCGTACTTAACGTCCATGCCACCTTCTTGCAGCATTTCAATGGCCTTCTTATAGGTAATCCGTGGATATGGCAGTTCCGTAAATGGCTTCAGACTGTCAACGCTCCGGCCAACCATTTCCAGTTCCAATGGACAGTGGTCGATCAGGTCTTGAATCAGGTAGGCAACGTATTGTTCCTGGATTTCTTCACTCTCTTCTTCGTGGCACCAAGCCATTTCAGGTTCGATCATCCAGAATTCCATCAGGTGCCGGCGCGTCTTGGACTTTTCTGCCCGGAAAGTTGGGCCCATTGAGTAAACCCGGCCCAGCGCCATGGCACCGGCTTCTTCGTATAATTGACCAGATTGTGACAGGTATGCGGACTGGTCAAAGTAGTCGGTTTCAAATAATTCGGTCGTTCCTTCTGGAGCACTTCCCGTTAATTCTGGTGCGTCGAATTGAGTGAAACCGTGCTTTTCAAAGAATTCCATCGTTGCCAACTTAACCCGGCTCCGAATCCGCATTAATGCCCATGGCTTGCGGCTCCGTAACCATAAGTGACGGTTGTCAAGTAGGAAGTCAATCCCGTGTTCCTTGTTTCCGATTGGGTAGTCTTCACTCTTGCCCACAATTTCAATATCACTGATGTGAATTTCGTACCCAAACTTAGAACGCTTGTCTTCAGCAATTTCACCGGTAACGTAGAAACTAGTTTCCTGGTGTAAGTCATGCTTAGCCAGGTCAAAGGTTTCTGGTGAAACGTCGTTCTTCCGGATAATTCCTTGGAAGAAGCCCGTCCCGTCCCGCAGTTGCAGAAAGGCGATCTTCCCACTTGAACGCTTATCAGTTAACCAAACGCCAATCTTGACAGTTTCACCCACGTGCTTAGGGGATTCGCTGATCGTAATTGTCTTCATCAATACTCACTCCTAAATTAGAATTACAGAATTTGAATGTGTGCAGCAGCGCACTTGTCTAACATCTCTTGTGGCCAAACGCTGGCTTGGACTTCACCAACGTGGGCCTTGCCAAGCAGCAGCATACAGAGTCGCGATTGACCGATCCCACCACCAATGGTGTATGGCAGTTCGCCCTTTAGTAACATCTGGTGGAAAGGTAGCTTTTCGCGGGCCTGTTCACTGGCCTTTTCTAGTTGTGCCTTCATGGATTCAGGGCTAACCCGGATCCCCATGCTAGAAATTTCCAGCTTCTTTTGGAGTGGTTCGTACCAGAAAATAATGTCACCGTTGAGTTGCCAGTCATCGTAGTCAGGGGCCCGGCCATCGTGCGGCTTGCCACTGCGCTTTAGCTTATCACCAATCTTCATTACGAAAACGGCACCAAGTTCCTTAGCAATTTTATCTTCCCGTTCCATTGGGGTCAAGTCGGGCCAGCGGTCTTCCAATTCCTGGGTCGTGACGAAGTGGATTTCGTCCGGCAGTTGGTAAACAGCGTCGGGGTAGAGTTCCCAGAGTTCGCGTTCAATCCGCTTAATCACTTTGAAGATTTGGCGAACGGTGGCCTTGAGGGTAGTTTCCGTCCGCTCTTCTTTGGCAATGACCTTTTCCCAGTCCCACTGGTCAACGTAGATGGAGTGGAAGTTGTCGAGGTCTTCGTCCTTCCGGATGGCGTTCATGTTGGTGTACAGGCCTTCGTGCATCCCGAAACCGTACTTCTTCAGCGCCATCCGTTTCCACTTGGCCAGGGAGTGAACTACTTCAATGGTTTCACCTGGTAAGCCCTTCATAGAGAAAGAAACCGGCTTTTCAACCCCGTTCAGGTTATCGTTCAGACCGGTGCCTTTTTCAACAAACATCGGGGCCGACATCCGCTGCAGGTGCAGTTCGTGGCCGAATTCGTCCTGGAAGTTTTCCCGGATAAACCGGATCGCTGCTTCGGTGTCACGGATCGATAATTTTGGATCGTAGTCTTGTGGAATAATTAAACTCATAATTAACACTCCTCATAATTTGATTTGAGGATAAAATAAAAAGCCTTTCATCCCCCGTAAATCAAAGGGACGAAAGGCTTTATTCCGCGGTGCCACCCAAGTTGCCTAGGAATACGGGATTCCTAGACCGCTTTTTCGAACGCAATCACGTTCTACCGGTGTGGTAACGTACCGGGGACGGCTGAGTCTACTTTA
>DXAF01000002.1 GCA_019117185.1 Candidatus Limosilactobacillus intestinipullorum | reverse complement strand
GCGCCTAGACGTATCGTTATTGACTGCTTACTTTGAACTGGCGAACTCCAATTGAGATCTTTTTGCTTAATCTGCGTCATTAAATTTGTTCAAGTTATTTATTGCAATCTGCCATAATAAAAAAAGTGCACTGGCTACCACCAATGCACCAAGTCCAATGAAAGAAGCTGATTAATTTTGGCGACGTTCTTTGTTGCGCTTGGCTGGTGGTGTACTGCCATACACCAGAACAAGAGCGCTACCGTTAAGCTATCAGCCTAATTGTTGAATATAATATATTCTATGGTTGACTATATTATAGCATGGTGTAGAGACTTGAACGACCGTCTAGGCTTTTTAACTTGGGCGGTTTTTCTGTACAAAAAATACTTATAGCTTGTTCATTTTGCCTAAGGGCTGACCCATTCCGTAACTTTTGGCAAAGAAATACATGCGGAATCATACTGGCAACACTTCTGGTTCATATATTAAAGCATAAATAAAAACCATTATAGAAAGCGCTTTTATAAACTGCTATAATTCAAACTAGGGAGGTGGCGTTCATGTATACAGAAAGAATTCAAAAATTACGCCAACAAATGCGTGAAGATCAGCTTGATGCGTTTTTAGTTACTGACCCGATTAATATCAAGTACTTGAGCGGCTTTAGTGGTGATACCGCGGGAGTCCAATTAGTGACCGCCGATAACAACTGGATCATTACGGATTCGCGGTTTGTCCAATATTTGGAAGAAGAACTGCCCGACCAGGATAACATTATTACCCGGAGTTATTTAGGAACCGTTTGTGACCTGGTTAAGAAATTATCCATTAAGCGGTTAGGGTTTGAAGATACCATTACCTATACTGACTATGAGTTCTTACGTGAGCAGGCGGAATGCGAACTAGTTCCAGAAAATGAGGTTATTGAATGGAACCGGACCGTTAAGTTACCAGCTGAATTAGACATTATTCGGCAATCATGCCAGCTAGCCGGGAAGGGATTCCAATTTGTCCTTGATAATATCAAACCGGGGATGACTGAGCAGGAAATGTCCAATGAACTTGACTACTTTATGAAGAAGCATGGCGCTCAGGGAGCCTCCTTTGAGACAATCTTTGCCAGTGGTGAAAACACGGTTAAGCCTCACGCCACGGCTAGCAAGAAGAAGATCCAAGTCGGTGAACCAGTTACCCTTGACTTTGGTTACTTCTATGATGACTATACGTCTGATGTTACGCGGACGTTTGGTATCGGTGCCCAGTCTGACAAGTTTAAGGAAATCTACCAAGTGGTGTTAGACGCTCAGATTAAGACCATTGAAGCGGTCAAAGAAGGGGTTACCGCAGCTGAACTGGACCACGTCGGTCGCCAGTACATTACGGACCAGGGATATGGTGAGTACTTTACCCACGGTATGGGCCACGGGATTGGCCTTGATATCCATGAGAACCCGTATATTTCACGCTCGGTCAACGATGCGCCGCTCGGTAAGTTTGCCCCGAAGACCTTCGTGGCCAACCAGATCCTAACTATTGAACCTGGCATTTACATCCCCGGTGTTGGTGGGGTCCGGATTGAAGACGATGTGTTGGTTACCAAGGATGGTTATGAGGTACTAACCGACTTCTCTAAGAAGTACCAGGAAGTGCCTGCTAACTAACATTATGAGTTTAATAATGATATTCGGAGCTGTGACATAACTTCCTCATAAAGCGGAAAAGGTTACAGCGCAGTACGCGAAGAGGCCTTTAGTGTTCGGAAATTCTGAACACTAAAGGCCTTTTCGTACTTCCTAAAGGCTAGCTGTGCGTCGATGGGGGCTCCCGGCCGGCTTGCTTCGCTTCAAAAAACGAACTAGCAAGCTCGTGCTGTCTCCCTTTTTGTTGACAGTGGAACCACTGAACCGGTGTATAATGAGAAATAGTATTTTTTTATAAAGGAGAATTGGAGCTATTGTCACAAAAAAATAATATGCAAAAGACCCTAGGCTTCGGCGCAGCACTATCGACCGTTGCCGGCACCATTATCGGTACCGGGGTGTTTTTCAAAGCGTCAGCCGTAACGACGGCCACAATGTCAATTAGTCTCGCCTTATTTGCCTGGTTACTCGGGGGAATTATTAACCTTTGTGCGGGGCTGACGGCGGCTGAAGTAGCGGCCGTTTTCCCGGAGACCGGGGGGATTATCCGTTATATTGAAGAACCCTTTGGCCGCTTTTGGGGTTTTATCAGTGGTTGGGCGTATGGTCTGGTCTACATGCCGGCCAACGTTGCCGCCTTCGCGATTGCCTTTGGGACGCAATTTGCCGGCTTATTTCACCTAACCAATTTCTGGATTGTGCCGGTTGGAATGATTACTTCACTGTCCGTAGCACTGTTAAACTTCATCAGCGCTAAGTGTGGTGGTTGGGTAAGTTCTGTTACCCTGATCATCAAGCTATTAGCACTAGCAGTGATTGTAATCTTTGGCTTCCTGCAGCCGGGTGGGGTAGATTTTCGCTTGTTCCCAATTCAAGCCGGGCCACACCGTGAACTTTGGGCGGCATTAGGGACCGCGCTGTTAGCAACGATGTTTGCTTATGATGGTTGGATCCACGTTGGTACCTTAGCGGGTGAACTTAAGAACCCCCAAAAGGACCTGCCACGGGCAATTGCCCTCGGCTTGACAATCGTTATTATTGCCTACCTCTTGGTAAATGCCGTTTTTTACTTCGTTGTTCCAGTTAACCAGATTGCCGGGAACCTGAATGTCTCGATGGAAGTTGCGGACCGGCTCTTTGGTGGAATCGGTGGTAAGATCGTTACGGTCGGGATCCTCGTATCCGTTTATGGTGGAATGAATGGTTACACCATGACGGGAATGCGGGTCCCATATGCAATGGGGCAAAAGGGCGTCTTACCGTTTAGTCACTTCTTTGCCACGCTAAATAAGGCGGGGGTACCGTGGACGGCAGGGTTGGTCCAGTATGTCATTGCTTGTTTAATGATGCTTTCGGGCCAATTCGATGCGATCACAAATATGCTGATCTTTGTAATTTGGTTCTTCTACTGCATGGTTTTCATTGGGGTGATGAAGCTACGGAAGACGCGGCCAGACCTTCACCGGCCGTATAAGGTACCGTTATACCCACTTATTCCGTTGATTGCCCTAATTGGTGGGGTCTTTATCTTAATCAGTACGCTGATTCAGCAGTTTGCTTCAACTGCTATCGGTATTGTCATTACTTTGATCGGTGTTCCCGTCTACTACTACATGGAGAAGAAGTACCGGCTGAGTGATAAGATTTAAAACAAAAAAATGGGCTGTATGCCCATTTTTTGTTTTAAATTACTTGTTTTCAAACTGACCGGTGACCGGGTTCATTTGTTGAACCTGGTTGGTTGCAGGGTTGAAGTGGTAGAGCCCATCGAGGTGGGAAACGTTTGGGTCACCCTGGCTATCCCGGACTTCAACTTGGTAGCTACCCTTGTTACTGGTCTGGCTAACCATGTACTGGGAAGCACTGTTATCCTTTACGCCGCTGGCCTTGATGAACTGGTTAACGACCCGTTCGTTTTGCTGGTCGCTACTGTTGGTTTGCGCAGCGTAACTAGCTTTTGTTGTGGCACTGGCCGCATTGGCTTGGCTATTGCTTTTGGCGGTTGCAACCTTGCTAGTACTTGAAGCTTTCTTATTCGACGGCTGGGTAACCTTGGTCGTTTGGGGGTGGCTGCTAACCTTACTTGCTGGTGCAGCATCATTATTGGCGCAACCAGCCAATCCTAACGCCATTAGGGCAACCAATGATCCACTAACGATTTTCTTCTTCATTGTAAACATAATTACAACCTCCATTCTCACAGTCTCTCTTATTTATATTAAAAGTAGAATTTTTATTTAAGAATAATTTCCTTACACGTATATTGTAATACTTTTGAAATAATTATGTAACACTTTCGATACTTTTAAATAAATTTCTTGTATTTTACCTAAATCAGTGTATGATTGGTAATCGTTATGTACCTAACCATATTGTACCTAATTAAAAGGAGGTTCGTTGACGGTGGCAAACCAGGAAGACCAGTTATTTCAACAGTTGTTTTGCTTGATTGGTGAACTACACCACGTCGCATTACAGCGGCCCGCCAACAAGGCTAGTTTTCGCGGTCAGGGACGGTTAGTGCACCTTCTTGCCCATAACCCCGGGGCCGCCCAGCGCGAGTTAGCGGTCCTGGCCCAGGTGAAGCCGGGCTCCATCAGTGAAGTTCTCGAACGTTTGGAAAAGGATCAGCTGGTGACTCGGTGGCGTGATGAACGTGACCGGCGGATCGTCCGGGTGCAGCTGACGGCTAAGGGGGAGCAACTCTACCAAGAGAACCTTGCCGCCCGGCGACGCTTTGAAAGGGAACTGTTACAAACGGTGACCGACCAGGAGCGGGCGACCTTTAGTATGGTAGTCCAGAAGATGCAAGAACAGTTGCAAAAGAATTATGGTGACCTGTTACCAAAAAAGCGAAAGGAGTGGCAGCAACATTGATAAGGATTGCAAAGCGAAACCTAACGGGGTGGGCAACGACCTTGGCAGTGCTGTTTATGATTATCCAAGTTGCTTGTGACCTGTACCTACCGACAATTACTGCCGAGCTGGTGGATCGGGGAATCATGGCGAAAAACTTTACCTATATTTGGCGTGATGGTGGCTATATGTTAGTCGTGGCCGCAATTGGACTATTAGCTGCGGCCGGTAACGTTTATTTCGCGTCGACTCAGGCGATGCAGGTGGGGGAAAAACTCCGCCGGCAGATTTTTCACCGGGTATTACGTTTTTCCAGCAAGGAGATTAATGAATTCGGTAATTCTTCATTAATTACCCGGTCGACGAACGACATTGTGCAAATCCAAAACGTTATGGTCCAGGTTTTACGGATGATGCTCCAGTCCCCAATCATGTTAGTGGCAGCCTGTGTACTGGCCTACGTCCGTGAACCACGCCTAACTCGGGTATTCTTGGTCAGTCTCCCAGTCCTGGCAGTGGTGGTCGTGGCCGTCATGTACTTTGCTGTCCCGCTGTTTAAGAGTATCCAAAAGAAAACCGACCGGATTAACCTGATCTTTCGAGAAGGGTTAACCGGGGTGCGGGTAATTCGGGCTTTCCGTGAAGAGCAGCGGGAACAGGACCGCTTTAAGCAGGCCAACGCTGACTATACGCAGACGGGGATCAAGGCCTTTACCCTGGTCTCGTTCCTATTTCCAGTGATGATATTGATCTTGAGTCTGACTAACGTCGGCATCATTTTAGTGGGGAGCCGGTTAATCGCGGGGATGACCATGCAAGTCGGAAACCTGATTGCCTTTTTGACCTATGCTACCCAGATCATGATTAGTTTTATGATGCTTTCAATGATCTTCGTCTTTGTACCGCGGGCATCAGCTTCTGCAGCCCGGGTAAACGCCGTTTTGGAACAGCCGATCTCCGTTGATGATGCGCCCCGTGATGAACAAGTTAAGATTGCGCCGGGGCACCCCGCTAGCTTGCGGTTTGACCACGTTAATTTCCGTTACCAGGGGGCGGGAAAATTGGCCCTCCACGACCTCAACTTTGCTGTTAAAGCTGGGCAGACGCTGGCGATAATTGGGGGGACAGGGTCTGGAAAGTCAACCCTTGTTAACCTGATCCCCCGGCTTTTTGATATTGAAAGTGGGCGGATTGAAGTTGATGGTCAGCCGATCGAACAGCTGAGCCAGCATGACCTCCATGAAGTTATCTCAATTACCCAGCAAAAGGCGGTCCTGTTCTCCGGGACGATTCGTTCAAACCTCCAATTTGGTAACGCTAGTGCGAGTGATGATGAGTTGTGGCATGCGCTAGCGATCGCCCAGGCGGCCGACTTCGTAAAGGAGGCCGGCGGTCTGGATGCACCAGTTGAGCAAGACGGGAGTAATTTCTCCGGTGGCCAGCGGCAACGACTGGCAATTGCCCGGACGATTATCAAGCCGGCGTCGATCTATATCTTCGATGATTCCTTCTCTGCGCTGGACTTTAAGACCGATGCGGCGCTTCGCCAGGCCTTACAGCAGGATCAGCAAATCCAACAGGCGGTGACCGTAATCGTGGCCCAGCGGGTTTCAACGGTGGCCGATGCCGACCAGATTTTGGTGATTGATGAAGGAGAAGTGGTTGGTCAGGGGACCCATGCCGAACTGAAGGCTGAAAACAAGACCTACCAACAAATTGTTGATTCACAAATTCAAAAGGGGGATGAAAAACGTGCATCGCGGACCACGAAAGATTAGCAAGGCCAAGCACTTTTGGCCAACGACGAAGCGGTTGATTGCTTACCTCCGGCCGTGGAAGTTGGGCGTGATTTTCTCAATCATCCTCGCCATCACCTCGGTCATCCTATCGATCGTTGCTCCTAAGATCTTAGGGGAGGCCACCACCGTTATTTACAATGGGGTAATGACGGGTTACCACCAGATGCGGCTGGGGCACCACTTGACTAGTTTGCCGATTGACTTTCACCGGATCTGGCAGATTGGGATTACCGTCATCTTGCTCTACGTCTTCTCGGGGTTATTTAGCTTTGCCCAGCAGGTTATCATGACGCGGATCTCGCAAAAGGTAGTCTATAACCTTCGCCAGGAGCTTAAGGAAAAGATGGGGCGGGTACCTGTTAAGTTTTATGACACGCACAGCAACGGTGATATTATGAGCCGGATGGTTAATGATATGGACAATATTGCCGGGACGCTCCAGCAGAGCTTAATCCAAATCATCACGAGTTTGATTACTTTCTTTGGGGTGTTAGCATTGATGCTATCGATTAGCTGGAAACTTACCCTAGTAGCCTTTGTAATGATCCCGCTTAGCCTAATTGTGGTGGCCTTCGTGGCACCAACCGCCCAACGGCTTTTTAGTCGTCAGCAGGCGGCACTCGGGAAAATTAACGGCCAGGTGGAAGAAACCTATGCGGGGCACACGATTGTGCGGACCTTTAATAAGGAACAAAGCGAAGAAGAACAGTTTGCCAGTAAGAACCATGAATACTATCAGGCCGCTTGGAAGGCCCAGTTCTTCTCAATTTTGATTTTTCCGTTGATGAACTTTATCCGGAACCTTGGCTACCTCCTAGTGGCTGTTGCCGGGGCACTGGCGGTAATTAACGGCCGGATCACCCTTGGTAATGTGCAGGCCTTCTTACAATATACCAACCAGTTTTCACAACCGATTACCCAGATTGCCAACCTCAGTAGCACCATCCAGCAGACGGTTGCGTCCGCGGAACGGATTTTTGAAGTCTTAGATGCACCGGAGATGGATGAGACAATTATCGATGCGCCAGTCCAAGACACACCACCGGTCCCAAAGGTGGAATTTAAGGACGTTCAATTCAGCTACGGCCCAGAACCGTTAATTGAGGACTTTAACCTGAAAGCCCCGAAGAATCATATGGTCGCAATCGTGGGGCCAACTGGTGCGGGAAAGACAACCATTATTAACCTCTTGGAACGGTTCTATGAAATCCAGGGTGGGCATATTTACCTCGATGGTCACGATACCCGGTCAATGAGTCGGGCGGAGTTGCGTAAGCACATCGGGATGGTCCTCCAGGATACCTGGCTCTTTACCGGGACGATCTTTGATAACATCAAATATGGTCGTGAGGATGCAACGGCGGCGGAGGTTTACCAGGCGGCCCGGTTGGCCTATGCGGATAGCTTTATTCGGGAGTTACCTGATGGCTACCAGACGGTTCTTAACGAGTCGGCATCTAACATTTCCCAGGGGCAGCGTCAACTACTGACGATTACCCGGGCCTTTTTGGCCAACCCTGAAATCTTGATCTTAGATGAAGCAACGAGTTCGGTGGATACCCGGACGGAGGCACTGATCCAATCGGCAATGAATGACTTGCAAAAGGACCGGACCAGTTTTGTCGTGGCCCACCGGCTATCGACCATCCGCAGTGCTGAGCAGATTATCGTGGTTAACCATGGGCACATCATCGAAACGGGGAACCATGATCAACTGATGGCCAAAAACGGGTTTTACGCCGATCTTTACAATAGCCAGTTTTTAGGAAATAATATTTAACATTAGCTGCTGTGGTAGAATAGTATTCTGCAACAGCAGTTTTTTGATGGGGGAAGAACAATGAGAAGTTATCCTAAGACGATTGCACAGTTAACGGCATTGGTAACGGAGGGCATTGTCCCGGGAATCAGTTACGTGATCTTTGACGGCCCGGCCGAAATTCGCCGGGTGCAGGGGCTAGCCCAAACTCGACCCTTCCCGGAAACGTTGGTGGCCGGGATGAAGTATGACCTGGCGTCGTTAACTAAGGTGGTCGGGACAGTGCCAGTAATTGCGATGCTAATCCAGGAGGGGCGGTTACGGCTGGCGGACCCGGTGGTTAAATACTTACCAGCCTTTGGCGACCCCCGGCCGACGATTCGCCACCTGTTGACCCATACTTCAGGGATTAGTGGTTACATCTCCCACCGTGATGAATTAGCCCCAGTCACACTCAAGCGGGCTTTTTTAACGGCAATGCACGTCGATTCTTCATTTAATCGCCAGATTCGCTACGCCGACGTTAACTTCTTGTATCTGGGATGGATCATTGAAAAGTTGTGCCAGGCCCCAGTGCAAGAAGTAATCGCTAACCGGGTCCTTGCCCCACTTCAGATGACTGGAGCAACTTTTAACCCCGCCCCCGCGACGTGTGTACCGACGGAAATCCAGCCCCAGCGAGGGCTCATCCGGGGGACGGTCCACGATCCTAAGGCATATATTCTGGGGGCTCATTGTGGTTGTGCAGGCCTGTTTGCCACCCTTGATGACTTATTGACCTTTAGCCGGGCACTGGTGGAAACTAATCTGGCGGGTCTATTAACCCCGGCGATGGTGGATTGCCTCTTTAGTGACCAGACACCATTAGCCGGTGAGCATAGCCGGTCATTGGGGTGGAAGCTTCTCCATTCCCGGGCTGCTGACCACCACCTGTTAATTAGTCACACGGGTTTTACAGGGACCTGGCTAATTTTGGACCGGCAAACCGACCAGGGGATGGTGGTGTTAACCAACCGGGTGCACCCAACGGCACGTAACCAGGTTTATCTTGACCGGCGGGACCAAATATTCGCGACCTACCTGCATGAAATGCAAGCTAACTAATTTTTATACGGTAACTTTTATTATAAAATTAATTGATAGATTATTATAAAAGGGCGCCCATATTCATTGACAACTCCTGTATAAATGATTATTATATTCAGTGAATTAACCTGTGTAATGCATAAAAATTAAAATATTATAAGGAGGAACTGTCTTCCATGGACCGTAAAGAACGACGGAAATTTATTGCGCACCTAGTCAATGAACGAAAGATCGAAACCCAAGAAGAGCTGCTCCAGCTATTAACCGATGCGGGGATCAACACCACTCAGGCTACAATTTCTCGCGACATTCACACCCTCAATATTGTTAAGGCGAGTGATGGAACCGGGCATACCTACTATGTCCAACTCCAAACGGATCCGGCCCACAACTATGACCGCCTTTACCTGGGGATCCGTAACAATGTTCAGTCAGTCGAAACCGTGCAGTTCATGAACGTGGTTAAGACCGAACTAAATTCTAGTTATGCGACCATTTTGGCGGGGATGTTTGATGAATTAGACGTTCCCGAAGTAATTGGGACCCTCGCGGGAAATGATACCTTGATCTTGATTAGCAAGACACCGGAAGACGCCCAGGCCATTCACCGGTTAATCAATGAACACATGAAGTAACCGTAGTTAAAAAGAAGATAAAGCAGGGAACGGCCCCAACACGCATGAATGTTGGGGCCGTTCCCTGCTTTAATTTTAAAAAGTTGGTTTAATTGGTAATGCCGCTTGTGAGCTAAGATCAGCTGCGGGGTACTTATTGTGCAGTGCCGTTAGCAACAAGTGCTTAGCAATGGCACCATTGCGCGTCAAGATAGGGCCGTGGAAGTATGAACAATAAACTTCCTTATAAATTGCCCCCTCGGTGCCGTCCTCACCGTTATTCCCGTTACCGGAAATAACGGTGCCCAGTGGGCGCTCGCTGGTGCCGAGGAAGGTTCGACCACTGTGGTTTTCAAAGCCGTGGTATTCTTCACCGTTTTCGGGATTCTTAATGGTGATGTCGCCAATGAAACGGTGGTGGTCCTGATTCAGAGTGTAGTGGTCTAACAAGCCGAGGCCGGGGATCTTCTTCCCTTGAGCATCAATGTAATAGCGGCCGAGTAACTGGTAGCCACCACAGATGGCCAGGAGAGGCTTATCGTCGTCAATGAAGGTTGCTAGCCCGGCTCGTTTATTTGGTAGGTCCCGGGCAACCACGGATTGTTCGTAGTCCTGGCCACCACCAAAGAGGACCAGGTCAAATTGATCAGGGGCGAAGTCATCGTCGATGCTGATTACCTTGGTAGCAATGGTGGTATCCATCTGTTGTGCATAGTAACGAAGGGCAATGATGTTACCAACATCGCTGTAAGTATTTAATAGGTTCCCGTACAGGTGGGCAAGTTGTAACTGGTACTTAGCCATTAGTCCATCCCTCCTTTAATATAGCCACCTTCGGCCAGCAGCTTGCGAAACTGGAGCATGGCGGTATAGGTGGCCAATATGTAAACATGCTTAGTTGGCAGGTGCTTAACCTGGTCAAGCACCTCTGCTAGTTGGGGGTACCTGTGGTAGTTAGTAATCCCGGCCATCGTAAAGCGGGTGGCAATGTCGCGGCACCGTTCACCGCCAACAAAGTATTGTTGGGCATTACTCTTGGCAAATTGCTCAAAGTCACCGTCCCAAATCCAACTCGTATCAATCCCATCGGCGTAATTGGCGTTTAAGAGGAAACCAAGGCTGAAGGGGGCCGGCTCGGTGGCAACCATGTCGAGTACCTGGTTGAGCCCCACTGGATTTTTTACTAGGATCATGTTGATTTCCTTGTCACCAACCGTGATGACTTCTTGGCGGCCAAAGACCCGCCGCTCGTTTTCAAAGGCTGCTTTAATCTGGGTCGGACTAACGCCAAACTGCCGACCGACGGCATAGGCAGCCAGGGCGTTGTAGATGTTGTAGAGCCCGCCGACGCTAATGGAATATTCTTGCCGATCAATTTCAAAGGTCGACCGTGTCGGGGTGAGCTTGGTTAACTTGGTGACTGCGTACTTTAATGGCGGCCGGTGAAAACCACAGTGGGGACAGAAATAATCTCCCAGACCGGCATACGTCCGGAGGTGGTAGCGCAAAATATGCTGGCACTTTGGGCAAAGCAGTCCATCCGTGTTTACCGGTGCATCAAAGGCCGCGTGGTGGTCATGGTTAAAGCCATAATAGACGACCGGGTTAGGGAGGTCACCAGTATTGAAGAGCTGTTCGTCGCCGTTAGCGATGATCGTGGCGGCGGGTGCCCGCCGGACCCCCGCCAAGATTTTGTCGTAGGTCGCGTAGATCTCGCCGTAACGGTCAAGTTGGTCGCGGAAGATGTTAGTAAAGACAAACGCCACCGGCTTAATGTATTGGGTAACCTTGATAACGTTGGCTTCGTCAACTTCTAGAACCGCCAGCCCCTTCTTTTGTGGCCGGGGCGCGGTAATAAAAGTCGTGACGATCCCCTGTTCCATGTTGGAACCGGTGGGGTTAGTTAGGACCGGGTCATACTTAGTCCGTAAGACGCGGACACTCAGGGCGGTCGTCAGTGTCTTACCGTTGGTCCCGGTAACGATTATCAGGTCATAGTACTTGTTAAAGGTGTGAAGAATGTGGGGGTCTAGTGCTAGGGCAATCTTGCCCGGGAGGGAACTGCCACCGTGATAAAAGTGGTGGAGGAACCAATAGCTGGAGCGGCCCGTCGCTTCCGCTAGTGTGCTACGAATTGACATTTGATTAACTCCTTTCGCCTTTCTAGATAAATAATGTGCATCAATTCTACCCTTATTATTCGAAATTGCAAAGTGTTTCGGCTAGAATAGGAAGACGGGTAAAGTGAAGTATTTAAAAGCAAATTGCTTTTAGATATAATAAAAGTACTATGCGAAAAAAGGGGCGTAATCACACGTGGCACAGCTGTTTTTTAAATATGGCGCAATGAATTCTGGTAAATCGATTGATATCCTTAAGGTTGCCCATAACTATGAGGAGCAGGGGAAGCCGGTTGTCCTGATGACTAGTGGTGTTGACAACCGTTCTGGACAGGGAGTTATCGCTAGTCGGATCGGGCTTCAACGAAAGGTGGAGCCCGTATTAGATGACACTAATATTTATGATTATGTTAAAAATATTGATCATAAGGTTTACTGCGTGCTGATTGATGAGGCGCAATTCTTAAAGAAGCGGCATATCCTGCAACTAATCAAGATTGTCGATGAGTTGAACATCCCCGTCATGGCTTTTGGCCTTAAAAATGACTTTAAAAATGAGTTGTTTGAAGGCTCTAAGTACTTATTGATCTATGCCGATAAGATCGAAGAAATGAAGACAATCTGCTGGTTTTGCCCCCATAAGGCGACGATGAACTTGCGGATTCATGATGGCAAACCCGTTTACGAGGGGGAACAGGTGCAAATCGGTGGAAATGAATCTTACTACCCGGTTTGTCGTAAACATTACTTCCACCCACTGTTAGGAAAGAAAGAGGAGAATCAATAATGGAGATTGCAGAAATTTTTGATAAGCTTCAGGCAGTTGCTGATCGTTATGATGAGTTAAACGAACTGATCAGCGACCCAGAAGTAATCGCCGACTCACAACGGTTTATGAAGCTCTCTAAAGAAGAAGGGAGCCTGCGGGAAACGGTTGAAAAATACAATGAGTACAAGCAGGTTACGCAGACGATCAAGGATGATGAAGAGATGTTACGGGAGACCGACGACCCGGATCTTGCCGCAATGACTAAGGAAGAACTGACGGAGTCGAAAGAGCGACAGGCCAAGCTAGAAAAGGAACTGGAAGTCTTACTGATTCCTAAGGACCCGAACGATGATAAGAACATCATTATGGAAATTCGCGGTGCTGCTGGTGGGGATGAAGCCAGCCTGTTTGCTGCTGACCTTTACAATATGTACCTCCACTACGCTGAGAGCCAGGGATGGAAGGTCGAAGTCGTCGATAAGAACGAAACTGAAGTTGGTGGCTTCAAGGAAATTGCACTGATGATCACGGGAGACAAGGTGTACTCCAAGCTCAAATTTGAAAACGGGGCCCACCGGGTTCAGCGGGTGCCCGTTACTGAATCAGCGGGGCGGGTGCACACCTCGACCGCCACGGTAGGGGTAATGCCCGAAGCCGAGGACGTCGACGTCGATATCGATCCTAAGGACATTCGGGTCGACGTTTACCGTTCTAGTGGTGCTGGTGGTCAGCACGTTAACAAGACCTCGTCCGCGGTCCGGATGACCCACTTACCAACCGGAATTGTCGTCGCAATGCAGGATGAACGTTCCCAGCAGCAAAACCGGGCTAAGGCCATGCGGATCCTGAAGTCACGGGTGTACGACTACTACCAACAAAAGGAACAGAGTGCCTATGACGAAAAGCGGAAGAACGCGATCGGGACGGGTGACCGCTCGGAGCGAATCCGAACGTATAACTATCCGCAAAACCGGGTTACCGACCACCGAATTGGCTTGACCCTAAATAAGCTTGATAAGATTATGGCTGGTGACTTAGATGAAATTATTGAAGCCTTGATTGTGGCCGACCAGACTAAGAAGCTGGAGCAGTTACGTAATGAATAGTTCTTCGTGGACATACTTTGCTGCCCAGCACTGGGCCAAGGACCAGTTGGCTGGCAGTGACGTGGATCCCCACGCCCCCCAGTTTTTGCTGGAACAGCACCATGGTTGGGATACGACCCACCTGTTAGTCCATAACCGTGACCAGATGCCGGCAACAGAGGCACGGTGGTTTCGGGCGGCCATTGCCCAGCTTTTGGACCACGTTCCCGCCCAATACATTACTGGGAAGACTAGCTTCTATGGCCGGGAGTTTCGGGTCACTCCTGACGTGCTAATCCCAGAACCAGAAACGGCGGAACTAGTGGACTGGGTACTGTCCAGCACGGATGCCAACCAACCATACCGGGTGTTAGATCTGGGGACTGGCAGTGGTGTAATTGGGATTACCCTGGGGCTGGAGCGGCCCCACTGGACAGTAACCCTGAGTGATATTTCTCCAGCGGCGCTTGATGTGGCCCGGGAGAATGCCCACCGACAGGGATTAGAGTTGACGCTAGTTGAAAGTGACCTGTTTAACCACTTAGCAGACCAGCGTTATGACCTAATTGTTACTAATCCACCATACGTTGACCGGGCGGCGACTGCTGTGATGGACCGGGCTGTCATTGAGCATGAGCCGGCGCTTGCCCTGTTTGCGGATGAACAGGGGCTGGGCTTTTACCACCGCCTATTTGACCAGGCCGGTGCCCACCTGCGACCTGGTGGCCAGTTGTTTGGTGAAACGGGCTATGACCAAGAAGAGAGTATTCAAATGTTATTGAAGGAGTGCGACCACGACGCCCACATGGCGGTCCGCCATGACGTGGCTGGCAAGATGAGGATGATACACGCATGGGATTTTTCTGGCACAGGAGGAAATTAGCAAGAATGAACACGAAAGTTTATCGCTTAAGTCAAATTGATGAAGCGGCAGCGGCAATCAAGCGGGGTGAGCTGGTGGCCTTTCCGACCGAGACGGTTTATGGTCTGGGTGCCGATGCCACCAATGAAGACGCGGTAAAAAACGTCTACCTGGCAAAAGGCCGACCGAGTGACAATCCGCTGATTGTCCACGTTAACTCAATCGAAATGGTGGAGCAGTATGCGGCGGAAATTCCTGACAACGCTCGGAAGCTAATGGCAAAGTTTTGGCCGGGTTCACTGACGATTATCCTTAAGATTAAGAAGGGAGCCCTTTCCAAGACCGTTACCGGGGGCTTATCGACGGTGGCCTTCCGGTTCCCCGATTGTCAGCCAACATTGGACTTGATTGCTAAGGCCGGAGTACCGATGGTGGGACCATCAGCAAATACGTCCGGGAAGCCGAGTCCCACCACTGCCCAGCACGTTTACCATGACTTAAATGGTAAGATTACCGGGATCTTGGATAATGGGCCAACCCGGGTGGGGGTTGAATCAACCGTCCTGGATATGTCAACCGACACGCCAGTAATCTTGCGTCCGGGAGCAGTAACTAAACGTGATATTGAAAGCGTGATTGGTTCGATTGACCTTAACCACCACAAGGTCGGTAAGAACGAAACACCGAAGGCACCGGGGATGAAGTATAAGCACTATGCACCGAGCGCCCAAGTTTACATTGTTGATGAAGGAACCGACTGGGCCCAGGTAGCCAAGTGGATTGACCAACAGCCGTTCGATGTTGGGGTCATGGCCGAGGGGCAAATCCTTAAGCAACTGACGCTCCCGATGAATGCTGTTCAGTTTTCACTGGGGAGTGGGGTAACCGATGCCAGTGCCCGCCTCTTCGATGGCCTCCGCGGCTTTGACGACCAGCACAATGTTAAGGCAATCGTTACCCAGGCATTCCCGGCACAAGATTTGGGTCGGGCGTACATGAACCGGTTGAATAAGTCCGCCGGTGGTGTCCACTTTAACCCAGGGCAAGTAAAATAATGAGCAAGCTGTGAAAAAATATTGTGAGAAGCTAACAACTTCTCATTTTTTTTGGTAAAATAGGGGAGAAATTCAAAGGAGTGTTTTGGCATGGGCAAATTTGAAGTTATGGATCACCCACTGATCCAACACAAGTTAACGATGATTCGGGACAAGAATGTCGGGACGAAGTTTTTCCGGGAAACCGTTAAGGAAATTTCGACCTTAATGGCATATGAAGTGGCACGGGATATGCCACTAAAGGATGTCGAAGTTGATACCCCAATCGCAAAGACGACCAAGAAGGAACTAGCCGGTAAGAAGGTTGCAATTGTACCAATCTTACGGGCTGGTTTAGGGATGGTCGACGGGATGACCGAGTTAATCCCTGCTGCTAAGATTGGCTTTATCGGTATGTACCGTGACGAAAAGACACTGAAGCCACACGAATACTTTGTTAAGCTGCCGAACGACATTACGGAACGACAACTGTTTATCGTTGACCCAATGCTGGCAACCGGTGGTTCAGCAATGATGGCAATCGATGCATTGAAGAAGCGGGGCTGTCAGGAAAAGAACATGAAGTTTGCCTGCTTAGTTGCCGCGCCGGAAGGGGTTAAGGCCGTCCGTGAGGCCTACCCGGACGTTGATATTTACGCTGCCGGGCTCGATGACCACCTCAACAAGGATGGTTACATTGTTCCGGGTCTTGGAGACGCCGGTGACCGTCTCTTTGGGACTAAGTAATTAGCATTAACTAGCAACCGTTATGAAAAGGTAAAACTTTTCGACGGTTGCTTTTTTTATGCCAAGGAAAGGGTACAATGGCAACAGTTTGTTTGAAAGGGATGGACACTTATGCACAGCCATTACTGGTCGCGGTCCCGAATGATCATGCTAGCAGTCCTACTGGTAATTGGTGCGGGGGCCATGCTATTAGTAACTCACAACCAGCGCTTTTACCGGCGGCCAATTGCACGGGTAGAGCAGGTGCATGCGGGAGCAGTACAAAAAACGACCGACCAGTTTAAAAACGTCGACCATGAACACCAGCAGCGCCTCACGGTCCGCCTCCTCAATACGGCCCACCGTGGTGAGCGGTTGACTGTTAATAATACCTATAGTGATTCACAGCCAATGGACCAGCGTTACCACCGTGGCGACCAAATCTTTTTATCCCAACTGCGACAACACCATGGCAGGCTTAATGCCAACGTCAGCGGTTATAAGCGCGACGGTGTGGTAGTTTTCTTAGTTTGGCTAGTAAGTCTGTTATTGATCATGATGATGGGGCAAGCAGGGGTTCTGGCATTAGTCAGCGTCGTGGTTAACGCGCTGCTTTTTATCATTGCGATCGAAGTGGACCTCAAGAATAATGGTGAGCACGTCATGTTAATCTTTGGCTCGTTGGCGGTGATCTTTACCTTGGTAAGCCTACTACTGATCTTGGGGCCGACCAAGAAGATGCTGGCCACTTTTGGTGCGACGGTAATCGGTACCTTTACAGCACTCGGGCTGAGCCTGCTAGTCTTTTCCATGACCCACCAGCGGGGAATCTATTATGAATCGATGCAGTATGTAACCCAGGTTCCCCGCCCCCTGTTTGTGGCGGAGACCCTGTTAGGATCACTGGGGGCGGTAATGGACGAATCGAGTGATATTATTGCCACCCTCTTTGAGTTAAAGCAGTTGAACCCGGCAGTGGCCCGGCGGCAGTTGTTTTTAGCGGGGCGTAATGTTGGTAAAACGATTATGGGACCGTTAATTAACGTCTTGTTTTTGATCTTT
Source organism: Candidatus Limosilactobacillus intestinipullorum (assembly GCA_019117185.1). Taxonomy (GTDB): domain Bacteria; phylum Bacillota; class Bacilli; order Lactobacillales; family Lactobacillaceae; genus Limosilactobacillus; species Limosilactobacillus intestinipullorum. The sequence continues at coordinate 16,428 of DXAF01000002.1, read as the reverse complement.
ATGGCGGAGACCTTTACCTCGAGCTTGTTGTACATTAAAAACGGTAATTCTTGGGGGTACACCTTTGCGATGAACATGAGTTTGGGAACCGTTCAAAGCCTCGTAAGCGGGATTGGAATCGTTTTGGCAGTGCCGTTGGTTAGTCTCTTTGGCGCACTATTATTGGGGAGGCGGGTAAGATGAGTACAATTACGGCCCTCGGGCTGGTTTTATTGGTCTTAATGGTAGCTGTCGGCGGTAAGCAGGGGTGGACGGCCTTCTTGAGCCTCTTATTAAACTTTGGCTTCCTCTACTTTGCAATTATCCTGGTGGCCTTTCATGTACCGCCGCTTTTTGTCACCATTACCACCGGGATAATCATCTTAGCAGTAACTATCTTCATGGGCGAAGATGACCTGCGGACGACCGTCACGGCCTTTTACGCTGCCCTAATTGTCACCGGGGTCCTGATTGCCTTGATCTTCCTGGTTGAACACTGGGCGATGGTCCAAGGGTTTGGAACTGAAGATAGTGATGATCTGGAAGGGATGTCGATTTTAATTGGGATTAGCTATTTCAAAGTCCTAATTACGGTAACCACCTTGAGCACCCTGGGGGCGATCGCCGAGGCTGCAATGGCAATTGCCGCTGGGCTGACGGAAATTCTGGAAGCCCACCCGGACGTCAGCAACCGGCAATTGATGACGAGTGGGATGGCAATCGGTCGTCAGATCATCGGTACAACCTTTAATACGTTGTTTTTCGGCTTTTTCGGTGGCTTTTTAGCCCTTTTCATTTGGTTTGCGGGCCTTCATTATTCACTGGGGACAATCATGAATAATAAAATTTTTGTGGCAGAAATGATTGAGATCTTGATTTCATTTGTCGGGGTACTACTAACGGTCCCGACAACGGCATGGATAATGACGCGCCGGCGGTCGAAAATTAAATAATATGATTAGTTAACCGGGCTGGTGGGACACTACTTTGTCATCCTTAGCCCGGTTTTTAAGTTGTTTAAATTGTGATAACGGTTTAAATTAGAATTCAGTTAGTATAAATAATAAACTAATTTTAGGCGAGGGTCGTTCGAGAGTGAAACCGCTTCACACCGGGCTAGACAGATCGTCCAAAATGTTTTATTTATTAAATGCCCTTTTGATATTTAGGGGAAATAATGCTATATTAACTATCGTAACTTGGGCTAATTCGTTTTCTTTGCGACGTATCCAATTTACAGCCAAATTATTGTTATAAGGAAAGAGGTGGAATATGAATGGGCGGTGATGCTTTGACTTTTAAGCTTTTCGGACTCACGTTCAACACAACGAATATTGTTTCTGGACTGATTATTTACGCAATCGTGTTCTTCACTCTTTATGGGATGTCACGAAAGATTCAAATGAAGCCAAAAGGCGCACAAAACGTACTTGAGTGGCTGATTGACTTCACGAACGGGATTGTCCGGAGCCAGATGCCGGCATCAGAGCAGGGACACTACAGTTTCTTTGCCTTTGTTCTCTTTGTCTTCATCTTCTTCGCTAACCAATTTGGTTTGCTGTTCCAATTCCATTGGAATGGGGTCGAAGTGCTTAGAAGTCCTACGGCAGACCCAGTTGTTACGTTAACGTTCTCGCTGATGGTAATGGCACTTGCACACTTTGCTGGGGTAGCACATAACGGCCTTGGTGGTTACTTAAAGAACTATACCAAGCCATTTACCCTGATGCTGCCAATTAACATCATTGAAGACTTTGCTAACTTCTTAACGCTTGGTCTCCGTATCTTTGGTAACATTTTTGCCGGTGAACTGTTGATGAGTTTAATTGCTAATATGGCATTCTCACATGGTGTATTGACATTTATTCCAGGATTACTGCTGGAACTCGCATGGCAAGGATTCTCAATCTTTATTGGTTCAATCCAGGCATATGTTTTTGTAACATTAACGACGGTTTATATTTCTCGGAAGGTTTCCGAATAATAATCTCTAAGGAGGAATTTTAAAATGGCATTAGGAGCAATTGCTGCAGGTATCGCAGCTATGGGTGCTGCTATCGGTGGTGGTATCGGTGATGGTATCTTAATTGGACACACTGTTGACAGTATTGCACGTCAACCAGAATTACAAGGTCGTTTACAAGCAACGATGTTCATCGGTGTTGGTTTGATCGAAGCCATGCCTATTATTGCGATCGTTATCGGCTTCCTTGTTATGAACAAGTAATTATTGCACAGCACTATTATTTTTTTAGACAAGGAGGTGTCAATAGATGTTTGTGAACAATGTGTTAGCTGAATCAAACAGTTTATACGTTGGCGACTTGATTTTCTACATTGTCACCTTCATTATTCTGATGTTGCTGGTCAAGCACTTCGCGTGGGGCCCAGTTACGAACATGATGAAGAAGCGGGCTGAAAAGATTGCCAGTGATATCGACAACGCTGCAAAGTCCCGTGAAAATGCGGAAAAGATGGCTGCTAAGCGGCAAGCTGAACTGCAAAATTCACGTCAAGAAGCTGCGGACATTGTTAATAATGCCAAGAAGTCAGCTGAAACACAACGAGCACAAATTGTCGAGGCAGCACAAAATGATGCTCAAGCACTCAAGCAACAAGCACAACAAGATGCTGACCAAGCACGTCGTGACGCGTTGAACGGTGCTAAGGATGACGTTGCAAACTTATCTATTGAGATTGCTTCCAAACTCATCCAAAAAGAATTAAAGGCAGACGATCAAAAGGAATTGATCGACTCCTACATCGAAGGGTTGGTAGATCATGAGTCTTGATAAGAAGACGGTGGCACGGCGTTATGCCCGGGCCCTGTTTGAATTGGTCGATGCAGACAACGATGTCGATCAGACTTATCAAGAATTGAATGCTTTGCGCCAAGTCTTTGAGGACAACGAGGGGCTAGAAACGGCACTGACCAGTGTTCAAGTATCCCTCGATGATAAAAAAGCATTGGTTAAGGACTTACAGACTGGGGCTTCCCAGTATATTGCCAACTTAATCCAAATGCTTTTTGATTACGGCCGCATGGATTGCCTGGTCGCAATTATTGATGAGTTTGAACGGCGGTATGACCGTGTTAATAAGCGGATGCATGCTGACGTTGTTACAGCGATCCAACTCGATAAACAACAACGGGACCAACTTTCGGCTAATTTAGCTAAGCGCTTCGGTGCTAACGAAGTGGTACTAAACGAAAGTGTGGATCCGGAAATTTTAGGTGGGGTTATTGTTCATGCCGATCATAAGACGCTTGATGGTAGCCTCAGCTCAAAGATCAAGCAAATTCGTCGTTTACTAGTTAGATAATATAGATCTTTTGTTAAAGAGGTGAGACCTTTATGAGCATTAAAACTGAGGAAATCAGTTCACTCATCAAGAAACAACTTGCCAACTACCAAAACCAAGTTTCCGTTGAAGAAACTGGGACGGTAACCTATGTTGGTGATGGTGTTGCTCGTGCCGATGGCTTGGAAAACGCCATGGCTGGTGAGTTGCTCGAATTTAGCAACGGTGTTTACGGGATGGCCCAAAACCTCGAAAGTAATGATGTTGGTATCGTTATTTTAGGTGACTTTAGTGGCATTCGTGAAGGTGACACTGTTAAACGGACGGGTCGAATCATGGAAGTACCCGTCGGTGATGAATTACTGGGACGGGTTGTTGACCCACTAGGTCGTCCACTGGATGGCTTGGGTGAGATCAAGACGACCAAGACACGTCCAATCGAACGGAAGGCTCCAGGTGTTATGGAGCGGAAGAGTGTTAGCGTGCCTCTTCAAACTGGTATTAAGGTGATTGATGCCTTAGTTCCAATTGGCCGTGGTCAGCGTGAGTTGATCATTGGGGACCGGAAGACCGGTAAGACCGCTATTGCCCTTGATACGATCATTAATCAAAAGGACCAAAACGTTATTTGTATTTACGTTGCCATTGGTCAAAAGGAATCGACCGTTAAGGCAAACGTTGAAACCCTTCGCCGTTACGGTGCTTTGGATTACACGATTGTCGTTTCCGCTAGTGCATCTAACCCAGCACCAATGTTGTATATCGCGCCATACGCGGGTGCAGCGATGGGTGAAGAGTTCATGTTTGGTGGCAAGGATGTTTTGATCGTTTATGATGACCTTTCAAAGCAGGCCGATGCTTACCGTGAACTTTCACTGATTCTGCGGCGTCCACCAGGCCGTGAAGCTTACCCTGGTGATATCTTCTACACCCACTCACGGTTACTAGAACGGGCAGCCCGTCTGTCTGATGACCTTGGCGGTGGTTCAATGACCGCGCTGCCAATCATTCAGACCCAGGCCGGTGACGTTTCCGCATACATTCCAACGAACGTTATTTCCATTACCGATGGCCAGATCTTCTTGGATTCTGATGAATTCTACGCCGGTCAACGGCCAGCCATTGATGCCGGGACTTCTGTTTCCCGGGTTGGTGGTGACGCCCAGGTTAAGGCTATGAAGAAGGTTGCCGGGACCTTACGTTTGGATATCGCATCCTATAACGAATTGGCATCATTTGCCCAATTCGGTTCTGACTTGGATGAAGCAACCCAAGCTAAGTTGTCCCGTGGTCAACGGACGATGGAAGTATTGAAGCAGGGCTTGCACGAACCACAAACTGTTTCCCAACAGGTTGTGACCCTGTTTGCGCTGTCCAAGGGCTTCATCGATAAGGTGCCGTTGGATGATGTTCAACGTTACGAAAGTGAATTAGCTGCTTACATGCACGCAAATCACCAAGACCTTTACGACAGTATTCAAAAGTCAGGTAAGTTACCAGAAGGCGACGCCCTGTATAATGCTGTTGCAGAATTCTCGAAGTCATTCCAAACTAGTGATGACCAAAAGAAAGCTGCCGCAAAGTAATGACAAATACTAGTCGAAAGGACGGTGAGATTTAGTGCCAGCTTCACTTGCTGCAGTTAAACATAAAATTGAATCGACCAAGAGTACTCGGCAGATTACCTCTGCCATGCAGATGGTTTCAACTGCTAAACTGAATCAAATTCAACACCACACTCAAACCTACGAGGTCTATGCTGAGAAGGTTAAGCAAATGTTGGCTGATCTGGTTAAATCTCACAGTGCAACATCTGCTGCTTCTCAAGACGATGTTTACGCTGCACTATTTAAAAAGCGTCCAGTAAAAAAGACTGGAATACTTGTAATCACGTCAGACCGGGGATTGGTAGGTAGTTACAACAGTAACATCCTTAAGCAGACCCTGGCCCTGATGAAGGAGCACAATCTTAATAAAGACAACACTGTCTTTCTGACGGTTGGTAAGACGGGAACCGAGTTCTTCAAGAAGCAGGACATGAACATCATTTACCAGTATTCTGGTGTTAGTGATGTGCCGCTTTTCCGCGAAGTTCTGCCTATTGTTCGTACTGCGGTCCAAATGTACAATGACCAAGTATTCGACCAGATGTACATGGTTTACAGCCATTACGTTAACCGGATTACGTCACATGTCATTGCCCATGACATTTTACCGATTACGGAACATTCACTGCTCGACGAAGACGGCAATTTGCCTGGGGCAAAGCAGCCGGCGACAACCGCTAATGAAGCGGCAACCGCGCACGTTTCAGCGGAGTATGAATTTGAACCGTCAGATACAGTGATCGTCTCTGCATTAGTTGCCCAATATGCAGAGAGCTTATTATATGGAGCAATTCTGGATGCGAAGACGTCCGAACACTCCTCAAGTGCGAATGCCATGCGGTCGGCAACTGACAATGCTGATGACATCATCTCAACATTGGAATTGCAATATAACCGTGCACGGCAGGCTGCCATCACGACTGAAATCACCGAAATTACCGGTGGGATGACAGCACAAGAATAATTTCTAACGTAGGAGGAAACAACATGAGTTCTGGTAAAGTTGTACAAGTTATCGGACCAGTTGTCGATGTTGAATTCCCCTTAGACGGTAAACTTCCTGAAATTAACGATGCCCTGAAGATCAAGGAAAGTGATGACAAGACTCTGACAACTGAAGTTGCCCTCGAATTGGGTGATGGGGTTGTACGGACGATTGCCATGGACGGAACCGATGGTCTTCAACGGGGAATGGAAGTTGAAAACACTGGTGCCTCAATTAGTGTGCCAGTTGGTGACGATACTCTGGGACGAGTATTCAACGTCTTAGGTGAACCTGTTGATAACGGACCGGAATTTGGCCCTGATGCAAAGCGGATGCCAATTCACCGTGATGCACCGAAGTACGACGAATTAAACAACAACACGGAAATTTTGGAAACTGGTATTAAGGTTATTGACCTGCTGGCTCCATACGTTCGTGGTGGTAAGATTGGTCTGTTCGGTGGTGCCGGTGTTGGTAAGACCGTTTTGATTCAGGAATTGATTCATAATATCGCCCAAGGTCACAATGGTATTTCTGTCTTCACTGGGGTTGGTGAACGGACCCGTGAAGGTAACGATATGTACTACGAAATGAAGGCCTCCGGGGTTCTTGAAAAGACTGCCATGGTCTATGGTCAGATGAACGAACCACCGGGTGCCCGGATGCGGGTAGCCCTGACTGGTTTGACCATTGCGGAATACTTCCGTGATGTGAAGGGCCAAGACGTGCTCTTGTTCATCGATAACATTTTCCGGTTTACCCAGGCCGGTTCAGAAGTTTCAGCCCTGTTGGGGCGGATTCCTTCAGCCGTTGGTTACCAGCCAACGCTGGCTACTGAAATGGGTCAGTTGCAGGAACGGATCACTTCTACCAAGAAGGGTTCCATTACGTCAATTCAAGCCGTTTATGTTCCTGCCGATGACTATACCGACCCTGCTCCAGCAACGACCTTCGCCCACTTGGATGCCACGACTAACCTGGAACGTCGTTTAACCCAGATTGGTATCTACCCCGCCGTGGACCCACTGGAATCAACTTCAACGGCCCTGACCCCTGAAATTGTTGGTAAGGAACACTACGAAGTCGCTACGGAAGTTCAACACGTCTTGCAACGTTATCATGAGCTGCAAGATATCATCTCAATACTGGGGATGGATGAATTGTCTGACGAAGAAAAGACAATTGTTGCTCGTGCACGGCGGATTCAAAACTTCCTTTCACAAAGTTTCAGTGTTGCCGAACAATTTACTGGTACGCCAGGTAAGTATGTTCCGTTGAAGGACACCATTAAGGGCTTCAAGGGCATTCTTGATGGTAAGTATGATGACCTGCCGGAAGAAGCATTCCGGTTGGTTGGGACCATCGATGACGCTGTAGAAAAAGCAAAGAAAATGAAGGCTGATGCTGACCAAGAAAACGCAGAAGATTAGGAGGGGATAATTTATGGCTGATAGTAAATTTAAGGTCACTATTATCACTCCTGATGGCACGGTCTACGATAATGACAAAGCGACGATGCTCATTATGAACACCGCTGGTGGACAAATGGGGATCATGGCTAACCACGTGCCCTTGCTTGCTTCTCTTGAAATCAGTGTTGTTCGCGTTAAACATGACGACGGTGAGGACGAAGTAGCGGCAGTTAACGGGGGGATCATCCAATTCGATGGTCTCCACGCTGTAATTGCTGCCGACAGTGCCGAGCTGCCAGAACGGATTGACGTTGAACGTGCGAAGAGTGCGAAGGAACGGTCAGAAGAAGAAATTGCTACTGCGAAGAAGAACCATGACAGTGATGAATTGGCTCGGGCAGAAGCCCACCTTAAGCGGGCAATTAACCGTTTGAATGCCGCCTCAAAGTACAGCAAAAATTAATATGAGTCTTAATCGGCTTATGGGGAGTGTTTAGCACTCATCCATTGATAAGAGGCTGGTGAGAAAATTTGATTTTCCCACCAGCCTCTTCTTTTTAACATAAAGTTAAACTTTCGGACAATTCAACTATTGTCGTTGATCATATGATATGATACAAATTGGTTTATAAAAAGAAGGTGATCAAGTGCAGATGACAGGTGTGCATGCCCTGTTAGAGATTGTCGTGCAATTTATCTTTATCTGGTTAGCATTTACTGCGATCCAGGGTTTTCATTTGGAGCGGTTCTTCCACCGTCCCCCGCGGACGTTGCCATTAGCAATCGTCCTTTTGTCAACCGCAATTGGTTATCTTTGTGCGAGCTTTTTCTTGGGGATCTTAACGGAAATAGGTAATTTGACTTACCTGGTTCGTTAGCGTTACTGGAGGGGGAAAATGGAAAAAATAATTATTAAAGGTGGTCAGCCACTGCAGGGACACGTGGCCGTGGAGGGGTCAAAAAACGCGGCCCTACCTTTGCAAGCAGCAGCGATTTTAGCAGTTCAAGGGACCGTTACTTTAAACAATGTCCCACCAGTGACGGACGTTAAGGTAATGGACCGCCTTTTAAGGTTTTTGAATATAAAAACGGCCTACGGTGAAAAGCACCGGCAGCTGGTGTTAAACGCTAATTGTCCGCTATCATCCGAGGCCCCGTATGACTATGTTAACCAGATGCGGGCGTCAATCCTGGTGATGGGACCACTACTAGCTCGGACTGGCCAGGTCCGGATTGCCCTCCCTGGTGGTTGTACTATTGGCGCTCGGCCGGTCGACCTCCACGTCTATGGGATGGAGAAGCTCGGTGCGCAAATTAAGCAGGATGCGGGCTTTATTGAGGCCCACTGTGACCACTTGGTTGGTACCCGGATTCCCCTTGATTATCCGAGTGTTGGGGCCACGGAAAACATTATGATGGCCGCCACGATGGCAGAAGGGATTACTACGATCGAAAATGCTGCCTGTGAGCCCGAGATTGTTGAGCTGGCCAACCTCCTTAACAAGATGGGGGCCCGGGTTCATGGCGCTGGTAGCAAGGTTATCCGTATCCAAGGAGTTTACTACCTGCACGGTGCCGAATATGCCATCATTCCCGACCGGATTGAGGCGGGAACCTGGATGTTGGCGTCGGCGGTGACGAATGGGGATGTCATCGTCCAAAATGCCATTCCAGAACATAACGCGTCTCTGATCGCCAAGCTCGAGGAGATGGGCGTGACGATCATTAAACAGGCGGATGGTCTCCGGGTGCTGGGGACCAGTGTGTTGATCCCGGCCAACGTGCGGACGATGCCGTACCCTGGCTTTGCGACGGACTTGCAACCACAGATGACGGTTCTCCAGCTCCTTTCCAATGGTACGAGTACCATGGAGGAGCATGTCTTTGAGAAACGCTTTTTACACCTCGAAGAGTTACGCCGGATGAACGCCCACTTCCAGATTTCGGGGGCGGTGGCGATAATGGATGGGCCAACTGACTTCAGTGGTGCTGAGGTCACCGCCTCGGACCTCCGGGCGGGGGCAGGACTTGTGCTGGCGGGATTAGCAGCCAAGGGGATTACCCAGGTTCGTCGCCCCCAAATGCTTGACCGGGGCTACTACCACTTTTACCAAAAGTTGCGCTCATTAGGTGCCCAAATTGACCGGGTTAATATTGAAGATAAGTTTAAGATTAACCCGGAACGACAATCACGACAAAACAAGGGCCCCGAAAAGGAGTAAAATGTTAAAACTGTGGTATAATACCAACGATATTATTTAAAATGGGCTGGTAGTCATACCAGTTTGCGAAAAAAGCAATTGCGAAAAGGAGATAAGTTGAATGGCTAAAGATATCGGAATTGATTTAGGAACAGCAAACGTTCTAATTTACGTTCAGGGGAAGGGAATCGTATTAAACGAACCGTCTGTTGTCGCAATCGATACCCAAACCAATAAGGTCCTCGCGGTCGGTTCAGAAGCTTACCGGATGGTGGGCCGGACCCCTAGCAACATTCGGGCAATCCGTCCGTTGAAAAACGGGGTGATCTCAGACTTTGACGTTACCCAGGAGATGCTGTCTTACTTTATTGGTAAGCTGAGCGTTAAGGGCTTCATGTCCAAGCCTAATATCATGATCTGTGCCCCAACAAACATTACGGAGATTGAACGAAAGGCCATTATCCAGGCCGCTGAGCAATCTGGTGGTGGCAAGGTTTACCTGGAATATGAGCCGAAGGTAGCGGCCATCGGTGCGGGACTCGATATCTTCAAACCCCGCGGTAGCATGGTAATCGACATGGGTGGGGGGACCAGTGACATTGCAATCCTCTCACTTGGTGATATCGTTGCCAGCCAATCAATCCGGATGGCTGGGGACAAGATGAACAATGATATTGCAGCCTACATCAAGGACAAGCACGGCCTGGTTATTGGTGATCATACTGCTGAAAACGTCAAGATGGAAATCGGGACCGCACTGCCGGTTGATGAACCAAAGGAAATGGATGTCCGGGGTCGGGACGTGGCTTCGGGGATGCCAAAGCAAATTACGGTTAACCAAAACGAGGTTGAAGAAGCCCTCCATGATACCCTCGAGCAGATTGTGACGGCCACGATCAACGTTTTGGAAACCATTCCGCCAGAGTTAGCCAGCGATATTATCGACCGGGGAATTATCTTAACCGGTGGGACCGCACTGCTCAGTGGGATTGACCAACTGTTTAGTTCTAAGCTGAAGGTTCCAGTTGTTGTTTCACAGGACCCACTGGACAATGTTGCCAAGGGGGCCGGTGAGATGCTGGAACGGATGCAAAAGACGGATAGCAAGAAGTAGCCAGCAATGGTGCGCTTGTTATGTCACTTAGTGCGCTGGTACCAGCAAGGGATTTCTGCGCGGCGGCCCTACCGGGTTTGCCGCTACTACCCCTCATGTTCACAGTACATGCTTGAAGCATTGCACCGCTTTGGGCTAAAGGGAGTTCTGCTGGGTGGGGCCCGGATCTTGCGTTGCCATCCCTTCGTCAAGGGTGGTTACGACCCAGTTCCGGACCACTTTACTTTCCGGCGCCAGCATAAATAATTAAGGGTGAAATAGTGTCAAAAAAAGATAAAAAAATTGAAGTAAACGTTAAGGATATTGAACGCCGCCACCAACCAGTTCAGCAGGTTTTTATTGGTCAACGCCTGATTGGGGAAGTAACGACCGATAACGACCGCTTCAAGGCGTTGCTCATTGCGGACCAAAGTGAGTTTAATGTCCGTTCACAAGAGGAAGGATTAGAGATGATCCTTCAGCAGTACCACCTTCACCAACGGTAAGTAGGGTGCCAACTTGTGAAAAATCTGGCGTAAAGGAGTTAGGTAATGCAACATTCGCAAAATGATGAAGAGAGTCGAATCGACTGGGGCATTATTTTTTGTGTGTTGATGCTGGCGTTGATTGGGCTGGCGTCAATCTACGTGGCCGCGGTTCACGACCAGCAGCCGGTTAGTGTGGCGCGGTCGGTAATTACCCAGTTAGTCTGGTACATCATTGGGATCATCCTGGTGGTGGTGATTATGCAATTCGATTCGGAACAGCTATGGAAACTAGCGCCGATTGTTTACTGGGTGGGGATCTTCTTGATGTTTGCCATCCTGGTATTTTACAGTCGGTCCTACTACGTTAACACTGGTGCTAAGAGTTGGTTTGCCATTGGGCCGTTTACCTTCCAGCCTTCGGAAATCATGAAACCAGCCTATATTCTGATGATGGGGCGGGTCATTACGACGCATAACAACCGTTACCCGGTCCACACTGTTCAGTCTGACTGGCGGTTAATTGGAACGATGTTTTTATGGTTGCTACCGGTCCTGATCTCCCTGCACTTTCAAAATGACTTTGGGACGGCCCTGGTCTTTTGTGCGATCTTTGCGGGGATGGTACTGGTGTCAGGGGTTACCTGGCGGATCCTCGCACCCGCGGTAATTGGAATCACCGTGATTGGTGGGTCGGTTTTAGCGATGGTTACTAGTAGTATTGGTCGGACGGTCCTCGAGCACATCGGCTTTCAGGCTTACCAGTTTGACCGGGTTGACACCTGGCTTCATCCTGAACAGGATACGACCAACCAGGGTTACCAGCTGTGGCAAAGCATTAAGGCGGTTGGCTCTGGTGGGATTACCGGGACCGGTTTTAATAACTCGAAGGTGTACGTGCCGGTTCGGGAATCTGACATGATTTTCTCAGTAATTGGGGAAAACTTTGGCTTTGTGGGGGGAATCTTATTAATCTTGATTTACCTCCTCTTGATTTACCTGATGATTCGGGTCACCTTTGACACGAAGAATGAGTTTTACGCGTACATTTCAACCGGGGTCATCATGATGATCCTCTTCCACGTGTTTGAAAACATTGGGATGAACATCGGTCTCTTACCATTGACGGGGATCCCACTTCCGTTTATCAGTTCCGGGGGGTCGTCGTTGATTGGTAACCTGATTGGGATTGGAATGGTGATGTCGATGCGTTACCACCACCACTCCTACATGTTTAGTAGTAACAAGGAATTTAGATAATGGGGTGTCCATAAATGACAGCACAGAATAATTACTTTTGGACGGAAGCGACTGCTGAAGGCACAAAGGTTGGCCTAAACGACCAGGGACGCGATGACCTGGGCGAGGTTAGCTTTATCGACTTGCCAGCAGTGGGCACCGTCCTAAAGACGAATGGCAAGTTCCTGTCGGTTGAAGCTGAAAAGGCCGTTACCGACCTGGATAGCCCGGTTAGCGGCACGATCGTTGCGGTAAACGAAAAGCTGGCCGACCAGCCGGAAGACCTGTCGAGCAATGACCAGGGCAAAAACTGGATTGTGGTTGTTAAATAAATCAGCAAGGACTGGGCAGTTCCCGGTCCTTATTGTTTTAAACACGGGCGCTTTAATCGCCGGCTTGGTTGTAGCGGTGTTTCATGCTATACTATAGATTCAAAGAATTCGGTTTGAAATTAATACATTGATTGATAAGGTGGTATTTTACATGACGAAGAAATTACGTGTTGCGCTCTTGTTCGGTGGTAATTCCTCAGAGCATGATGTTTCTAAGCGGTCAGCACATAATATTTATGATGCCATGGACAAGGATAAGTATGATGTAAGCCTGTTTATGTTTACCAAGGACGGTATTTTATTGAGCAATGCTTACTCACAGCGGATCTTTGATGGCGAACCCGAGGCCCAGGTGGTTGCGGATGCTTATGCGCACATGGACCTCGACCGTCCGTTAGCGCCAATTATGGCATTGAATGAATTGTCGGGGATCGATTTCTTCTACCCGGTTATCCATGGTAACCTGGGGGAAGACGGGACCGTGCAGGGACTGTTCAAGCTCTTGCAGAAGCCTTACGTTGGTTCGAACATTGCGGCCAGTGCGATGTCGTTTGACAAGGACCTGACAAAGAAGGTCTTAAACGAGGCCGGCATCCGCAACACGCCGTACGTCTTGCTGACACCCGAAAACCAGGCAGAGTATTCATGGGGCCGCTTAGAGGAACAGCTGGGTAACCTGGTCTTTATCAAGCCCGCTAAGCAGGGGTCGTCAGTGGGAATCCACCGGGTGACGAACGCGGAAGAGTATGCCGCTGCCCTTAAGGATGCTTTTAAGTATGATTTCAAGGTCTTGGCAGAAAAGGGGGTTGACCACCCTCAAGAAGTTGAAATTTCAATTCTGGGTAACGAACACCCCGTTGCATCAAAGCTTGGTGCGGTACGGGTACCAAAGGATGACCCCTTCTATGACTATGAAAATAAATTCGTTGATGCGAGTGGGGTAGTCTTTGAACTACCGGTTAAGTTACCCCAGTACTTAACCGATGAAATTACCGATATGGCATTACGGGCATACAAGGCCTTGGACATGAAGGGCTTGGCCCGGATTGACTTCCTGGTTGATTCCAATAACGTGCCGTACTTGAGTGAGCCTAATACCTTACCGGGCTTTACCAACATTAGCCTTTACCCGCAGATGTGGGAAGTTTCCGGAATCTCGTATTCGGACTTAATTGATCGACTGATTCAGCTGGGGCTTGATGAATTTAAGCGGAATAGCCAAATTAAATACGACTTCCGTGAACTCGGTGAGGAACGGGTCGGCCAAAAGAAGTATAACTAAGCCGTTAGGCGTGACCATTAAAAATAAGTTTTTTCAGGTGGGACCGGCTGTTATGAGCAGGTTCCATTTTTATTTAATAATCAGATTTTTGCTGACTGTATAAAATCCTTAAATTCCGGTTTACTTTAGCTGACATTACTATAATTAGTGCTATAATACACTATTGGGAAAGTTAATATTAAAATGCAATTAGTATTATAATAATGAGGATGATAATCAATGAAACTCCGTGGAGATGTTTTAAAACAAATTCGCCGTAAGAGGGGGTTATCACAAACAGCATTAGCTGAAGGTATCTGTACTCAAGCGACGATTAGTTTAATGGAAAAGCAAAACCGTTTACCTAAGATGGATATTCTCACTGCAATCTGTGAACGTCTTAATATTCAGACGGACCGCATTATTGAAAACGAGGTTAGCGGCATCAATGACACCTTTAACAAGATTATTGATGCGCTGACGGAGCAGGAATACGCCACCGCTAAGGAACTGATTTCCAAGGTGAGCGTTAAGAGCCTTAATAGTGATTTCGATAAGCAACGCTATTACTTCCTGTTGGGGATGGTCCAGATCGCCGATGATAAAATTGATGACGCGATTTTCAATTTTGAACTCGTTTTGACCCAATTTGCAACGACTAGTGCTAACATTTACTTGGCGATGACCACCGCCGGGATGGCGTTGGCCTACTTGAAGCGCGATGATCAGGAACGGGCGATCCGGTTAACTGACCGGGCGGTTAAGCTAATTGATAATAAGAAGCTGATTGGTAGTCTGCACCAATGGGCATCGATTAATTGTCAGATTGCAGAACTCTACTGGCGCTTGGATGAACCTGAAAAGGCGATTGAGAGCGCGCAGCGGGGGATTCAGTTGTGTCGTGAGCGTGATTCACTCTTTATCCTCGACCAACTGTACCTGTACGTTGGCCGCGCCTACATGCAACTAGGTGAAAGGGAAAAGGCCAAGGAAAACTTGGAGATTGCCAAGAGCCTTTCGGTTGCTCGTCATGGGAAGTTAAACGAGGAAAGCATCGAAAAGGAACTCCAACAACTATAAATCAAAAGGGAGACAGAACTAGCTTGCTAGTTCGTTTTTCGAAGCGAAGCAAGCCTGTAGGGAAACCCCGCAAGCACGAAGGGCCTTTAGCGTTCGATTTTCCGAACGCTAAAGGCCCTTCGTGTACTACGCTGTAACATTTTTCTCTTTGTAAAGGACTAATGTCACAGTTCCTTTTTGAATAAGCAAATGCTTAAATAAGGTTAATGCAAAAGTAACTCTGTAATAAAAATGATGGTGGATTAAATGGCCAAGTATATTTCAATTTCATGTTTCCACTGCTAACCTTTATCCAGGGTGGGTACGCAATTTTTGACCAAGCGTCATCCTGACCGGGATAACCTCCAGTATTTTGTGCTATTCACAATCGTTAAGGGGGTCTTATACATTGCTGAAGACGGGACGAACTATACCCTGCACCCTGGGGATGTTTTCTTACTACTGCCCCAGCACCACCATTATTCGTGGAAAAAGATTGACCAACGGACGGAGTATTATTGGATTCACTTTTCGGTGCGTGGTAATTGGACGGAGGATAGTCAGCCGCGGCAGATGGTTCCTAATATTGCGATCCCCAAGCAGCACTACTTTACGCCAGCAGTGACGTTGGTCATCAAGAAGTTTCAACACTTACAAACAGTAGCTTTAATTCCGTTAATTGACCGCTTGTTAAAATATAGCGTTGAGCAAAATAGTGTCGGTTTTTGGCAAAGCCAGCAGCTCTTTATTGATATTATCCAGCTAATCCAGTATGCGATGCCGACGGGATCAGTTGATGAAGCGCTTAGCAGCCGGGTCAAGAATTACCTGATTAACCATTTTGCGGAGCAGGTTGATAACCAGGTATTAGCTAACTATTTCCACCTCCACCCTAATTCAATTACCCGTAAATTTAAAAAAGCTTCCATGTTACCCCTAAGCAGTATTTGAATGAGTACCGGTTACTGGAAGCAGCAAAGCGGCTTCAGGAGACTAATCAGACGGTCGAAAAAATTGCGGGGGCAGTTGGTTACCAGAACGTTTATTACTTCTCGAAGCAGTTTAAGAAGCGTTTCCACCTTAGTCCTAGTGAATTTCGCCGCCAGGCCCGGTAATGTTATACTTTTAAACCAGTGAAGTAGTGGGAAAATGTAAAAGGCAGATTGTAAAATTTAAGTTGAACATTTAAGGGGACAGAAAAACCCATCAAGGTCTTTAATGGTGTTACCTCAACATTCCATTAGAAAGAAGGACCTTAATGGGCACCACTATTTTATCATTCCAGAACCGTGTTGTCATTGAAACGCTTCATAATGAAGGACGTTCCTTGCAGTATATCGTTAACTACTTAGGCTTTAGTAAGACCACTATCTTCAATGAGCTCCATCGTTTAGATGTTGCTTATCAAGCTCGATTAGCCCAAGCTGACTTCGAAAAGAAGGTTACTCAACGAGGACGCAAATCTTCTCTAA
>DXAF01000032.1 GCA_019117185.1 Candidatus Limosilactobacillus intestinipullorum | reverse complement strand
ATTCCCGTTCTCACTAAAAACTTTAATATGTGGCTTCAAGCTGCCGATAATTCCTATATTAGTGTGGACGACTGGGATAAAACCGAAATAGACACCCCCGACACTACCGGGCGTGACGTCTATATTGGCTTTGATATGAGTAAGACAAACGACTTAACGGCGATTAGTTGGGTAGTTCCAATTGATGGCCGTTTTTACGTGGATTCTCATTCCTGGGTAGGTACTAAATACGGCCTAGACCGCAAAATTAAACTAGACGGCTTTAACTATCGGGCTGGTGAAAAACGTGGTGAATGTTCTATCACTACCTTAGCTTCTGGTGTGATTGATATTGACGATGTGTTCGCTTATCTGCAAAACGTCATTCGCCAAAACCATTGGAATGTGAAAGCTATCTGCTATGACCCGTGGAATTTTAACAACATTCTAGCCAAGTGTGAAAGAGAACTGCCAGATATTCCACTAATTGAAGTACGACAAGGGACTTTAACTCTCAATGTTCCGACCCGTGAGTTTAGAGACAATCTATTCCAAAAGAAGATCATTCATGATGACAACCAACTGCTTCGCTATTCAATGATTAACGCCCGGATTAAAGAAGATAACAACGGCTGGCAACTACAAAAGCGAAGCCGTAACTCTAACAGTCGGATTGACCCGGCGGCGGCCCTTATGAATGCTTATGTATTCGCCCGGACCTACTTTACTGACCAAGAGAAGAGCAAGACGTTAAATGACTTCTACTCCAGTCCAGAGTTTTTGCAATGAAAGGTGGTGAGATGAATTAATGAGTTTATTTAATAACTGGTTTAGCAAAAAGACAACCGCAACTGGTGGTGATCCTATGCTTGATGCGCTGGTTAGCATTTCAAGTGACGACCCTTATGCTTACGTGTCACCTTCTAACTTGCGTAACAGCGATGTATTTACCGCAATCAATATCATTGCCAGTGACATTGCTTCTAACCCGGTTCTATGCGATACCGACGTAATCAATAAAGAGCTAAACGATAGCCCTAACGACACAATGGACGGCTTTCACTTCAAATACGCCCTTGCTGCCAATATGCTACTGAATGGTAATTCGTTCGCTGAAATTTTGCCTAACCACAATCTACGGTTCATTCCTAATAATCAAATGACTGTTAGCCAAGATACTGTAACTCAAAAGCTAAAGTATACCTATTCGCCTAACGGAAGCGTTAAACGGGTGATTCCACCTAGCAAGGTACTTCACTTCAAGTATTTCACTTTAGATGGTGTAGCTGGTTTAAGTCCCTTATACGCTCTAAAAGATGAGTTAGGTATTCAAAACGCTGGTAACGAGTTACTGCTTAACTTCTTTAATAACGGGATTCACGGCACAACGGTAGTCAAGGTTAACCAAGCTGACCTAAACCCCGAAAGTATCCAGAACATTCGTAAGAAGTTCGATGATGCCAATTCCGGGCCTAACTCAATGAAAACCGTTGTTGTTGATGATTCTATGGACGTTAGCAACCTGTCACTCAATACAGACGTGTTAAAGCTAGTCAATTCTAATGACTGGACTACTCGTCAAATTGCTAAAGTGTTTGGCTTGCCGGTTGAAAGACTAGGTTTGGAAAACGAACACAGTAACCAGCAACAAAGTAACTTGCAATACCTACAAAGTACGTTGCAAGCGTATTTTGATTGCTTTACCAGCGAACTTTCTAAGAAGTTCGGTAAGCAGTTCACTTTCAACACTGACAAGCTACTTAGCCTTGATCCTGCTACTATCCAGGAACAAGCAATTGATGGTTATAACAATGGTTTGCTAACCAGGAATGAAGCACGTAGCAAGTTAGGCTTGCCACCGGTCAATGGTGGTGACAGCTTCACAGATATTACACGGAAAGGAATGATTGATAACAATGGAAGACCGTCGATTAACGATTAATGCGGAACTACGAGCAGCCGAGCCTACTCCTCGGCCGTCCACAGAGCCCACAGAGGACGACAAGCAAGGTAACACGGATAATAACCCACAACCTGCTAAAGCGGCTCAAAACAGCGCTAAGACGCTTTCTGGATATGCTATTGTTTGGAATACTCCTAGCAAGGATTTAGGGGGCTTCAAAGAAGTTGTTTCACCGGACGCTCTTAAAGGCGTTGACCTGTCTAATGTATTGATGCTCAACGACCATGACTATACACAAGTTCTAGCAAGTGTTAAGGCTGGTACTTTAAAACTAACACCGGACGACAAGGGGCTTCACTTTGAAGCTACCCTACCAGACACTACTACCGCCAACGATGTATTCGCCAATGTTAAGGCTGGCAACTTAGACAGTTGCTCATTTAGTTTTGATGTGGATGATGGTTCTGACAAGTGGGACAAAGACGACCAGGGGAATATCACCCGGACTATTAACCAGATTAAAGATCTGTTTGATGTTTCTGTGGTTGCCGTACCTGCTTATGATTCAACTAATGTAAATGCTGATAACTCTGATAATAAAAATGTAAATGTAGATACCCGTTCATATGAACAATTTATTAAGGGGGAAAAGGAAAAGATGACTGAAAAGACTATTATTGATAACAACGAAAAGACCGAAACCCGTAGTTTTGAAGACTTTATTCGTTCACGTGGTGAAATGCGAGACGGTTTGAAAACTTCCGGTGCTACTGCCGTAATTCCACAAGAAGTTGTTACACCTGTCCTGGAATTAAAGAATAGTAAGTACAACTTAGCTCAATACGCTACTGTTAAGACTGTTAGCGCTGGTTCAGGCCACTACCCTATTGCCAAGCGTAATGACAAGGCTGTTTTGGCAACCAAGGAAGAATTGGCTGACATTGCGGACGTTGACGCCAATATGTTTGAAGATGTTCCATTCGATGTGAAGACCCGTGCTGGTAAGATTGCCTTATCAAATGAAATTGTCGATGATTCCGCCGTTGATATTGTGGCCGAAGTTAAGAACCAACTTCAAAAGCTGGTTGATAACACTGATAACCAAAATATTATGAAGGTGCTGACTGGTGACACGTTCAAGAAGGAAACCGCCACTACTACCGACGACCTAAAGAAGATCTTTAATGTTGACCTTGATCCAGCCTTAAACAAGATGTGGTTAGTTAACCAATCCGGTTTCAACTACCTTGATACTTTGAAGGATAATGAAGGCCGCTACCTGTTACAACCTAACCCAACCGCCGCTAGTGGATTCTCACTGTTTGGTGCCCCTGTGGTTATGATTAGTGACGCCGTTATGCCTAACAACTCTGATGGTTCATTCCCATTAATCGTTGGTGACATGGCCGAAGCCGTTGCCGTATTCCGCCGCAACCAAGTAACAGCACAATGGGATAAGTTCGACCAATTCGCCCAAGGCTTATCTGTAATCGTACGTAATGACTACAAGCCTATTTCAAGCGATGCGGCTATCAACGTTTCTCTTTCTGCTGGCAAGGCTGGCAAGTAATCAAATAACCAGCAAGTAACTATAAAGCCTACCTATTCGCAATGAGTAGGTAGGCTCTTTTTTTGTTAGGAGTGATATAAAATGACAGAACCAAGTAATAACCCTGTTGAAATTTCAGTAGATACTATCAAAGACGCTTTACGAATTGACGGGAACGAAGATGATACTTTAATTCAAGGCTATATTGATACTGCCAAGGATTATGTATCTAACTCAGTTGTTGACGGTGAACCACCAAAAGAATTAACCGATAACCGTAAGTACCGCCTAGCCGTAATTATCCTAGTGCAATTCTGGTATACCAACCGCACAATCGACATGAAACAGACCCCTTATCAAGTACGTTCGTTGATTCAACAATTGCGTGGTCAATACTGGCAATAGCATAGACCCAAACACCCGTTTGGTATATAATATAAGTGTGCTAGAAATAGCACAAATATCAATAAGAAAGGTGGTGAAACCACCTCCACCTTATTGATACCTCGACTTATCTCGAATTGCATAGGAAATCACTGTTGAGTGTTCCGATCTTAGTAGACGGTTTTAGCGATTCAAGTGGGTCGTTTAGTTTATTGATATTCATTGTTAACTCTTCTTTATTTATAATAAAATAGCTGTGGTTACAGAGCTTTGCTCACCAGGAAACTGGCAGAGTTGTACGTAACTATTAAAGCGTCGTCAATTGCGACGCTTTTCTTATATACCCAGTAATCACTAATAAAGGTGGTTACAAATATGCGAAAAGATATTAAAGAAATCCGACAAGTTTTAAAAGACTACGCACGATTAAAGAAGGATTTAGCACTAATTAATGCACGCAATACACTAATTAACAGTCCTTCATTTGAGGGTACTGGTTCTCATAGCAATACCAATCACACTGAAAATAAATTCGTCAATCATGCCAATCTAAGTTGGCAATTGCACCGGGTAGAAGATGCAATCAACAATATTAAAGATTCTAAGTACCGGTTCATTATTAACAAGTACATAGTCAATAAGAAGTACAACCGTAAAGAATTATGTGACCGATACAATATCGGCTTGCGTAGCTTTAACACCATGAAAAACCGTGCATTAGTGGAATTTGCCAAAAACTATGGTATGGATCAGCTCTTAGACGAAATGAAAAAGCCCCAGGTGTACGAGTGATTGTTTCATGTTTTCTAAAAGACAAACATATATACGCTTATCTGTGGTATAATATATGTACACGGCTATATTTATATCTCAAGGGCGCTCCATGTGAGCGTCTTTTTTGTACAGAAAAACCGCCTAGCCAAAATACTAGACGGTCGTTCAAGTCGCTAAACCATGCTATAATATTATTGTATTTAGTAATCTTAGTACATTGGTGTCTGCCAATGTACTTTTTTATTATGGCAAAATTTAAAATAAAAAAACCACCAATTAAGGTGGCCAACGTGCCAATGAAACGTGAGAATTGATACTATTTTGAGAACATTTTGAGAACGTTTATTTACTTGTCTTTGCATTCTAAGTAAATAAAAAATCCCTCAAATGCTGATTTAACAACGTTTGGGGAACTTCCTAAAAGTCTATGAAATCTATTTAAGGAGAGTACAGGATTTGAACCTGCGCGCCCGCTCAACACGGGTTCGCCGGATTTCGAGTCCGGTGCATTACCACTCTGCCAACTCTCCATATGACTACCTTTTAATTATACCAAATATTCCGACTAGAGTAAACCGCAAATTCACTTGCCGCCACTTTAGTTGTTAACCTTCACTAGTCATCCTGGTAGTCATTACAATGCTTATTTCTGATCGGCAATGTTATAGGTTGTTTCACCATTCTTGGCCGTGTATACCGCCTGCTTGGTGTTATCAGGGTTCACAATACTAATCGAATAGTCACCACCCAGGGCCTTAGAAACCTGTGCCGAGTTTTTCTTAAGTGAGCCCGTTAGATTTGACCAACCAATTTGGCCGGCTTGACTCGGGTCCTGCACCAACGCCTTAATGGCGTTAACGGTATTGTCATCGGTTGGCTTAATCACATAGGTGTTAGTATCTTCTTTAAACTCCACCGTCCCTAATTTAGAATAACCCTTTTGCAGTTGCCGCAGAACAGACGCTTGCTGGTTAGCAGACCCAGCATTCCCGTTAATTCCACTTAACTTATTAGAAAAGCTACTATTTTGGACTACCTGTGACGATGAGCTTGCTGATTGCGCTTGCTGGTTATGCTTAAAATACGGAAGGTTAATTCCTCCGTAGATCACTGCAATTAGGCTAAGGACAACAATAACCGTCCCTGACTTCCACTCGTGATATCGTTGCCAAGAATTAACCAGGTAGAAGGCCCCTAATAAAAGCATCAGGCCCCCAAAAATAACTAAGAAAATCATGTTAAAACTCCTTTGTTTGCTTCGTTGGTTATAAAAAGAAGGGTGTGACGGTCCTGTCTCACCCTCGTTTTTTAAAATTCCATCAATGCCTTAACGTCATAGTCCTTGATCTTCTCACGTCCATGAAGGTCCTTGAGGTCAATCAAAAATGCGCACCCGACAACAACACCACCCATTTCTTCTACCATCTTAATCGTGGCCGAAATGGTACCACCAGTTGCTAACAGGTCATCAACTACTAACACCCGTTGGCCCGGCTTAATTGAGTCCTTTTCCATCTGGAGGGTTGCCGTGCCGTATTCCAGGGTGTAGGTTGCACTGACGGCCTCACGGGGTAACTTCCCCTTTTTACGCGCTGGTGCAAAACCAACCCCAAGTTCCCGGGCAATTGGGCAACCGACAATAAAGCCCCGGGCTTCTGGTCCCACCACCATATCTACGTTCTTGTCTTTAGCGTAGGCAACCAGTTCATCAGTTGCCTGTTTGTAAGCTTCTCCGTTGGCCATTAATGGCAGGATATCCCGGTAGATGATCCCCTTCTCAGGGTAATCAGGGATACTAGCAACAAATTTATAAAGGTCTAAAGTCATACCAGAAATTGTCTCCTTTAATTCTTCTTCAAGCACTGTTTGACCCACGCGGCCACCGTTCCCGTATCGCTAAATAGCAATGTTTGCTCTGCCTGATACTGGGCTAGTTGTGCTTGATAGTGGTTCGTCTGCTTTAAATCAGCCTTTTTTACTCCAGTCACTAGATTTAAAACACCATTAGTAATTGTAACAAATCCTACCTCAGAAAACACACTTATCATCAAATTTAATCGGACTTCATTAATTCTTAAATAACGGCTCAGTGCTGACCGCTGCTGGGGCCAACCAATGTTCGGGTGCTGGCCAATAAAACGATATAAACTGGCAAAGTCATGCCGGGTTGGCAGGCCCGCCAGGTAAATACTATTGGCCTCATACAAGAGTAAGCGAACCACTGCTGGATCGCCACTATCCCCCGCAAAAATCATCGTAAAATCAGCTAAGTCACTTGGACAGTCAACCACCGTTAACTGCTGGTCAGCCCAGTCGATTTTCGCAGCGGCGGCTGGCGACAGGGCATGACCGGCTGCAATATGGGGTGCAATGTTTTCCCGAAGGCGGTCATCATAAACAAGGTAGTAGCCATCCATGGCAAAGTGCTGGGGACGGAGGTGGTTCGTCCGCTGATCCAGGACTACTGTCCCGTCCACCTGGATGTCGACCAGCATTAACTGCACCGTACGCCGTCCCTGCCACTCATTGATACTGAGCTTAGCGAGTAGGTCGACCTGACCGCCCTGCCCATTCAAAAACGGGGCAAGGTGGCCCTGGCTAAACGCCACCACCGTTAACTGGGTTCCGAGGTTAAACTTAAGGTGGGTATTATCCTTCCCCATTGTTTTTACGTTGATTGGTTGGACATCTTTAAATTCAAACACGGGCTGTTCATTGCCTGGGCCAAAGGGTGCCAACTGCTGGACCTCTTGATAAAGTCGTTCGTTGACGTCGCCAACAACCAGCTGGCCAGCAACCGTCACTGCCGGCTTTTCCTTTCCGGTAAAGCCCTGGTCAGCGGCCGCCTGTTTTAAGGCTTGACGCAATTTTTCCACCTGGTCAGGGGCAAATGAGAGTCCACAGGCTGCCGGATGACCACCAAACGACGCTAAGAGGGCCCGGTGGGGGTCCAGTGCCTTAAACAGGTTGAAGCCATCAACACTTCGTCCCGACGCCTTGGCAAGGTTGTCACCATAATTAATACCAGCAACGATGGTCGGTTTCCCGGTTTGGTCCATGATCCGGCTAGCAACGATTCCTAAGACCCCCTGGTGCCAATTATGACCCAACAGGACTAATACTGGTTGGTCAGCATTGGCGGGTGCATTAGCCTGTTCACTGGCGGCGGTCATAATTTGATCCACCAGGTCACGGCGTTGTTGATTAGCAGCCTCAACTTCTTGGGCCAAGTCCTGGCCCCGCTTTTCATCCATCGTTGTTAGCAGCTCAACCCCGGCACTGGCGTTGGCCATCCGACCAAGCGCATTTAGGCGTGGTGCGATCGTGAAGCCAACATCCTGGTCCGTCAATTGAGCTTCATTAGTGCCCGCTAACTTAAGGAGAGCGTGAAGACCCGGCCGCATCCCCTGCCGGAGGACTTGAAGGCCATGCGCAATTAGTGCTCGGTTTTCATCGGTTACGGCAACCACGTCTGCAATCTCGCCAATCGCTACCAGATCTAAAAGTTCTTCCGGGAATTCCTCCTGGAGAGCCCAAACCACTTTAAAGGCCACGGCCACCCCAGAAAGGTCCGGAAAGGGGTAATCACTACCGGGGTAGCGGGGGTGAACAATGGCAACGGCCTTTGGTAAGTCAGCAGGCAGTTCGTGGTGGTCGGTAATCACCACATCGACCCCCTGGTCCATTGCCTGATCGATTACCGCCTTGCCGCTCACCCCGTTATCAACGGTAATGATTAACTTGGTCCCACCGGCAATTATCTTTTCATACGCCGCCTGGTTGGGACCGTAACCATCCTTAAAACGGTCCGGAACGTAGTAATCAACATCGGCCCCAATTTCACTAAGCGCCTCGTACATGACCGCGGTACTCGTGATTCCATCGGCGTCGTAATCACCATAAATAGTAATCTTTTCACCATTAGCCACCGCTTCTTCAATCCGTGCAACCGCCTTATCCATATCGTGGAGGCGGCGGGGATCATGGATGGTCGCCAAGTCGGGGTGCAAGAAGGCCTGGGCAGCATCTGGCGTTGTTAACCCCCGCTTAACCAGGAGGGTCGCAAACACGGCTGAAATTCCAAGCTGGTCCTGGAGGGCTTTAACTTGCTGTTGGTCGGCCACTTCAGGAGCCGCCTGCCAGTTATAACGTGCTTTAATCATACTCTTCCCCACATTTCACTAAAAATAAGAAAGGCATGGCAAAATCGCCACTGCCTTTTTCAAAACATTTAATTCCGGTCACTTACCAGTAATCATTGGTGAGTGGCATCATGACTATAGTTCATTCTTATTCTGCTGGAAGTCGAAGAACTTCTTAATGGCCCAATCGCCTAACCCCGGGATAACCTGGTAAGCCCAACCAAGGTAGGCTACGTAGCCCGGAACATTAATTTCGCGGGTCTTATAACCGACGTTATTCCAGACACGACGGGCAAGTTCATCCGGTGCAATGAAGAGCCACTTCGGCAAGTGAGACCGGTAGTTTCCATTAGCGTCCGCCTTTGTAAAGAACGGCGTGCTGACCGGGCCGGGATTGACGGTTAAAACCTGGACCCCATAATCTGCAACTTCCATCCGCAAGACATTATCGAACTGGATCACTCCGGCCTTGGTTGCGGAGTATGCAGCACTATTGGGGGTTGGGATTTTCCCACAGGCGGACCCCATATTAATAATGGCCCCATAGCCCTGGTCCATCATCCGCCGCGCAACACAGCGACTAATATACATCAACGCCAGCAGGTTAACGTCCGTCATCGTCTTCATTGTTTTATAGGACTGCCCAGCTGCTGGACTGAATTCTCCCAGGCCGGCTGAGTTAACCAGCACGTCAATTCCACCAACCTGGTGTTGGATCTTATCGAGAACCTCATCAATCTGGTCCGGTGAAGTAGCATCCATTACGTAGGCAAATGCTGGTCGCCCGGATAAAAGCAGGCACTGACGCGCAACTTGGTCCAACTTTTCTTGGTTACGGGAAGTGACCACCACAATGGCCCCCCGCCGTGCCGCTTCAAGGGCCAGTTCCTTACCAATACCACTTGAACCACCGGTAATTAAAACCACTTCATTACGCAAAAACCGTAATACTTTTACCCGTTTCAGCATTTTTATCGCTCCTTACTTGTTAAAAGGAATATCAATTACGTCAAAATCGTTTACAACTCGCGTGTTCGGAAAAACGTCACGAACCTGGTAGGCTAACTGGTAGGCCGCCTTACCCGCGTACCGGGCTGAAATATGGTTAAGTAATAATCGCTTCGCCCCGGCCCGCTTGGCAATCTCGGCTGCCTGTAAACTAGTCGTATGGTAATAGCTCCGGGCCAACTTAGCCTCGTCCTTAGCAAAGGTACTTTCATGAACCAGGACATCAGCATTGCGGGCTAGTTCAACCGCATTTTCGGTCTTGCGAGTATCACCACAGATGGTAACAATCCGCCCGACCTGGGGCTGGCCAATAAAGTCTTGGCCGTTAATTGTCCGACCGTCATCAAGCACCACCGTTTTGCCGGCCTTCAGTTGACCATAAACCGGTCCCGATGGAATCTTTAGTTCCCGGAGTTTGTCAACCTGTAGTTCACCGGGGTGGTCAGCTTCAACCACCCGGTAACCATAGCAGGCAATCTTGTGGTCGAGTTTTTTAGTAACAACCGTAAAACCACGGTCATGAAAAACTACCCCTTCGTGGTCAATCTCAACAAAGTGTAGGGGGTAGCTAAGCCGCGACTCGCTAACCTGCAAGGCCGTCGTAACAAAGCGCTTGATCCCCACCGGGCCATAAATGGTAAGTGGGGCCGCACCACCTTGGAAAGACCGCGAACTCAATAGTCCCGGTAGGCCGAAAATGTGGTCTCCGTGTAAGTGGGTAATGAAGATTTTTTCAATCTTACGGGGCCGAATGGTGGTGTTTAAAATCTGGTGCTGGGTTGCTTCACCAACATCAAAGAGCCAAATTGCGTTCCGCTCTTCCAAGAGGCGTAAGGCCACACTGGAGACGTTACGCTGCTTACTTGGCGAACCGGCGCCAGTACCTAAAAATTCGAGTTGCATTATTACATTTCCCTACCTTTTCTAATCATGACTACTGAACAAATTCGAAGACAAACTTACGAATACGCACTAGGTCACCGTTTTGAATTCCCTTTTCACGCAGGGCATCATCGACCCCCATTTGCCGCATTTGGCGGGCAAAGCGTAGCTGACTTTGTTCATGCGTTAAGTCCGTCATGTCAAACAGGCGTAGTAACTGGTCCCCGCCCAAGACCCAAGTACCATCCTCATCCTTACTGATGGTAAAGGCAGGCCCCTGCGTGACGGACTTAAACTTCTTACCGGCTTCTTCATACTCTGGCGTTAACTGCTCATCATGACTAGCACTATCAAATGCTGGTGTCTGGTCGAGCAGGTCGGCCGTCAGCTGCATTAACTGCTGAACCCCTTGGTGAGTAACGGCCGAGATTGGAAAGACCCGGGGTTGGTTGGCCAAGGTGTGATCACTAGCCAATTGTTCTTTGAACCAGGCCAGGTTCTTATCGGCATTTGGCATATCCATCTTGGTCGCCACAACGATTTGTGGCCGCTTCAATAATTTGGGATCGTAGTTAGCCAATTCCCGGTTAATCTGCCGGTACCGTTCAATTGCCTGGTCTTCGTCTTCACTGGACATGTCAACCAGGTGAAGGAGTACCCGGGTCCGTTCGATGTGCCGCAGGAACTTCAGGCCCAGGCCAATCCCCTTTGCGGCGCCCTCAATCAGGCCTGGCATGTCGGCCATCGCGAAGTCCCGGCCATCCGGTAGCATTACCATCCCCAGGTTCGGTACCAGAGTGGTAAATTCATAGTCCGCAATCTTTGGTTTAGCACCAGTAACAACTGATAATAAGGTCGACTTACCCACCGATGGGAAGCCAATTAACCCCACGTCAGCTAACATTTTTAGTTCTAATTCAAGGTAACGGTCTTCACCAGGCTCGCCATTTTCAGCAATTTCTGGAGCCGGATTCTTAGCGCTAGCAAAATGGATATTACCACGGCCACCGCGGCCACCTTGAGCAACTACTAATTCCTGACCGTTTTCAACCAGGTCACCGATGATTTGACCAGTATCAAGGTCGCGAACCGTGGTTCCCTGGGGAACAGCAATCACCGTGTCGGTGGCGCTTGGGCCCGTCATCTGCTTGTTCATCCCGTTACCACCATTCTTGGCTTTAAAAATCCGGTGGTAGCGAAAGTCCATTAGGGTCCGCAGCCCTTCATCAACTTTTAGAATAATGGATCCGCCACGGCCACCATCACCGCCAGCTGGTCCCCCATTAGGAACGTATTTTTCCCGGCGAAAGGCAACCATTCCGTCTCCGCCCTTGCCGGCGTGTGCTTCAATCTTAATCTGATCAACAAAGGTATTCATTGTGATTTCTCCGTTCTAATTTCTTACTACTAGTATATTTGAAAAATCGGGGAGCGTCAAAATCAATCGTGGCTACTCCCCTTAGCTACCTCGGCATTTTTCTGCAGTGAAACCTTGATTAGTTGCGCTGTCGGTCGGTTAATTCCTAAGGAGTGGATCTCATCAACCGACGCTTGCGCAATTTTAGTCACCGAACCATACTTCTTCAACAGCTTCGTCCGGGTTCGCGGCCCCACCCCTTTAATCTCGTCTAGCCGCGAACTAAGTGAGTGCTTGGTATGAACATTACGGTGAAAGGTGATCGCAAACCGGTGGACTTCATCTTGAATTCGTTGTACCAGGTAAAAGCCCTGGCTCCGGGGATTGAGGTTAACGTGCTGGTCTCCCGCCCCAAAAAGTAAGTCGGCCGTCTTGTGCTTATCATTTTTGACCATCCCCACAACTGGGATATCCAAGCCTAGTTCATTCTCTAAAACGTCTTTCACCGCGTTCATTTGGATCTCACCACCATCCATAAAGATCATGTCTGGCATCGGCTTATTCTCCCGTAAAAGGCGACTATAACGCCGGCGGATTACTTCACGGGTACTTGCCGCTTCATCCGCGTGGTCAATGACCGTTTTTAGCTTGTACTTCCGGTAGAGCTTTTTGGCCGGTTCACCATCTACAAAGACGACCATGGTGCTGACCGGGTCCGCCCCCTGGATATGGGAGTGGTCAAAAGCTTCAATTTTATGACCGGTTGGTAGCCCTAACGCATCGGTAATTTCCTTCATTGCGCCGGTCGTCTTGACCTTATCCATCTCCAGGAGACGGAACTTCTCGTCAAGGGTCAGCTGGGCATTTTCCGCAGCCATGGCCATCAAGTCCTTTTTTTCACCTCGTGCTGGTGTCCGGACCGGAATTCCCAAGATTTCACTAATTTCTTTATTGGGTAGTCCCGCCGGCAGGAGCAGTTCCCGAGGAAGGATGTTGTTACGCCGGTTATAAAACTGCAGGATAAAGCTCGTCATTTCCTCCGCTGCAGTATCCACAATTGGGAAAAGCCGCTTTTCACGTTTCATCAGTCGGGCCTGGCGGATAAAGAAGACCTGAATTGATAGCCAGCCCTTGTCCATGTAAAAGTTAAAGAGGTCCCGCGGCGTCTTATCATTAGAAATAATCTTCTGCTTTTCCACCGTTACTTCAATGTAGTGCAACTGGTCCCGGATTTCGGCCGCCCGTTCATACTCCAGATTTGCCGCTGCTTGCGTCATTTGGGCGGTTAAGTGTTTTTTCACCGCCGCCGTATTACCATTCAAAAAGGACTTAATCCGTTTGATCTGGTGATCATATTCTTCCACCGGCACCTCCTTAAAGCAGGCGCCCAGGCACTGGCCCATATGGTAGTAAAGGCACGGGCGTCCCTGGTAGCCATTACAGCGGCGCAAGGGGTAAACCTTTTGAATAAAGTGGACCGTCTCCTCAGCCGCGTAGACATTTGGATATGGTCCAAAGTAGTAGGCGCCATCCTTTTTGATCGTGCTTACAATCTTAACCTGGGGATCGCGCTCGTTTGTTATTTTAATGTAAGGATAGCCGGTCCCCCGCTTCAGTTTAATATTGAAGTAGGGCTGGTGTTTTTGAATTAGCGTAATTTCAAGGAGGAATGATTCCTTATTCGTTGAGGTAATGATCGTTTCAAAGTCCGCTACTTCCGAAACCATCTTTGCCACCTTACCAGTATGACTACTCTTAAAATAAGAGCGGACCCGGTTTTTAAGGTTCTTGGCCTTACCAACGTAAATAATCTGTCCATTAATGTTCTTCATTAAGTAACAACCCGGCTTATCTGGTAGTAACGCGAGCTTGTGTTCTAGATATTCACTGGCCATTATAAACCTCCCGAATAATTGCTAATATAATATTATAAAGGATAAGGCGGAACTAGGGCAAAGAATGTGACCACTTTTAGGCCGAAAATCTTGCGGGTAGCTAAATACGTATGCTAAGATGGGTTGAAACAAGAAGGAGTGCGATTTAAATGGGCTTAGTAACACGACGGAGTGAACAACTTGACCGACTCTTTGACCAATTTGCAATTGATCCAAAGAAAAAGCTCCCTAAGGACCATGACAAGGATAAGGCCAAGGATAATGACCACAAAGAAGCGGACAAGCAAAAATAATAAGTAACCCATGCCAATGAGTGCAAAAAGGGGCCTCCAGTTCGGATTTTCCGAATGCTGGAGGCCCTTTTGTTGTGACGGTGACATCCATCTTGTGGGTGTTGTTACCGCCCCTAATTAATATAACTAGCCTTGCTTTTTAAAGCCAGTCGGGTAGCGGCGGTTCAACTCCGCAATGTTATCCCGCGCCACCTCATCAAAGGGGATATCGGCCCATTCCGCGATCTGGGAAAGGTACCATAAAACGTCCCCCATCTCATGAATCAATTCCTGCCGGCTTAACTTCTGACCTTTAAAAGTGTAGTTTTTAACCAGGTCCACCACCTGACCAGATTCACCGGCCAGGCCGAGGGCACAGTTGGTTAAGACCTGCTCATTGCCATAAAGTGTCCGCTTTGCGGCATTTTGATACTCATTAAAATCCACCGTTACTTCATCCCCATTTGCTTTTCAATCCACTGCCAGACCGTCTCCTTACCCTTCTTGCTGACGGCGGAGAAGAGGACTAACGGTGTCTGTGTACTTAGTCCCAGCGTCTTTTTTATCAGGCTTTCCTGCCGGTTCCAGGTATTGCCCTTCACCTTATCCATCTTCGTCGCCACAACCAGGGTTGGGATCTGGTAATACGTTAACCACTGGCACATGCTAACGTCATCATCCGTCGGCACATGACGGCCATCAACTAACAGGATCGTCCCGCACAACTGGTCCCGCTTGGTTAGGTATTGCTCGATCATCTGTCCAAAACGCTCCCGTTCCTTTTTCGAGACCTTCGCATAACCATACCCTGGAACGTCAACAAAGTACAATTGATCCTCGACATTGTAGAAGTTTAACGTCTGGGTCTTACCGGGTTGGCTGGACGTGTGGGCAAAGTTACGACGGTTAATGAGGGTGTTAGTCAGCGAAGACTTTCCCACGTTCGAACGCCCCACCAGGGCCACTTCTGGGTAGTCAGTCTTGGGGTACTGGTCTGGGCGCACGGCACTAATTGTCAAATCAACGTTATGAACTTCCATTATTAACACCCACCTGATTAAGAGGCTTGTTCGCCCTTCATTACGTACTTAGGTTCCGCATGGTCAGTGACGCACCGCTTGCCGATTACAACCTTTTCAACATCACTACGGCTTGGTAGTTCAAACATGACGTTTTGCATAACCTCTTCAATGATTGACCGTAAGCCACGGGCCCCAGTATTACGGGCAATTGCTAACTTGGCCATCGCCTTGAGGGCACCACTCGTAAAGCTCAACTGGCTGCCGTCCAAGCGAATTAATTCTTGGTACTGCTTAACCAGGGCATTCTTTGGCTCAGTTAAAATCCGCATGAGGTCGTGCTCATCAAGCTTTTCAAGGGCCGTCATTACAGGCAACCGTCCGATGAATTCTGGAATCAGTCCAAACTTCAATAGGTCTTCAGGAATAACATGCTGCAAGATATTCTTTTCCGTAATATTATCGCGCTCAGAGGTGCTGGTTCCAAAGCCAATCGTCTTTTCACCAATCCGCTCCTTAACGATGTTTTCGATCCCATCAAAGGCTCCACCGACGATAAAGAGGATGTTGCTGGTATCAACTTGGATAAACTCTTGTTGCGGATGCTTCCGGCCCCCTTGCGGCGGTACGTTAGCAATCGTTCCTTCCAGAATCTTCAGTAGGGCCTGCTGGACCCCTTCACCGGAGACGTCCCGGGTAATCGAAACGTTTTCACTCTTCTTGGCAATCTTGTCAATTTCATCAATGTAAATAATGCCCTTTTCCGCCCGTTCAACGTCAAAGTCAGCCGCCTGGAGCAGCTTTAGAATGATATTTTCGACGTCTTCACCGACATAACCCGCTTCGGTCAGGGTCGTCGCATCCGCGATCGCAAAGGGAACGTTCAAAATCCGTGCCAATGACTGGGCTAAATAGGTCTTACCAGACCCGGTTGGTCCGATCACGGCAATGTTACTCTTTTGCAGTTCCGTATCATTGTTATCGCCCGTCATCATTGCGTTAACCCGCTTGTAATGGTTGTAGACTGCCACTGCTAAGGTTTTCTTAGCCGCATCCTGACCAATTACGTAATCGTCTAAATCCTTCACGATTTCTTCCGGCGTTGGCACCCGGAAGGTCTTTTTGGCACTATCTTCTGATAGTTCTTGGGTGATGATCTGCTTGCACAAGTCAACACACTCGTTACAAATATAAACGCCTGGTCCAGCCACAATCTTCTTTACTTCGTCCTGTGACTTACCACAGAAGGAGCAATGGACAGAATCCATTCCACTGGTGTCTTCAAACATTTATAAACCTCCTCTAAAACTTATGAAATAATCATACCAAACTTCACCGCTAAATTCGAATGTTGTGCCTAACAAAAAAAGCCCAATCAACTTGGATTGAGCTCCTTTACGGCAAGAATTCAAATGACTACTTGTCAGACTTTTCGTCATCCTTCTTGGCTGACTTAACTTGCTTTGCGGAGTCAGCAACCAAGTCAACTGCCTTCTTAATCTTGATGTCATGACTTAACATGTCCTTTGATAAGGCCTTTTCAACGGCATCTTCTTCCATACCGTATTGCTTAGCCAAGTCTTTGACTTCATCCTTGATTTCGTCTTCGCTGGCTTCCAGCTTAGCATCGTCAACGATTGCTTCCAGCACTAAGTTAGTCTTAACCCGTTGTTCAGCATCATTAGCGAATTGCTTCTTGAGGTCATCTTCCTTAGTCCCAGTGATTTGGAAGTACATTTGTGGGCTAATACCCTGTTGTTGCATACCAGCAAGGTATTGTTGCATTTGACGGTTGGTGTCGTCATCCAACATTGCTTGTGGGATGTCTTCAATCTCAGCATTAGCAACCGCCTTTTCAATTGCCGCATCTTCAATGGCACCCTTAGCTTGGTTGTCCTTTTGTTCTTGAAGTTGCTTGCGGGTCTTGTCCTTTAATTCGTCAAGGGTGTTAACGTCTTCGTCAACGTCCTTAGCAAAGTCATCATCAAGTTCTGGCAGTTGCTTTTCCTTGATTTCGTGAACCTTAACCTTGAACAGTGCTTCCTTACCAGCTAATTCCTTAGCGTGGTAATCTTCGGGGAAGGTCACCTTAACATCAACGTCATCACCGGAATTTGCGCCAACTAATTGGTCTTCAAAGCCCGGAATGAATGAGCCTGAACCTAATTCAAGGGAGTAGTTATCAGCGGAACCGCCGTCAAACTTCTTACCGTCAATGCTTCCTTCGTAGTCAATAACGACAGTGTCACCCTTGGCAGCAGGCTTGTCTTCCTTAAGGACCAATTCAGCTTGTTGTTGACGCTTCTTTTCAATCTCTGAATCAACATCAGCATCGGAAACAGTCGTATCTTGTTCAGGAACTTCCATCCCCTTGTAGTCACCCAGCTTAACTTCTGGTTCAACCGCAACTTCGGCCGTCAGAGTCCAAGGTTGACCCTTTTCCATGCTCTTGATGTCAATCTTTGGTTGATCAACTGGCTTAATGCCGGTTTCCTTAACCGCAGCACTGTAGGCATCAGGCAGCACCTTGTTTAAGGCATCTTGGTAAAGTGATTCTTCACCATACATTTGGTTAAAGATTTGGCGAGGAACACGGCCCTTCCGGAACCCGGGCACCGTGATCTTCTTACGGGTCTCAACGAAGGCTTCGTCAATTCCCTTGTTAATCGTGTCGACATCAATATCAAACGTTAATGTCCCTTTGCTGGCATCGCTATCGCGTTCCCATTTTGCTGACATTTTATTTCCTCCAATAACAATCAATTTGACCAAAACTATTTTAAGTCGGTCTTTACATACTTTATTAGTTTACCGTACGACCCGTGTAATTGCAACCAATTGGGCGTTTTCCCGAGTATTATTTTAAAAGAAAAAGGAATTCGGTAACCCGAATTCCTTTAATTAATTTAGCCTAATTAAAAATTAGTCTAACACTTCTGATACCACACCGGCACCAACAGTGTGTCCACCTTCACG
>DXAF01000031.1 GCA_019117185.1 Candidatus Limosilactobacillus intestinipullorum | reverse complement strand
TACTCAGCTAATGTCATACCGAAACAATATTCCACGGAAGTCGCTACATTATCGCACACCCATTGAGGTATTCATGGAGAATATCACAGACGCACAGTTAGTTTCTTTCTAACTTAATTTGACATTTCAGGGATCTTATTTAGCAATTCGCTGTAATTCTTTTGCGGCCAATGGAAACGTGGTAAAGCCATCGGGCCCTAGGAAGTGGCCGCCGGTTTCTTGAACGATTAACTTAGCACCGAGGTGGTGGGCAACGGCAACACTACCTTGGAAGGGAGCGATTGGGTCATCTTTAGCCGTAATCACCGTCGCCGCGCTTACCTTCGGGGCAATCTGTTGGTAGTCAAGTGCTGGGGAAACAAAGGAGTTAAGTTGTGGGTAGGCCGGTAGCGGTTGGTCAAACGCACCCACCAACAGGAGGCGGGCATCATGCACCTTATGGTAAGCAATGAACCGGAGGGCACTAATACATCCTAGGCTGTGGGCCACTAAGATTAAGCCATCGGTCACTGGTACCTGTTGGTCAATGGCGGCAGCCCATTCTTGCGGATTAGGGTTAAATGGATTAGGCAGCCAAATGCGGTCAAGATTAATTGCCGGTTTAGCTGCCTGTTCGAGCCACGGGAACCAGTCATCATCCCTGGTGGAAGTGCCGTGGATTAGATATGCTTTTTTCATCTGACGGATCCTTTCGGTATCACAAAGTCTAATGGACCATGCGAGATTCGAACTCGCGACCTCCTGCATGCGAAGCAGACATTCTCCCAACTGAACTAATGGCCCGTTTATACACTATTGATTATAGCAGTTGTATTGAAAAATACCAGGTAGCTAGGCAAAAACGCTTAGTAAATTATCGCGGAACCGTCAATTCGGCGGAAAAGTAGTAGACGTGTTATACTGAAGCTGTCAACTAGTAGAGCGGAATAGATTCCCTCAACGAACGGCGCCTCACTTCATTTAGGAGCGGGGCGCTTTTTTCGTCGACCTTGTTATAAAGGAGGACGATGTTTTATTAGTAGTCAGATCGAAAGACGGTTGAAGAAAATTGCATTGGTCGTGACGTTAGGCGGCTTACTGTTTGGGGTTGATACCGGGGTGATTAATGGCGCAATTCCCTATATGGCCGCTAAGCAGCAGCTTGACCTAACGCCTGCCGAAGAGGGCCTAGTTACTTCAGGGATCACTCTGGGGGCGGCGATAGGAGCACTTGTGGCTGGTAAATTGGCGGACCGTTATGGTCGCAAGCGTTCTTTGATCGGACTGGCCCTCGTTTTCTTTTTGGGGACCCTGTTGTGTTCGGTGGCTCCCAACGCAATCTTAATGATTATCTTTCGTTTTTTACTTGGCCTAGCCGTTGGTGGGGCTTCGGTAATTGTTCCAACCTACCTAGCGGAGATTGCGACGGCGTCCTTAAGGGGACGGCTAGTTACCCAAAACGAGTTAATGATTACTGGTGGGCAACTGCTGGCCTTTACCGTTAACGCCCTGCTCGGCACGTTCTTTCCCCACGTTGCCAGCATTTGGCGGTATATGATTGCTTTCGGGATGGTCCCGTCCGTAATGCTGTTTTTGGGAATGAGCTTGGTTCCGGAGTCACCCCGGTGGTTGGTCATGAAGGGAAAAATCAGACCAGCACTGGCGGTACTAGGGAACATTCGTCCCAGTGAACAGCAGAGCCGCCACGAAGTACAAGGTGTTCGGGAAGCCTTACAAAGAAACCGCGATGTCCAGCAGGCGTCATTAAGAGACCTCCGTCATCCCTGGATTCGCCGCCTGGTTTTGATCGGCATTGGACTAGGGATTGTCCAACAATTCGTGGGGATTAACATTATGATGTATTACGGAACTAGTATCTTAATGCAGGTTGGCTTTGGGCACCAAGCGGCACTAATTGCTAATATCGGCAATGGCTTAACCTCGTTCGTCGCAACCGCGGTCGGGATGCGGCTGATGTACACGGTTCACCGGCGGTCGATGCTGGTGGCCGGGATTTGTGGCACGGCTGGATCGATGGCGGTTATTACCCTGGCGATGTTATTCTTTCGCCACACAGCGTTACTGCCGTACTTAGTAATTGCTGCCACCGTGTGCTTCTTAGCCTTTTTCCAGTCAAGCGTTTCACCGACCACCTGGGTACTCTTGTCAGAAATCTTCCCCCAAAGTCTTCGCGGCCTCGGGATGGGGATTGCGACCTTTTGCCTGTGGCTAGCAAACTTCGTGGTCGGTTTTACCTTCCCGATCATGTTGGCGCATTGGGGTGGAATTGGCACCTTTGCTTTCTTTATCGGTTGCAACGTCTTGGCACTACTGTTCGCACTTAGTTTTGTCCCTGAAACGCAGGGGAAGAGCCTAGAACAGATTCAACTGGAGTTACGTGGTACTAACCATCACCGCCACCAACACTTCGCACACTACCAGTCACCCCGGTGGCAAAACTAGTTAAGCCGGGTGTTGGGCGCTAGCCAAAAACGGCTCCGCCAGGTTGGTCCTAAACCACTGGGTGAGCGGTCCCATGAACAAGGCCGTGATGACCGTCCCGATCCCGAGAGTAACGTTAAAAATGAACCCCACGAGGACGCAACAACTATCGGTGATGATTCGGCAGTATTTAAATGGCAACAACTTATACTGGTAGGCCGCAATTAGGGCGATTGCATCATAGGCTGAAACACCCAGGTCGGCGGTAAAGTAGAGCGCCGCTGATAAACAGGTGAAGACGATTGCGACCAGCATTAAACCGCTGCGTACTAATAAGTCTGGGTGGGGCAAGAGTGCATCGAGAAAGTTGTGCATTAAATCCGCGGTCACCCCGGTTAAAAAGAGGTTAAAGAGGGTGGTGATCCCGATGTAGTGCCGGCGGAGGACGAAGACGAGGATGAGCAGGGCCCCCGTGAGGATTAAGTAGAAGGTTGAATAGGTTGAACTAAAGATATTGGCGATGCCGGTAACAAAACAAGTGAACGGGTCAACCCCGAGATTGGCCTTCTGGAGCATTCCCACGCAAAGTCCACATAGGATCACTCCCAAAAGCGCCATTGAAATTCGTCGTGCTTGGTACATAAGTCCGTCTCCATATTTGTGTATCCGCTTACATAATCACCGATATTGTAACGCAAGATTGAAAGGAATGACATAGTAAAAGCTGGTGCTAACTGATAGCCGAGCTACTACAAACAGAAAGAGACCCGCAGCGTTTGGTAAATGAACGCTGAAGGTCTCTTTGTATTCGGAGTTATTTTATCCATACGCGAGCCCCGCTTAGGATGCTCGTAACTAGCGAACTTTAGTGGAGCCGTTTTGCATCGAGGCGTTTAACAAAGTACAGGATTGGTAGCCCCACGATCACAATTCCGATAAAGAGCACCACCCCAGCCGGGTCGTTAATAATTTCGCTGACCAGGACGAAGATGCCCCCGGCAATGGCAATGATCGGTACCAGCGGGTAGAGTGGGGTGCTAAATGGCCGGGTCGTTGCATCGTTACGCCGCCGGAGGATGAAGATGCCAAAGAAGGCCAGTAGGTAGAAGCAGTAGACGGTAAAGACACACAGGTCCGACAGGTGGTCGGGGTCAAAGAAGAACATCATGAACGTTGCCAGGGCAATGATAAATAGGGTGGCAACAACCGGCGACTTACCCTTGGGCGTGACGTACGATAAGAAGCGCGAAAACGGCAGGTCTCCCCGTTTAGCCATTGCGTAAACAATCCGAGGGAAGGTGATTATTTTACCGTTTAACGTCCCCATCATCGAAATGATGATCCCAGCCGACAGGAGTTTACCACCGATGGTACCGAACGCCCGGGTAGCCAGGTAGGCGGTGGTGTTTTCGCCCAACCGGTGAATCAGGTTTGCCGGCAGGAACTTAAGGATGCCGACGGTAATCAGAGTGTAGATGATTAAAACAGCGGTAATCCCGAGGATGATTGCCCGAGGCAAGAGCTTTTGCGGGTTCTTCATTTCACCACCAAGGTTGGCGATCAGTATCCACCCGTCGTAACCGAATAGGGTGGCTAAGACGGCGACCCCAAAGCCCCCGCTGGCTTGGTGGATTTCCGTGACCGTTTGGCCAAAGGCGTCCTGGTGGCCCCAGAAGAGGCCGAAGATGATAATGGCGGCAATGGGCACCATCTTGCCAACTGTCGTGATGATGGCGAAGATGGCACCAACTTTATTTTCAAACAGGTTCATGACCCCAATGGCCAGTACCGTAATGACGGCTAGGGGGATGCGCCAGGCCACCCCGAGGCCAAAGAAGTTCGCCATTAAAATACTCATGAAGCCGGCCACCGAGGCGATGATTGCGGGGCCGTAGACAATGACCTGCATCCAGCCGGCTAAAAAGCCGAGGATTCGGCCATAGATGTTTTCAATATAGACATAGAGTCCCCCGGTGTAAGGCATTTGGGCCCCAATTTCGGCGACCGTCAGTCCCCCAGTTAGGGTGATGACCCCACCAAAGACCCAGGCGGCAATCGCTAGGGTTGACGTTCCCGCACTGTCCAGGACCGATCCTTGCTTGAAAAAGATTCCCGAACCGATAATGGTCCCTACGACAATCGAGATTGCCGACCAGAAACCTAGCGACCGCTTCAATTCTTCTGTTGGTTGTTGATTATTCATTCTTGCTCCTCCGTTCCTAAATTTAAATAAAATAAACCCGAACACCGTCGTCAAATGGAATTTGCCAAATGATCGTCGGTGTTCGGGTCGCGAACGGTTGTCGCTGTTAATAGCACACCAAAATCACTCAGCCTCGTTGGGAACTAGAGACTGAGGAGGAAGATTGTTGATTGAGTAGATGAATGGTAATAGTCATGATTGTGAAATCCTCCTTGGTGTTATCTTTGCAAATTAGAATACCATTAAAAATTTCATTTTTCAATTATTTTCCCCGAAATGTCAATTTAAATTAGAAAAATGTTGAAAGCTGTTCATCTGTGACGTGACTTAGGAATACTTCAAGTGGTGTGCGGTAGTGAAGTGACTTCCGTGGAATAGTATTTCGTTTGTGCATCAGC
>DXAF01000030.1 GCA_019117185.1 Candidatus Limosilactobacillus intestinipullorum | reverse complement strand
CATCACCTTGCCATGGTGGGGGTCGCGGGTTCGAATCCCGTCTTCCGCTTTTCTTGCACCCATAGCGCAATTGGATAGAGTGTCTGACTACGAATCAGAAGGTTGAAGGTTCGACTCCTTCTGGGTGCATCAAAAAGCGTGACAGTTATCGGGTGGATAGTTGTGACGCTTATTTTTTCGGAATTTAGCTCAGCTTGGTAGAGCGCTGCGTTCGGGACGCAGAGGTCGCAAGTTCAAATCTTGTAATTCCGACTATGAGGATGTCCGCCGTATCATGCGTCAAATGACGTTGATATGACGGGCTTTTTTGTTATATTGATGGATTAAGTTCACCAGTGATAGATAATGACTAATAAGGTTGATTTCAGCATGCATAATTTTAACCTTGATGGTGCCGGTTTAGATCCCTATGTTCGACTTAATGAGGCCCAGCTTTTTCATGCCCGAGAACCCCAGCCGGGTTTGTTTATTGCGGAAAGTCCGAAAGTGATTAAGCGAGCGTTACGGGCCGGCTACCATTCGGCTTCGCTACTGGTAGAAGAAAAGGAGCTCAAACGTGACCTGGCCGACCTCGATCACGAAATGGCGGTCAATAAGACTACGGGCTTGGGCCAAACACCGATTTACGTTGCTAATAGTTAGTTACTGCGTCAACTCCCCGGCTATAACCTGTTACGGGGGGCATTGGCCGCCATGTACCGGCGAAAGCGCCCGACCTTGGTCCAATTTTTGGCGACCCTGCCGACTGATCATTCGCGGATTGCGGTTCTCGAAAACGTGGTGAACCCGACGAATATTGGGGCAATCTTCCGCTCCGCTGCTGCTCTAGGAATTGACGGGGTAGTTGTAACGAGCGATTCTGCCGATCCTTTTTACCATCGTGTATCCCGGGTAGCGATGGGCACCGTTTTTCAAGTGCCGTGGACCTATATTGATGCCCACGTTTGGCGATCTACGGAGATTAAGCTCCTCCACCAGCTTGGTTACCAAATGGCAGCAATGGCACTGCGTCATAACACCATTAATATTGATGATCCCTGCCTGGGGCAGGTGTCTAAACTAGCCATTATTCTTGGCTCAGAGGGCCCTGGACTAACGGCTGAAACGATTACCCAAAGTGACTTTACGATTAAAATCCCGATGGCCGCCGGTGTCGACTCACTGAATGTCGCGGCGGCCTCGGCACTAGCTTTTTGGGAGCTGGGTAAGCGAACAGAATAAGTGATTAAAAAAGTCCATTATTGCAACCACAATGCTGGTGCGATAATGTGCTTTTCTACTTTAAAGAGAAAATATCGCTAGTCAAGTCGTCCCGATTAACGAAGTAGGCGTAACCAATGTAGAGTTGGAAAAGGTCTGTTGCCTTCTTTGGATCGAGATGGAAAGCTTCTTTGATTTTCTCTAACCGGTAGTTAACGGTATTGCGGTGGGTAAAGAGGTGCTTAGCCGTCTGGTTAACGTTAAGGTTGCACTTGATAAATTCCCGGATAGTGGTGATGAGCTCCTTCCCTGTCTCGCTACCGAACAGCTCCGCAAACTGGTTAACTAGTGACTGAACGGGGAGGTGGCTCTTTAAAACTAGGTCAATAATCTGAACCTGGTGGTATTCGGTTAGGTGATCATCCTGAAAGTTTTCGCGTAGTTTAAGGGTGGCAACGGCCTGTTGGGCCCCTTGGCCAACGAGGGTGGTTGGTTCACTAACCCCATAGGCAATCTTTTGAACAGCGAGTTGTTTGAGCAAACGCCGTCGGACGAAGTCAGCTTGGACGATCACTAAGCCAATATTGTCGGCCAGGGTAAACGTCAGGTTAGTGGGGTCGGTATTGAGCCGTTCCAGGTCCGTTACCTGACAGCGGATCGCCACAACCGTCCGGGGGATGGTCAAGTCGATATTAAGTTCCCGAGCCTCGGCAACCAGACTAGCTGGTGCCGGGTGATCCTGAGTTGC
This sequence comes from Candidatus Limosilactobacillus intestinipullorum, assembly GCA_019117185.1. Taxonomy (GTDB): domain Bacteria; phylum Bacillota; class Bacilli; order Lactobacillales; family Lactobacillaceae; genus Limosilactobacillus; species Limosilactobacillus intestinipullorum. The sequence goes on along the minus strand of DXAF01000030.1, from coordinate 20,237 downwards.
TTGAAGCAGGTGGTAAAGGAACCGCTGCTGGCTCTTTTCGTTTTCACGCTTTTCCTGATCAACGACGCTCTGCTTGAGCAATAGTTCGACCGCAGTTTTCAGGAGGGAAGCTAGTGGGACAACCTTAGCAGGATCACCGGTAATACCAACCACCCCGATGATTTGCCCTTCATAGGTAATGGGCATGTTAACACCAGGTTGGCCGTGACTGCCGTGAACCTGGTCCATGGGTAGTGTTTTCCCCTGTTTGATTACATCCACGGCGCCGACGTGGAGGGTGTTAATGCGGTCGGGGTTACCGCTGGCAATGATGTAGCCATGTTCGTTCATAATATTGATGCTATAAGGAATTTGATCCATCATGTGGTCCACGATTGATTGGGCAAGTTGTGGATTAAGCTTCATTATTAAATGCCCCCTTACTAAGACTGGTTGTCAATTACTAACTAAAACATTCGCTAATTATATTATAAGTGTAATTGTGCACAATGGCTGATTTTTGTCTATAATCGTTAAGCACTTTGCTTATTGCGTTACGGCTGAATTTAACGTAATGTAAACGGCAACAAGAACAATAGTTAATTGATTGATTTATTTGTAGCGAAGGAGGAAAACTCATGGTTGTGACATGGTGGGGCGCCCTAATCGGCTTAGCCCTAGCAATTATTTTAATTCTAAAAAAGCTTGATCCTGTTTATGCACTGTTCCTCGGGGCAATTATTGGTGCCTTAATCGGTGGTGCCAGCGCAACGGGGACCATCCAGATTATGATTAAGGGGACCCAGAGTGTGATGGGGACCGTCCTGCGGGTACTGGCCGCCGGAGTTTTAGCCGGGGTCATGATGGACTCTGGGGCGGCAGAAACCCTTGCCCGGACGATCATTAATAAGCTTGGTGACCGGATGGCGATCTTTTCTTTGGCCTTTGCCACAATGGTAATTACCGCGGTGGGGGTCTTCATCCCGGTAGCGGTTTTGATTGTAGCGCCGATTGCACTAGAAGTCGGCCAACGACTGAAAATCTCTAAACTGGCGCTACTGGTTGCTCTGTCTGGCGGTGGTAAGGCTGGTAACATTATTTCACCAAATGCCAACACGATTGCTGCTGCTAAGGGCTTCGGTGTTGAACTTAGCCAGGTCATGATCGCTGACTTTATCCCGGCCCTCGTTGCCCTGGTCGTTACGGTGATCGTGGCCTCGTTAATTAAGAGTCGGGGCGATGCGGTAACGAGCGCTGATTTAACTGACCAGAAGCAGGTTGATGAAAAAGAACTACCGACCCTGGCTCAGTCACTGGTTACCCCCGTCTTGGCAATTATTTTTCTGATGCTCAACCCGCTGGGGGCGATCTTCCACATCGAAGCCTTGACAAAGGTCAACATTGATGCAACTTACGTCTTACCAGTGGCTGCCGTCATTGGTGCGCTGGCAATGCACAAGGGGAAGTTCTTACGTGAATACGCCCAAACTGGTATTAGCCGGATGACGGCGGTCGTAATGATTCTGATTAGTGCCGGCGCAATTGGGGCGACGATTACCTCGTCCAACCTGCCTGCACTGATGATTGCTGGAATTAAGGCCGGTCACTTGCCGGGTGTCCTCCTCGCACCACTGTCCGGGATCGTAATGGCAGCAGCAGCCGGGTCGACGTCAACCGGGGTTATTCTGGCTACTGGTTCCTTCTCCAAGGCCATTCTGGGCTTTGGGGTGGCCCCACTGGCAGCAGCGGCGATGGTTCACACTGGTGCCATTGTGGTCGACCAATTGCCACAAGGAAACTACTTCCACGTGACTGCTAATGCCATGCATATGGACATCAAGGAGCGGTCACACGGGATCCTCTACGAGGCAATTGTCGGTGGTTCGGCTATGCTGACGGCCACGATCTTGTACGGCTTCTTACACTTAATTTAGGAAAGGGTGAAAGATCATGAAGTTTGTTATTGCACCAGACTCTTTCAAGGGTGGTTTAACCGCTAAACAAGCCGCCGAAACAATGGCGGCGGGGATCAAACGGGTTTATCCGGATGCCGAGTACGCCTTGGTCCCGATGGCGGACGGCGGCGAAGGAACCGTCCAATCCCTCGTTGATGCGACAGCTGGGCAATTGGTCACGGCCCAGGTCCATGATCCCTTTGACCACCTGACCAACGCTGACTACGGGATGTTAGGCGACGGCCACACGGCGGTAATTGAAATGGCCGCTGCCAGCGGGATCCAGTTTATTAATGACCAGACGGCTAACCCGTTGGTCACAACTACTTACGGTACCGGGGAGCTAATCCTCGATGCCATCAAGCGGGGAGCCAAGAAGATAATTATTGGAATTGGCGGTAGTGCAACCGTTGATGGTGGTGCCGGGATGGCCCAGGCACTGGGAGTTAAGTTGCTAAAGGCCGATGGAAAACCAATCGGCTTCGGCGGTGGTGCCCTGGCCGACCTTGACCGAATCGACGTTTCCCAAGTTGATCCCCGGGTTGCACAAGCCACAATTGCGATTGCTTCCGATGTCACTAACCCGCTGACCGGGGATGACGGTGCGGCTCCCGTTTTCGGTCCGCAGAAGGGCGCAACGCCAGAAATGGTTAAGACACTGGACCACAACCTTCACCACTATGCCCAGGTGATCGCCCGGGATACTGGTCGTAACATCGAGCAAGCAGCTGGTGCCGGTGCTGCCGGCGGTCTTGGTGCCGGCTTACTGGCGTTCACCAATGCCCAGATGGAGCATGGGGTGGAGCTGGTTATCAATGCGACCGGGCTGAAGGAAAAAGCCGCAGGCGCTGACTTCGTCTTCACCGGTGAGGGCGGAATTGACTTTCAGACCAAGTTTGGCAAAACCCCTTATGGTGTCGCCAAGGCCTGCAAGAGTGTTGCTCACCAGGCACCGGTGATCGTCCTTGCTGGTAACATCGGCAAGGGGGTCGACAGCCTGTACACGAAGGATGCAATTGATGCCATCTTTGCCACGCCTGCTGGTGCTAAGCCACTGGCTAAGGCACTGGAAGATGCGCGGCAAGACATTGCTCAAACCGCCGAAAACGTGGCCCGGTTGATTAAAGCTACCCGTCAATAGATACGAATAGAGCGATTAAGTACTTCTTCACCCTTGTTTGTCAAGGAGGAGGGGTGCTTTTTATTTGCGAAACGGGCCAAAGTGGGCGATGATGGTTAGGAACTTAATGGACGTAAAGGAGGAAAACGGCAATGAAACGGTGGCGGTTATTAACACTGAGCCTGCTGGTTGGACTGGTGATGGCAACTAGTACGGCCGTTGCCGATGGTGACCTGCCAACGGTAAGCACACCTTCTGTCACTATCCTTAGTGGGAACGGTGATGATGATCAAGCGACGACCAATGATGACTCATCTCAGGCGGTCCGCGCCGCGAAACACTGTCTTTACATTCCGCAGCGGACGGCAACACCAACCGAGGGTATTCGCTGGCCCAGTCGACGAATTTGGATTTACATGGATACCCACGATCGAGCGATTCAATCAGCCTTTAAGTCGGCTGTCAGTGCCTGGAACCGGGTCGGCGTCGTTCACCTCCGTTGGACGAAGAACGAAGGGCGTGCCGACATCATTGCCCGTGACGGTTCGTTATCTAGTAATAGTAACAGTACCACCCCGGGAGTCGGCTATACCACTTCGCAGTTAGGTTCTACTAGTACCCAATACAACCCTGATACCCATGCCCTAATCAACGCCCGGTCGACGCTTGATCCAGATCAACTAGACTACGCTAGTCACCACTTTCGGACCGAAGTTGCCGAACACGAGCTAGGACACGCACTAGGCCTGGCTCATGCGCCTGAGTACATGCACAGTGTGATGATCCCCCGTAACGTCAAGACGGGGATTGCTAGGCTTGACCGGCAGACGTTACGGCAACTGTATAACGACGAACAATAGGAGGGGCGGTCAATGGATGACTTCAATTTTGAACTACTCCGCATTTTCCTAGTTGTGAGCAAGTTGCATAGTTTCAGCCGTGCTGCCGACTACCTTTATGTTGACCAGTCAACGATCAGTAAGAAGATGCGTCAATTAGAGGACAAGTTTGGCTTAACACTTTTTGTCCGCACGGCGCGCGGGGTAGAATTAACCGTTGCCGGCACTTCATTTAAGCAGCGGGTCCAGCAGTTAATTGACGATTTTGAACATCTCCGGGAAAAATCGCCAGTGGAGTGGAAAAATTTACTGATTGGTGTTTTTGATAATATTGCTGCCTATTGCTACCCCGGCTTCTTTGCCCGGCACCTAGCCGAATTTAAGCTCCTCAAGGTAGGTAATGCGGGCGTTAACTTAATCGACCTATTTAACAGCGGCGAACTGGACATCGTTATTGTCAATGGTTCACTGGTTAAGCAAATAAAGGGTCCCTATGTTAAACAACGGTTAGCAAAGGAAGGCTTTGGTGTCCTGGCCCGGGCAGGAGGAATTGATAGTCGGCCGTGTACGCTGGCCGAACTTACCGGTAAACAACTCTTAATTGCGCCTGACTACTGGCCAGTCAGTCAACAGTTGTTAAAATATCGTGTCCACTTTCAGTGCCTTAAGATGGTTAACTATACTGCTACGATGATTCAATTGATCCGACATTCCGCCTTTCAAACGATCTTACCGGCGGGGATAGTGGCCGATCTGACCAGTCATGATCCAGGACTAGGTAGTGCACCACTAACGGATCTTCCTGCCCGGCAAATCACGGTATTTGCTCGTGAGCAGCTGGTGCTGAACAAGGTTGTCACCGCCCTTACCTGCTAATTCATCATGAGGGGGTATGTCAAGACAACACTTCTGCTGAATATCATCGTGCGCTAAGCTATTCACCAAAAAGAGGTGGGTAGTAAATGAATAATAATTACATTGAGGCTGTGACATAATCTTTACAGCCTAGCTAAAGTACGAACAGTACAGTACACAAATGGCCTCCAGTGCCCGGCAAAACCGAACACTGGAGGCCTATTTGTGCTTGCGGGGGTTCGAAGACGAACTAGCAAGCTAGTTCTGTCTCACTCCCATTTTTATGGCGGCGTGCGTGGGCGTGATCGTAGCCAGCATGTTTTATATCCAACCAATTGAAAAACTACTGACGGTCAGCTTTAATGTTGCTCCAGGAGTGGTGGCCGTCATTGCAATGCTGACCTAAGTGAGCTATGCGCTAGGCTTATTGCTCGTAGTGCCGCTAGGGGATGCCTATAATCGTTATCATTTTTTACAGTGGATGGAGGTCGCTTCGGTTGCCGGCCTGTTGTTAGCAGCCTGTTCGCAAAATATTATCTCCTTTGGAATTGCGTCGGTGGTGATTGGCTTAACCTCGATTGGTGGTCAGATCATTATTCCATATGTTGCCTATTTAACCCCCGTCAAAAAACAGGGTCCGGTTTTGGGTGCAATGATTAGCGGGATGCTTACGGGGATTTTGTTTGCCCGAACCTTTAGTGGGGTAATTGCCGCTCATTGGGGATGGTCGATGGTCTATTTCTTGGCAGCAGGAGCCAACCTATGCCTGTTGGTCATGATCCACTTATTGGTGCCGAATGATCCACGGCAGTTAACGTTTAAGACGAGCTATTGGGGTATCCTAACCTCCGTTCCCCGGTTAATTAAGCAATACCGGTACCTGCGGGTCGCTGCCGTTAATGGTTTTTGTTTGTTTGGTCTAGCTAACCTGTTTTTGGGCTACTCTGTCGTTCCTGCTGGCGGACCGTTTTGGGTACGGGAGCGCCGTTGCCGGAAGCATGGGCCTCCTCGGGGTCGTGGCTATTTTGGCGGCGCCGTCGATTGGTCGAGTGGTTAACCGCTATTCACCGCGGCGAAACATTCAAATTAGCTGGTGCCTAGACCTCAGCACCCAATTTAGTCAGGTAACCAACCAGGCGATTATTCAGTCGCTTAGTCGTAAAGCCAACAGCCGGAACAATTCGATTTTTATGTTTTCGTATTTCTTTGGTGGTTCACTGGGTACGCTAACGGGGATTAACGCCTGGTCTATGTATCATTGGACAGGCGTGACTACAGCTGCGGTTGTCTTACTACTGCTCGCCCTCCTTAATTACTACTGGCAGGGGGTGCCAGCAACATTGGGAGAATAATTGTGATACTATTCGCAATCTAGTTATTTTTAGTTAGTTAATTTTTTTAGTAAAAATTGTGAATTGGTTTGAGTTTGCTTTCGCTTTGATAGCGGTGTCTTTGGCGTTAATTAACTTTTGAATGGTCCATTTTCATTTCACAAAATCTTTAAAAGAAGGGTTTAAAAACGAAAATCAGTCTGCTATTATAATAATTGTGAAAAATATAACATGTCTTTGAGAAGGAGATCTTAGCATATGAAAGCTGCTGTTATCAACGATCCAGTAGATGGATACGTTACTGTTAAGGACGTTAAGCTTCGTGATTTGAAGCCTGGTGAAGCCTTAGTTGATATGGAATACTGTGGTCTTTGCCACACTGACCTTCACTGTGCCGCTGGTGACTTCGGTAAGAAGCCTGGTCGGATTATTGGTCACGAAGGTGTTGGTCGTGTATCAAAGGTTGCTCCTGGTGTTACCAGCTTAAAGGTTGGTGACCGGGTATCAATTGCTTGGTTCTTCAAGGGTTGTGGCCACTGTGAATACTGCCTGACTGGTCGTGAAACGCTTTGCCGGAACGTCTTGAACGCTGGTTACACCGCCGATGGTGCTATGGCTGAACAATGTATTGTTCCAGCTGACTACGCTGTTAAGGTTCCAGAAGGCTTGGACCCAGTTGAAGCTACTTCACTGACTTGTGCCGGTGTTACGATGTACAAGGCATTGAAGGTTGCCGACATCAAGCCTGGCCAATGGGTATCAATCGTTGGTGCTGGTGGTTTGGGTAACCTTGGTATCCAATTTGCCCACAACGTCTTTGGCGCCCACGTAATTGCCGTTGATGGTAACGAAGACAAGCTGAAGGCTGCTAAGGAAAACGGTGCGGAAATTTGCATTAACCGTCACGATGACAACGTTGACGAACAGATCCAAGAAAAGGTTGGCGGTGTTCACGCCGCAGTTGTTACTGCTGTTACTACTGCAGCCTTTGACCAAGCCGTTAACTCACTTCGTCCAGATGGTCGTCTGGTTGCCGTTGCTTTGCCACAGGGTGACATGAAGCTAAACATTGCTAAGACTGTTTTGGATGGGATCATTGTTGCCGGTTCATTGGTTGGTACTCGTCAAGACCTGGCTGAATGTTTCCAATTCGGTGCTGAAGGTAAGGTTCACCCAATCGTTAAGACCCGGAAGCTTTCTGAAATCAATGACATGATTCAAGAATTGAAGGACAACAAGGTTGTTGGTCGTAACGTTGTTGACTTCTCCCTTGAAAAGTAATTTTACGATTAAGTAAATTAAGCAAAGAGGACTGTAGCTTGTACTGCAGGCCTCTTTTTTACATAGTAGCTGAAGGCCTTTGATTAGGCAGGGACGGTAAATTATGATAAAATAATGGTCAGTATTAGTCAGAAAATGAGGGAGGGCGAATCATGGAAAACCGGAGTATTTCAGACATAATTGAAGCGTACTTAAAAGAAATCCTTGGTGACTCCGCCCAGGTGGAAATTCGCCGCTCTGAGATTGCCAACCATTTTGACGTGGTACCATCACAAATTAACTACGTCATTAAGACCCGCTTTACCATTCAAAACGGCTACCTCGTCAAGAGTAAGCGTGGTGGTGGCGGTTATATCCGGATCGAGCGAGTTAATTTACTTGATAATGTTGACGTGTTAAACTCATTGATCCAGACAATTGGTGACTCAATCCGCGAACGCGATGCCTTTGCGATCGTTCAAACCTTGTACGATGAGAAGGTGATTACCCAACGGGAGGGGGACTTAATGCTAGTGGCATTGTCAAAGCAAACCCTCGACGTAGGGAATACTGATGTTGAGTCACAATTGAGAGCACGAGTATTGATTTCACTACTGAACCGGTTGCGGTATGAAAGTTAGAAGGGATGATTGCTAATGGATAACATGTTTACCCCGAGTGCCAAGCATGTTTTGATGATTGCTCATGAACAAGCTAAATACTTTAAACACCAAGCAGTTGGGACCGAGCACCTTCTATTGGCTCTGGCAATGGACAAGGATGGCATCGCTAATAAAATTTTTGAACAGTTTTCAATTACGAGCGACGATATTCGTGAGGAAATTGAACGCTTAATCGGGTATGGAACCCTTGACCAGCTGGGCCCGGCAGACTACCTGCCATATTCACCCAAGGCTAAGCAAGTCCTTTCACTGGCAGGACAAGAGGCCCAGCAGATGCACTCGTTAAAGATTGGCACTGAGCACCTTTTATTGGCGCTGATTGCCGATGACAGTGTATTGTCTTCCCGAATTCTCTATAGCCTTGATGTGTTACCGCGGCAGATGCGGAAAGTGACCCTGCGCCGTTTGGGTGTGGCCGAGAGCCAACTGCGGCGCCAGGCTGGTGACCGGTCGAGCGGTGCGAACCGGAAGAGCGGTACACCGACCCTGGATAAACTAGCACGTGACTTAACGCAGATGGCCCGCAGTGGTCAGCTGGACCCGGTAGTGGGCCGGGACCAAGAGATTAAGCGGACAATTCAAATTCTGAGTCGGCGGACTAAGAACAATCCGGTGTTAATTGGTGAACCGGGTGTCGGTAAAACGGCCATTGCCGAGGGCCTAGCGCAGCGAATGGTTGCGGGGACGGTACCAACGGAAATGACTACGAAGCGTTTGATGGTCCTTGATATGGGTTCCTTAGTTGCGGGTACTAAGTACCGGGGAGAATTTGAAAATCGCTTAAAAAAGGTGATTGAAGAAATCCAACAGGATGGTCACGTGATCCTCTTTATCGATGAGCTCCACACCCTAATTGGCGCTGGTGGTGCCGAAGGGGCAATTGATGCTTCTAACATCTTGAAGCCGGCACTAGCCCGGGGCGAGCTGCAAACGATTGGGGCAACGACGCTTGATGAATATCAAAAGTACATTGAGTCCGATGCCGCACTAGAGCGGCGGTTTGCGACCGTCCGGGTTGATGAGCCGACCCCAGAAGAAACACTGGAAATTCTGAAGGGCCTGCGACCAAAGTATGAGGCCCACCACCACGCCCAGATTACTGACGATGCCTTAGAACAGGCTGTTAAGCTTTCGGACCGCTACATTGCGGACCGTTTCCTCCCTGATAAGGCGATTGACTTGATGGATGAGTCGGCGGCAATGGTCCGGATCGATTCAGAAGAAAAGAAGAACCGGAAACCATCGCTAACGGAACAAATTCACCGTCTCCAAGCCGAAAAGGAGGGGGCAATTGAGCAACAGGACTTCGACCGGGCCGCGGACTTACGGGAACAAGAATTAACCCTGCGTGCCAAACTTAACCAGCAAACGGAAAAGGCGGAGGAACAAGCGGATCACCAGCACTACCGTTTGAAGGTTACCGGCGAAGACGTTGCTAAGGTGGTTGCGGAATGGACCGGTATGCCGCTCACTCAGCTTAAACGCAGTGAAAGCGACCGCTTGATCAACCTGGAGAAGGTGTTGCACAAGCGGGTGATTGGACAAGAAAAAGCGGTTGATGCGGTTGCCAAGGCAATCCGGCGCGCCCGCAGCGGATTGAAGAACCCTAACCGGCCGATTGGTTCCTTTATGTTCTTAGGACCGACGGGGGTTGGGAAGACCGAATTAGCGAAGGCCCTTGCGGAGGCGATGTTTGGTTCGGAAGATAACATGATCCGGATCGATATGTCTGAGTACATGGAAAAATACAGTACCAGTCGCCTAATCGGTGCGGCTCCGGGTTATGTTGGTTACGACGAGGGGGGCCAATTAACCGAAAAGGTTCGCCAACACCCTTACTCAGTTGTCCTACTTGATGAGGCGGAAAAAGCCCACCCCGATGTCTTCAACCTCTTGCTCCAGGTCCTTGATGATGGTTATTTGACCGACTCAAAGGGACGCAAGGTTGACTTTCGGAATACAATCATTATTATGACTTCTAACCTGGGTGCGACCCAGTTGCAAGATGAGAAGGAAGTCGGTTTTGGTGCCCGGGACCTAAGCCAGGATTACCAGGCGATGGCCGGGGCAATTCGCCAACAGTTAAAGTTACACTTCCGGCCAGAGTTCTTGAACCGGATCGATGAAACGATTATCTTCCATTCCTTGAATAAGCAGGAATTGCACCAGGTCGTTAAGCTGATGACAAATGAATTGCGGACCCGGGTTGCTGATCAAGGCATTAAGCTTAAGGTGACACCGGCAGCGATTGACCTAATCGCGGCAGTGGGCTATGATCCTGAATATGGTGCCCGGCCACTCCGGCGGGCAATTCAAGACCGGATTGAAGACCGTTTGAGTACGGCGCTGATTGATGGTGAAATAAAAGCTGGTGACACCGTCACGGTCGGTGCTCACCGTGGTGCGATTACGGTTAAGGTCAAGAACCCCACCACGGCACAGACGACGGTTGTTAAGTAAATGTTTAGTAAAGCGCTTGAGAACGGTAAATAATGCCGGCTCTCAAGCGCTTTTGCTTTGAAAAATAAGTTGTTTTGTGATAAACGATAGTCATATAATAGGTGATAGCGAATTTGAGGAGGAACTTTTTTAATGAAACGAGCAGAACAATTGGAGAAGACTCGTCAAGCTATTTTGAAGACAGCGACTAAGCTGTTCTTGCAAAAGGGCTTCGGCGAGACTTCAACGCGCAATATTGCCAAGCAGATTGGTATCACCCAGCCAGCGCTTTACCACCACTTTAATGATAAGGAGGTCTTATACCTGGAAGTAATGACGAGACTGTCACGAAAGATTCGCCAAGAGATTAATAAAATTATCCGAAAGCATAGCTTGAAGCCGGAAGAACAACTCTTAGAAATTGTCCACATTCTTAAGAAGTACCACCCACTGAGTATTTATGACCAGTACAATCAGGCGATGGTCCTGTTATCAAAGAGCGCCCAGCAAAAGCTGAACATGATCTTTACGATGGACTACTTGGAACCGATTGGGGACTACTTTAAGCAGTCAGAAGTTAATTTGCGGGCCGACCTCTTGCCAAAAGAAGCTGCGGAGATCTTCTTGGCAAGTTTGGCGCCGGTATTTGGCACTTACCAACTAATTGGTGGCCATTCAATTACTACTGAACAACGTGATAAGCTAATTGTTGACTGCATTGTTAACGGCTTGGCCAAGCGGAATTAATTTTAAAAGCTTTTATATTGACATAACAATTCAATGATCTTATACTAATACAGTATGTAATTGTGAGTTCATTTGAATGCCGGTGATCTATTGTCCATCGGGTTCTACTATAAAACCAAAGACAGTTTTTAGACTGTTTTTGGATTTTTTTTGCCCAAAAGTTGGTTTTTGGACCATTTGTAAACAAAATGTAACATTCAAATGAACCCACCCAACAAATTAGAGAGGTGAACAGTTTGGCCGGACATTTAGTAAAATACGGTAAGCACCGTACCCGTCGTAGTTACTCCCGAATCAAAGAAGTTCTCGAGTTACCAAACCTGATTGAAATCCAAACCGATTCTTACAATTGGTTTATGGACAAGGGTCTGCGGGAAATGTTTGATGATATTATGCCAATTGATGACTTCCAAGGTAAGCTTTCCCTGGAATTCGTTGATTATCAACTTTTAGAACCTAAGTACACTGTTGATGAAGCACGTGAACACGATGCTAACTACTCAGCACCACTCCACGTTACTTTACGGTTAACCAACCACGAAACTGGTGAGATTAAGTCCCAAGACGTATTCTTTGGTGACTTCCCACTGATGACTGACCAGGGGACCTTCATTATTAACGGTGCCGAACGGGTAATTGTTTCACAATTAGTTCGTTCCCCAGGTGTTTACTATAATGAAGAAGCTGATAAGAATGGTCGGCCAAGCTACGGCGCTACCTTTATCCCAAACCGTGGTGCCTGGCTCGAATACGAAACCGATGCTAAGAACATTTCCTACGTCCGGATCGACCGGACTCGGAAATTGCCAATGACTGAATTAGTACGGGCATTGGGCTTTGGTTCCGATGATGAAATTATTGATATGTTTGGTGGCGACAGTGAGACCCTGTCATTAACGCTGGATAAGGATGTTCACAAGAACGCCGAAGATTCCCGTGTCGAAGAAGCACTGAAGGATATCTATGAACGGCTGCGTCCAGGTGAACCAAAGACGGCTGATTCCGCCCGTAACTTGCTGACAGCCCGGTTCTTCGATCCAAAGCGTTATGACATGGCTCCGGTTGGCCGTTACAAGACTAACAAGAAGTTAATGCTTAAGTACCGTCTGCTGGGCGAAACCTTAGCAGAAACGCTGGCTGACCCTGACACCGGTGAAGTACTGGCCCAAAAGGGGGATGCGGTTACCAAGGAAGTTCTTAAGAAGTTGGAACCTTACTTGGACCGTGACGACTTTAAGATGGTTACTTACACACCATCTGACGAAGCCGTAGTAACGGAACCAGTTAAGCTGCAAAAGATCTTAGTATACTCCAAGAATGATCCTGACCGGGTTGTGCCAATTATTGGCAATGGTCACATTCCGTTGGAATACAAGCACATTGAACCAGCGGATATCCTTGCTTCATTGAACTACTTCTTTAACTTGCAAGAAGGTATTGGTTCGACTGATGATATTGACCACTTGGGTAACCGGCGGATTCGTTCCGTAGGTGAGTTGTTACAAAACCAGTTCCGGATCGGCCTTGCCCGGATGGAACGGGTGGTTCGGGAACGGATGTCAATTCAAGATCCCGATACTGTTACACCGCAACAGCTGATCAACATTCGGCCAGTAGTTGCTTCAATTAAGGAATTCTTCGGTTCTTCACAGCTGTCACAATTCATGGACCAGACGAACCCGCTGGGTGAATTGACCCATAAGCGTCGTCTGTCCGCCCTTGGTCCTGGTGGTTTGACCCGTGACCGGGCCGGATATGAAGTTCGTGACGTGCACTACACGCACTACGGCCGGATGTGCCCAATTGAAACGCCAGAAGGTCCGAACATCGGTCTGATTAACAGTCTATCCTCATATGCTCGTGTTAATAAGTATGGGTTCATTGAAACACCATACCGTCGTGTTTCATGGAAGACACACAAGGTAACTGATAAGATCGACTACCTGACTGCCGATGAAGAAGATAACTTTGTCATCGCCCAAGCTAACTCACCATTGAATGATGATGGTTCCTTTGTTGATGATGAAGTTATGGCTCGTGACAAGGATGAATACGTTGAAACTAGTGTTGAAAACGTCGACTACATGGACGTTTCGCCAAAACAAGTTGTCTCCGTTGCTTCCGCATGTATTCCTTTCCTTGAAAACGATGACTCCAACCGTGCCCTGATGGGTGCCAACATGCAACGGCAAGCTGTTCCGTTGATTAACCCTCACGCACCGTTGGTAAGTACTGGTATCGACTATAAAGCAGCTCACGACTCTGGGGTGGCCCTGATTGCTAAGAAGCCTGGTACTGTTGAATACGTCGATGCCCGCGAAGTTCGTGTTCGTGAAGAAGACGGCTCACTTGATACTTATAAGTTAATGAAGTTCCGTCGTTCCAACGGTGGTAAGAACTACAACCAACGGCCAATCGTCAAAGTTGGTGAATATGTGGATGCTGACGATGTCTTGGCAGATGGTCCATCAATGGAAGAAGGGGAATTGGCACTTGGTCAAAACCCATTAATTGCCTTCATGACTTGGCAAGGGTACAACTTCGAAGATGCCATTGCCATCAACGAACGTCTGGTCAAGGATGACGTTTACACGTCAATTCACATTGAGTCATACGAGTCCGAAGCACGGGAAACTAAGCTGGGACCAGAAGAAATGACCCGTGAAATTCCAAACGTCGGTGACGACGCACTGAAGGACCTTGATGAAGACGGGATCGTTCGGGTTGGTGCCGAAGTTCACGATGGTGACATCTTAGTTGGTAAGGTTACGCCAAAGGGAATGACCGAATTATCAGCTGAAGAACGGCTGTTGCACGCCATCTTTGGTGAAAAGTCACGTGAAGTACGTGACACCTCACTCCGTGTTCCTCACGGTGGCGGCGGAATTGTCCAAGACGTTAAGATCTTTACCCGCGAAAACGGTGACGAACTCTCACCAGGTGTTAACACCATGGTCCGGGTTTACATTGCTCAAAAGCGGAAGATCCAAGTTGGTGATAAGATGTCTGGTCGTCACGGTAACAAGGGGACGGTTTCCATCGTTATCCCTGAAGAAGATATGCCATACATGCCAGACGGAACGCCAATCGATATCATGCTGAGTCCAATGGGGGTGCCAAGTCGTATGAACATTGGTCAGCTGCTGGAATTGCACTTGGGGATGGCTGCTAAGCGGCTAGGAATCCACATGGCAACGCCAGTCTTTGATGGGGCTACCGACAAGGATGTTTGGGATGCCGTCCGTGAAGCCGGCTTCCCTGAAGATGGTAAGACAATCCTGTACGATGGCCGGACCGGTGAACCATTTGAAAACCGGATTGCCGTTGGTTCAATGCACTACTTGAAGTTGGCCCACATGGTTGATGACAAGATTCACGCCCGGTCAACTGGTCCATACTCATTAGTTACGCAACAACCACTTGGTGGTAAGGCCCAGTTCGGTGGTCAGCGGTTTGGTGAAATGGAAGTTTGGGCCCTGGAAGCTTACGGGGCTGCTTACACCTTGCAAGAAATCTTGACTTACAAGTCTGATGATACTGTTGGTCGTGTTCGGACTTACGATGCCATCATCAATGGTGAATCGATTCCAAAGCCAGGGGTCCCAGAATCCTTCCGGGTATTGGTTAAGGAATTACAAGCGTTGGGTCTGGACATGAAGGTGCTCGATGGCAACCAAAACGAAATCCAACTGAAGAACATGGATGAAGATGATTCAGAAGTTGTTAGTGTTGATGCCTTGGCTAAGTATGCTGAACAACACAATGCGGACAACAAAGATAAGGATAAGAAGGATGCTGATAAGGCCGCCTCATCATCTTCAACTGAAGATAAGACCAATTAAGATTAAAAAATAGTTCTTCGCTCATGCATTATAAAATAAGGAGGAACATCCTTTGATTGATGTCAATAAATTTGAAAGCATGCAGATCGGTCTGGCATCACCAGATAAGATTCGGAGCTGGTCATACGGTGAAGTAAAGAAGCCGGAAACCATTAACTACCGGACTTTAAAGCCAGAAAAGCAAGGTCTGTTTGACGAACGAATCTTTGGCCCAACTAAGGACTACGAGTGTGCCTGTGGTAAGTACAAGCGGGTTCGCTACAAGGGTCGTGTCTGTGACCGTTGTGGTGTCGAAGTCACTAGTTCTAAGGTTCGTCGTGAACGGATGGGGCATATTGAATTGGCCGCACCGGTTTCGCACATCTGGTACTTTAAGGGAATTCCAAGTCGGATGGGATTAGTGCTGGACATGAGTCCACGTTCCTTGGAAGAAGTTATTTACTTTGCTTCTTATGTTGTTCTTGATCCTGGTGATACACCACTGGAAAAGAAGCAATTGCTTTCGGAAGCCGAATACCGTGATAAGAAGGCTGAATTCGGTGACCGCTTCACTGCTGAAATGGGTGCGGCAGCCATCAAGAAGCTCTTGGCTGACGTTGACCTGGAAAAGGAAGCCAGTGAACTAAAGGAAGAATTGAAGGAAGCAACTGGTCAAAAGCGGACCCGGGCAATCCGGCGTCTGGACATCCTGGAAGCATTCATCAAGTCTGGTAACAAGCCAGAATGGATGGTGATGGATGTTATCCCAGTTATGCCGCCTGACTTACGGCCAATGGTTCAACTGGAAGGTGGCCGGTTTGCCACTTCCGACTTAAACGACTTGTACCGGCGGGTTATCAACCGGAACAACCGTCTGAAGCGCCTGCTCAAGTTACAGGCACCGGGTATCATTGTTCAAAACGAAAAGCGGATGCTGCAAGAAGCCGTTGATGCCTTGATTGATAACGGTCGTCGTGGGCGTCCGGTTGCCGGTCCTGGTAACCGTCCGTTAAAGTCGCTTTCACACCTGTTAAAGGGTAAGCAGGGACGGTTCCGTCAAAACCTGCTTGGTAAGCGGGTTGACTACTCTGGTCGTTCCGTTATCGATGTTGGTCCATCCCTAAAGATGAACCAGATGGGTCTGCCAGTTCCAATGGCCCTAGAATTATTCAAGCCATTCATCATGCACGAACTGGTTAAGCGGGGGCTGTCTGCTAACGTTAAGGCGGCTAAGCGCAAGATTGACCGTCGTGATGACGATGTCTTTGACGTATTGGAAGACGTCATCAAGGAACACCCAGTTCTATTGAACCGGGCCCCGACCTTGCACCGGTTGGGAATTCAGGCCTTTGAACCAATCCTGGTTTCCGGTAAGTCAATGCGGCTACACCCATTAGTATGTACGGCCTACAACGCCGACTTTGACGGTGACCAGATGGCCATCCACGTTCCGTTGTCTGATGAAGCCCAGGCAGAAGCACGGCTGTTGATGCTGGCTGCCCACCACATTTTGAGTCCACGTGACGGTGAACCAATCGTTTCACCATCACAAGATATGGTTATCGGTAACTACTACATGACCACTGAAGATAAGGGCCGTGAAGGTGAAGGGATGATCTTCAAGGATACCGATGAAGCTGAAATGGCCTACAAGAATGGTTACGTTTCCCTGCAGACGCGAGTTGGTGTACAAGTTTCCTCATTCCCTGACAAGCCATTTACTGACGAACAACGGAACCGGATCATGGTAACTTCTGTTGGTAAGCTCCTCTTTAACCGGATCATGCCAAAGGATTTTGCCTACGTTAACGAACCAACTGACGCTAACATCCACGAAGGGGTTGACGAACGCTTCTTCTTGGAACCTGGTCAAGATATCCATGAATACCTAGAGAATGCCCCACTGGTTCCACCATTTAAGAAGGGATTCTTATCCGACCTGATTGCTGAAGTTTACAAGCAATACAAGGTTACGAAGACCTCGCAATTCCTGGACCGGATTAAGGACCTTGGTTACTACGAATCAACGATTTCCGGTTTGACGACGGCGATGTCCGATATTCATGATTTGCCAGAAAAGCCAGAGATTATCAAGAAGGCTCGTAAGCAAGTTGCTTTGATTACTAAGCAATTCCGGCGTGGTTTAATTACGGATGACGAACGGTACGAACGGGTTATCGGTGCCTGGAATGACGCCAAGGACGAAGTTCAAAACAAACTGATTGAACACATGGACATTCACAACCCAATTAACATGATGTCTGACTCTGGTGCGCGTGGTAACATTTCTAACTTTACCCAGCTAGCCGGGATGCGTGGCTTGATGGCTTCACCAAACGGTAAGATCATGGAATTGCCAGTCCTGTCCAACTTCTATGAAGGGCTGTCTGTCCTGGAAATGTTCCTGTCCTCACACGGTGCTCGTAAGGGGATGACTGATACCGCCCTGAAGACTGCCAACTCGGGTTACTTGACCCGGCGGTTGGTTGATGTTGCCCAGGATGTGGTTGTTCGTGAAAAAGACTGTGGCACTGACCGTGGCCTTGAAGTAACGGCAATTACGAACGGTAACGAAATGATTGAACCACTGTACGACCGGATTATGGGCCGTTACACGATGAAATCCGTCTTTGATCCAAAGACTGGTGAAAAGATCGTGGGTAAGAACGTCTTGATTGACGAAGACATGGCCCAAAAGATCGTTGATGCTGGCGTTAAGAAAGTCACGATTCGTTCCGCATTCACTTGCAACACGGAACACGGTGTTTGTGAACGTTGTTACGGTCGGAATGCCGCAACTGGTGACCGGGTTGAAGCCGGTGAAGCCGTTGGTACGGTTGCTGCTCAATCAATTGGTGAACCAGGTACCCAGCTAACCTTGCGGAACTTCCACACTGGTGGGGTTGCTGGTAACGATGACATCACCCAAGGGTTACCTCGTGTGCAAGAAATTGTGGAAGCACGTAATCCAAAGGGTCGTGCAACGATTACCGAAGTTACTGGTGAAGTGGTTTCAATTGAAGAAAATCCAGCAGAACGGACCAAGGACGTTACTGTTAAGGGTGAAACCGATACCCGGACTTACACCCTGCCAATTACGGCCCGGATGCGGGTTACGGAAGGTGACTTTATCCACCGTGGTACCGCCCTGAACGAAGGTTCCATTGATCCAAAGGAACTGATCCAAGTTCGGGATGTCCTTTCGACTGAGACTTACTTACTGGCTCAAGTTCAGGGTGTTTACCGGATGCAGGGGATTGACCTGCTGGATAAGCACGTTGAAATTATGATTCGGCAAATGATGCGTAAGGTTCGGGTAATGGACCCAGGTGATACTGACTTATTGCCAGGTCAACTGATGGACATTAGTCAGTTCCGTGACGCCAACAAACCAACGCTTTACGCTGGTGGCATCCCAGCGACTGCCCGTCCGGTAATTCTTGGTATTACGAAGGCTGCTCTTGAAACAAACAGTTTCCTGTCCGCTGCCTCATTCCAAGAAACGACGCGGGTATTGACCGATGCTGCTATTCGGGGCAAGAATGATCCACTGGTTGGTTTGAAGGAAAATGTTATTATTGGTAAGATTATCCCAGCTGGTACTGGTATGAGTGCTTACCGAAACATTAAGCCAAAAGAGGTTAGTGTCGCTGCTTACTCCATCAAGGACTTAGAAGCCAAGATGAAGGAAGAAGACAAGCAAAACTAATCAATATTAACTATTAAAAGGGTGATGGCAAATGTTTGTCATTACCCTTTTTTATTTGAGAGGGGGAAGATAGTTGGTAAAAAAATATAAGATTGAAATCCCGGCGGCAGCCCTGCGTGATACGGATTTAGAGCCTGGCGATAAGTTATCCCTTAGTGTGAGCCATAAACAATTCAATATCCGACCGGCCAACGTGATTGACCAACTACCGCAGATTAACATTTGGCTGTATACGGTCCCGGCCTTATTGGCGATGGTCATCTTCTTTGTTTACACGCGTAGCCAGGCGATCCGCCAAATCGCGCTTAACGGCAAGGACTATTCAATTGCTAACGGGGCCACGCTTTTGGGAATGATTTGTGGGCTAGTAATATTTACCATTACGGCGATCTGGACGAAGATCCACCGAACTGGACCCACCAAGGAACTTTACTGGCGAAACCTGCCGACAATTGTAATTGCGACCGGCTTAATACTGGTGTTTTCCCTTTATGCCGCCTTTTGGTTACTATGGTGGATGTTTATGGATGCTAGTTTTGATATCTATACTTCATCTGTGATGATTTTCATCATCATTGCGGTAATCAATTACGTCATGATTAACCTGGCGATGACTCTTACCACCAGCGTGATCACTAACCTATTGACCATTATGATTATCGGGGGGATGGTTTTCTCCATCCTTACTAATTCCAGTCGTGACTGGTGGAAACACAACTTTAGCTTTTTGGGGACCGCTGAAAATTCAGCTAACTTTCAGTTCAACGTAACCTTGATCTTCTCTGGGGTATTGATGATGACCCTGGTCGACTACTTGTTTGTTAACCTTCAAAAACGGTTTTTGGGGAAAAAGATCCTTGTTTTGCGGTGGCTGCTTTATGGGTTATCGGTGTGCATTGCATCGATTGGGCTTTTCCCTAATGACCCTCAGTTCCATATCCTCCACGACCGTATTTCAATGTGGCTGGTCTACATCATCTTAATCCTAATTGCGACGGTTAGGTGGTTACTGCCAGCGGTGACTAAACAATTCTTGGTATTGTCTTACGTCATGGGGGCCATCATGGGGGCGGAATACATTATCTTTAAACTAACCGATTACTTGTCGTTAACGGCGTTTGAGTTATTGGAATTTGGCCTGGCCTTCTCATGGATCCTGCTCTTGTTGCAAAATATTGAGAACCTATCGCGGTTTGGTCATAACTTGTTTATTGTCACGGTTGAAGATGATTAATATTAGGCAGATTGCAAGAAATAACTTGAACGAATTTAATGACGTAAATTAAGCAGGAAGATCTCGATTGGTGTATGCCAATTAAGACATTTAAGTGGCCGGGAATTCAGATACCAATTGATTTGAACCAGTTGGTGATCGCTTAACTCTTCAATAGCTTGGCCTTTGGGAATAAAGCGCCGTAAAACTCGGTTACGGTTCTCATTACTGCCTCTTTCATGCGGTGAATAGGCATGGGCAAAATAAACCTGTGTACCAGTTCGCC
>DXAF01000029.1 GCA_019117185.1 Candidatus Limosilactobacillus intestinipullorum | reverse complement strand
AAGGTGTTGTAAGCATCCTTGTCGTCAGTACCGTCACCCACGTGGTCCAGGTTGGTCTTGGAAGTCGTCTTCATGCCAACAGTAAATTGTGGCGTTCCGAAGTCGTTCTTCTTCGTCATGGAAGTCAGTTCAGCGTGTTCGCCCTGGGCACTCTTGCCCAAAACGTTCCAGAATTGTTCGTCGTAGTTAGCATCTTCGTTATAAACATCGGCATCAATCATGCTGGTGATTTCAACCTTGGCATCACTAGTACCGCGGTTCTTGATGTGGAGACGTTGACCAACTAATTCCTTTTGAACTGCAGAAACAAAACGTTCAAAGTTGAAGTACATTTCAGTACCACCGATCTTAACCGTGAATTCACGACTTAAGACGCCCCGCTTCATGTCGAGGTCCAACTTAAAGTCTTCTGGTGTTTGCTTGGCCAGGTCCAGTTGTTCACCGTTAACCTTGATGACCAGCTTCATGAAGTTAACCGCGTTGATCATCTTACCGAAGTACTTCGGGTAACCGTTCTTCCACCAACCAACACGGGTCTTGTCAGGGAACCATACCCCACCAAGGTAAACCCCTTGCATATGGTCACCAGTGTAGCCTTCTTCAAAGAAACCCCGCATCCCGAGGTTCTCGTTGGCCAGACTAGTCATGGATTCTTGGAGACGCTTGTCTTCTGGATCCCACTTTCGCGTTGCAACATGCCATGGAGCAATATCGAATGTTTGTTTCATTGAATTCAAGTCCTTTCTCTATCAAAAGAGGCTGGGGCAAAACCAGTCTCTTTACTAAATTCAACTCACACCAAGGACGGCCAGCACCTGGTCGCGCCCCTAGTATAAAATTTTTATTGAAATATTGGTATTAATAACGCTTATTCTGCGTAAGTTTCCTTAATTGTACCAACTGCAAAGGCACCACAAGCCATTACAATCCCGGCAAGGATGAACATGTTAACTTGGGAGTTACCAAGCAGTGGGAATAAGGCAAAGCTCAACAGGGAAGCCACGATCTGTGGGAAACAAATGGAACCGTTGAACAGGCCCAAGTACGTCCCCATGTGCTTACCAGACAGAGCGTTCGTAACGATGGTCAGTGGGTAGGTGTTCATTCCGGCCCAGGCAATCCCGATCAGGATGTAGGAAACGATCAACGCCCCTTCTGAGTGGATGAAGAAGACGGAAATAAACCCAAGTGCACCAAGCAGCAGACTGCCGGCATAACCAACTTTGTGGTACTTGTTTGGCACCTTAGCCAAAACATATGACCAAATAACGGCAGCGATTGATTGAACCGCGGCGAGAACCCCGTACCAGTTACCAGCCGCCTGGTAACCAGCCGACGTTGCGTCGGTCGTGTTCCAAACGTTCTTAGCGATCGCACCAGCGGAGTAAGTCCACAAGTATTGGAAAGCAAACCAGCAGAAGAACTGAACCAGGGTAACGGTCCAGAATGCCTTTGGCGCGTGCTTTAATAGCGTGAACCAGTTACCACCCTTGGCGTTATCTTCTTCGGTAATGCCGTGGTACTTAGCATAGGTAGCAGGATCGTATTCGTGAACCCGGAAAACAGTAAACAGACTAGTAACAATTAACAGTGCGGCACCAACGTAGAAGGAGATGATCACGGAATCCGGAACAACCCCCTTCTTGGCAGTGTTGGCAACACCAAACCAAGTCAACAGGAATGGGAAGATGGCGGCCAAAACAGCACCCGTGTTTGACAAGAAACTTTGGATCCCGTAGGCATAACTCTTCTGGTCATCATTGACCATGTCCCCAACCATCATCTTGAATGGCTGCATGGCCACGTTTGATGACAAGTCCAAGAGGGCCACGGTAATGGCACCAAACCAGAGGGCCGCTAGCGACGCATACCCAAAACCAAAGCTCCCGGAGTTCGGCAGCAGGATCATAACGATCACCGCGACCAGCATCCCCAACAGCAAGTATGGCAGACGACGACCACCAAGCTTTGGCGCCCAGGTCCGGTCAGAGTAATAACCAATGATTGGTTGAACAATAATACCAGCCAGTGGTGGTAAGATGAAGAACCACCCTAACTTATTCGGGTCGGCACCAATGGTTTGGAAAATCCGACTCATTTGAGAACTCTGCAGGGTAAAGGCTGTTTGAACACCTAAGAAACCAAAGTTAATCATCCAAATGGTTGACTTTGAGAGTGTAGGTAATCCAGCCGTGGCAGACTTTTCTTGACTCATTACTAACAACTCCTTTATACAACAACACTAAACTATCACAGCGTTTTGAAAACGCTTTATTATTTATTGCAATAATAAATATACCAAATGAAAAAGATTTGCGCAACCGTTTGCTCAAATTATTTTAACCGGTTTCACAAATGTAAGCGAAGAAAAAGCCGTGGCCATCGTATTTTGGCCACGGCAAATTTTTTAGTATTTTATTAAAGTGGCAGCCCCCATGCCCCCACCAACGCACAAGCTCGCTACCCCCGTGTGCTGGTCAGTCGCCCGCATTAAGTGGACCAGGGTAACTAAAATCCGGGCCCCCGAACACCCGAGTGGATGGCCAAGCGCGATGGCCCCACCATACGGGTTCATTTTCTCATTCGGGATGTGGAGCAGGCGCTGGCAGACTAACGCCTGGCTGGCAAAGGCTTCATTGAGTTCAAAGACGTCCACATCCGCCGTTGTCAGGCCGGTCTGGTCAAAGAGCTTGCTGATGGCGTGATAAGGCCCCAGTCCCATCACCGCGGAGTCCAGACCAACCAGCGCCGACGCCACCCACCGGGCAAGGGGGTGGAGGTGGTACTCATCAACGGCTGCTTGCGACGCTAAGATAACGGCCGCCCCACCGTCGTTGAGGCCGGATGAATTCCCCGCCGTCACGGAGCCCGCTGGTTTAAAGACCGGGGGTAGTTTACTTAACACTGCCAAGGAGGTATCCGGACGGGGCGCTTCGTCTTGTTCAACGGTGACTTCACCCTGGCGCGTCTTAACCGTAACTGGTGCAATTTCCGCATCAAAAACGTGCTGCCGCTGGCCAGCAACGGCCCGTTGGTGGCTCGCCAGGGCAAAGCGGTCCTGTTCTTCCCGACTGACGTGGTAGCGGTCGTTAATGTTCTCCGCGGTCATCCCCATCGGGTAACCGCCCCAGGCATCGTTGAGGCCGTCCTTTTGGAGAGCGTCGATTAACTGGCCATCGCCAAAGCGGTACCCCTGCCGGGCGCGTTGGAGGAGGTAGGGCGCACGT
Source organism: Candidatus Limosilactobacillus intestinipullorum (assembly GCA_019117185.1). Lineage (GTDB taxonomy): Bacteria > Bacillota > Bacilli > Lactobacillales > Lactobacillaceae > Limosilactobacillus > Limosilactobacillus intestinipullorum. The sequence goes on along the minus strand of DXAF01000029.1, from coordinate 47,010 downwards.
GACATGCTCTCCATCCCCCCCGCTACGACCACCTTAGCTTGGCCCGACTGAATTAGGCTGGCCCCCAGGTTAATGCTCGACAGCCCGGAAGCACAGACGTCATTGATGGTGATTGCGGGAACCGTCTGGTCAATTCCCGCGGCAATTGCGGCTTGCCGGGCAGGGTTTTGCCCCGTTCCCGCCTGGATCACGTTTCCCATCAGTACCTGGTCAACTTGGGCCTGGTCCAGGCCGCTTTTCTCAAGGGCCGCCTTGATCGCTACTGCGCCGAGTTCGACCGCCGGTAACGATGACAAGGCCCCACCGAACTTCCCAATTGGGGTTCGCTGGGCCGCAACAATGTATACTTCTTCCATCAATTTTTTCCTCCAGTCAAAGTGTCCACTATGCAGTTTACCGATTTACCGTGGTAACTGCAAATAACTTGCTGAAAGCTACCTCAAAGAAGCTTCCCGGCAGCTGGTACGGCGAGCAGAGAACGGCGATTGGTGCTAAGGGCGCGCTTACTGTGTAATATTCGAAAAAATCGTGGCATCAGTCTCCCACAAAGAGAACGCTAGCGTCCGGATTCGTCGAATACTAGCGTCCTCTTTGTGTTTTCTAAAGACTTGCTGCGCGTTGGGCAGGCAACTATCTAAGCCGGTGCCTGAGTAGCTTTAATCATACACCGTAAAGTCAACGATCTCGTGGTGCTTGGTCGGTTCAAAGAGCAGGTTAACTGCTGCTTGCCCCAGTTTCCGGGGCTGCATATCAATCCGCTCGTTGTCCTTAAGCAGCATCCCCACCAACCGACTGTTGTTAAAGCACGCGACCGGGTAACCAGACGACTGGAGCTGGTCGTTAACCTGGACCAGCAGTATATCATCGGCACAAATTACCGAATCGATTGCCGGATGGGCAGCCATAAATTCAGTAATAGTCTGACCACCGGGCCGGTAGTACCAGCAATAGGGCTTGATTCCCCGCTCTTCTAAACAGGCTTCGTAGCCGAGCCGCCGGGAGTGCTCATACACCCAGTCGGCGGCCGTTTGGATGAACACCGGCTGCTGGGCGTGGTGGTAGTCAAGCATGTGCTTTGTTGCCGCCTGTCCCGCGGCCACGTTGTCGTTATCGACGTAGCGGTCGGGGTGGTTAGCCGTTGGGTGACCGATAACCACAAAATTAAGGTCATGCTGGCGAAGGTAGCTGGTGACCGGGTCATTTTCAACCGTATAAAAGACCAGGAACTTGTGCACCTTGGATTGGTTAACCATCGACTTCACGCTTGCCAGTAGTTCTTCGGCGGTCGGGGCGATTGCCACAACCATCTCGTAGTGCTGCGGCTTTAGCGCCACGCTGATTCCCCGCATCAAGTCGATGTGGAAGGGGTTGGCCGGTGCCGTATCACTCGTTACCGGGAAAATTAACCCCACCATGTTGGACTCCCCCCGCGTCAGGTTTTGGGCATTGTAGTTCGGCTGGTAACCCAGCTGGTCCGCAATTTCTCGTACCCGTTGCCGAGTTTTCAAGCTGATTCGCGGGTTGTCATTTAACGCCCGCGAAGCCGTTGAAACTGAGACCCCGGCGGCCTTTGCGATATCCTTAATTGTTGCCATCAATCATCCCACACCCTTACTCAATCGTTACAAACTGTCCTGATTCTACCAGATATAACCCCATTTGAACAACCGGGACCGGGTTCATTAGGTTCAATGCCTGTTGGTATAACCGAAACTGCCCCTGGTAACGGGCAACTACTTCAGCAGTCCCACTGCCGGGGTAGAGGTGGTCGGTTTTATAGTCAACCAGGGTGGTCCCGGTCGGCGTTTCTAGGTAGCCGTCGATAATCCCGTGGATCAAGACCTGTTCATCATTGCTGGTCTTAATTTCTTTAAATAGTTCGGCCCCGTTCATCACCATCGCAAACGGCGTTTCCCGGTGGTAATCAGTTGGGTGGGCAAGGATTTGCTTCCCGAGGTCGGTCGTAAAAAAGCGGCTAATGCCAGTAACGTTGATTTTAGCAGCAACGGCCGACGTGATCAGTCCCTGGTCTACCAAACGGGCTAGCTCATCACGTACGCCAGCGGCGGTCGTTGCCGGAGCCGTCAGCGCCAGCTTTTGGAAGACAAGGTGGGTGGCGGTCCCAATACTGGTGGCGGCGGGAACCGCCGTCGCCTGTTTCACAAAGTCGGGCACGGCAAAGCGGTCATTAAGGTAAATACCCCGCTCCTGCTTGGCTTGTTGCTGCTGGTCGTAGTCCCACTGGGCTTCCAAGGCGTTATCCGGGTATTCAAACAACCGTTTTACGTCGGTGACGGACTGGTAAGCGGTCGTCTGGGTGGCCACCTGGTAGGGATAATGGTGGTCCATGATTGCCATCACCTTTGCCACGCTCGCCCGGTTGACCGTCTCCGCCGCTGGTTTTGCTGACGACTCCTGGTCCGGGTGAAGTCGGGTCAGCCCCCGGTCAACGTCGGCAGCGGTATAGGTGGCCACTGTGAACTGCTGGCCAGCAAATAGGGACTGGTAACGGTCGTAGTTGGCCATGACACTCTCGGCAAGCGCCGTCCCGGCTGGGGCCACCTGTTTAGCCCGGAAGTTGGCCGACCGGGCTAGTGCCAGGCCAATCCAATCCATAAAGGAGTTGGCCCTAACCCGGACCTGGGCCCCCAGCAAAGTACCAGCTGACTGGAAGGCCTTTTGCCACTGGTTCCAGGCCCCGGCTAGGTGCTGGCGACTGTTTTCTTCGTTGAAAGAGCCGGTAATAAATAGCCGCTGTTCCGCCCGCGTTAGGGCCACGTAGAGCACCCGAAGGTCTTCGGCACGCTCGCCTTGTTGGACCTCATTGATGATGACCTGACGCTGGGGGGTGTCATAGCGGACCCGGTTTTCGTCAGTATATTCGATCCCCACCTTGTTGACAGCATCCACCACCGCAGTTTTCTTAGTCGACTGCTGGTTGAAGCCGTGCGTTGCGTCCACCAGGAAGACAACCGGGAATTGCAGGCCCTTGCTCCCGTGGATGGTCATTACGTTGACCGTGTTTTGGGCCAACTGGGTCGGGGCCACCCCGAGGTCCTTGTCATGCTCTTGCATCTTCTCAATGAAACGGATGAACTGGTAGAGACCCTTAAAGCTGCTTTGCTCGTAGTCGTGGGCCCGCTGGTAAAAGGCGTGAAGGTTGGCCTGGCGTTGGGCACCACCCGGCATCGCCCCCACGTAGTCAAGGTAACCAGTCGTATTATAAATTTGCCAAATTAGGTCAACTAACGACTGCTGCTGGGCGGTCTGGCGGAAGGTGGCCAACTGGTCGAGAAAGAGGCTGACCTTGTCGTACAACTGCTTGACGGAATCACCAGTCCCGGTGAGCAAGTCGGCGCTAACCAGCTGGTGACCCACGTAATTTTGCCGGAAGTCTTGAAGGGCCGTATAGTAGTTAGCCGTCCGGTTTTGCAGTCGGATGAGGGCTAATTCATCAGTCGTTAGTCCCACCAGTGGTGACCGCAAGACGGCCACCAGGGGAATATCTTGCTGGGGATTATCGATCAAGCGGAGGAGGGCCATCATTACCCGGACCTCGCTTGCTTGAAAGTAGCTTTTCACGTCATGAACCGTCAGGGGGATGTCGAGTTTGCTAAATTCAGCCATCAGGGTGTTGTTAATGCTCTTGGTCCGTTCCAGCAAGACAATATCACCGTAAGTTAACCGCCGCATTTTCCCGGTCTGGCGGTCAAAAAGCTGGTCACCGTTTTCGACCAACTGCTTGATCCGCAGCCCCACCATCCGCAACTCACCGGCAAGCTTATCGTCCTCGTGCAGGGCCGCATTTTGTTGGATTGCCGCCTGGTCCGCGTTTGCATCATAAAGCAGGATCTCCGTTGGCCGGGGTTGGTTATCCGGAGTGTCATAATCAGTTGCAGCGTACTTAAGGTGGGCATCTTCATCATAGTTAATTTCGCCGACGTCCGCCCCCATCAGCTGGGCAAAGAGGAGGTTGGTAAAGCTGGTCACGTTGCTCATTGAACGGAAGTTTTCACCCAATACGATCGCCTCATCAGCCTGGTCGTCTTGCCGGTATTGCTGGTACTTAGCCAAGAACAGAGACGGGTCGGCCTGGCGGAAGCGGTAGATTGACTGCTTAACGTCCCCCACCATAAACAGGTTATGCTGGTCCCGGTTGGTTAACCGCATCAAGATAGATTCTTGGAGGCGGTTAGTATCCTGGTACTCATCGACCATGATTTCTTGGTAGTGCTGTTGGAGCTTAGCAACCAATTCTTGCCAGTCCGGTTGGTCTGCGGGGGGCGTTAAGATTTGGTAAGCGTAGTGTTCAAGGTCGTTAAACTCCAGGAGGTGCCGACGCTGCTTAAGCCGCTGGAAAGCCTGGCGGAACTTGATCGTTACCTGGCTAAGCGTGGTTAATAGTCGCTGGGCCTGGTGGGAATTATTCTTTAACTGTGCTTCATCATAGTTAAAGAAGTGTTTTTGAATATCGCTTAACTGACGTTTTACCGCCTGACGGGCAGCCTTTAGGTCGTCATGGACCGCGGCGGCAACTGGGTCATCCTTGGGCTTAGGCGGCAGCGACTTAAATTTGGCACCGGCAAAGAGGGCCTGGATATCATTCCACGTACTAGGCACCAATAGTTGTCGGGCCACGGCTAATTGTTGTTGGTCCTTTTTAAGCGATTCGATCGTCTTTGGACTCAGCGAGGCCCCTTCGGCCGCCGCCTGTAACTCACTAAACTGGCCGGCGTACTGGTCCAGTAATGCCAGCGCTGCGTCCTTGTCGGCAACCTGGCTAGCCGCAGCGGGCCAAGCCTTCTTCAACTGGTTCCGGGCCTGGTTTAGCCGCCGAAACTCCTCATAGCCGGCTTCCCCCTTCTTGGGACGTCCACTAAAACTGCCGAAGGATACCTCAGCAAGGGTTGCGCGGATCATTTCAGGCGTCAAGCGGTCCGGATCAAGGGCCGCTTGCAGCTGCTTAATTAACAGTTGGTCGCCCGCCAGCCGGGCGGCAGTCTTGTCGAGCCCCGCCGCCGTCGCCTGGGCCGCCACTTCTGCATCGTCCCGGTAAAGTTGGTCTAGCTGCTGCAAAACGAGTGGCCGCAACTGGTGCTGGTAAAATGCTGATTTCAGTACCTGGTCACCCAGCTCGTAGCTGGCCGGCAGGGACTGCAACCAACCGTCGGGGTCTGGCTGGGCACTAGCAATCTCCGCCAACCGTAATACCAGGTCATTTAACCCCTGGTCATCCCGGTCACCCGAAAAATTTAAGACGAGCTGGCCAAAGGAAGCGGCGGTCGCGCTCTTTTCGTCGGCCTTGGCGTACAGGGACTCGCTGACCTGGTGCCAAACATCTTCTTGGAGCAAGACTCGCTCCGTTTCATCGGTGATGAGGCGGAACTGGGGGTCCAGATTAATCAAGAAGTAGTAGCGCTTAATGAGCTTTAAACAAAAGGCGTGGATCGTGCTGATGTCCGCAATCGCCAGCCGGTTAACTTGGTCGGTCATCCGGTCTTGCAACTGGGGATCGTCTTGGGCAACCTCTTGGAGGCGGTGACGGATCTTATCCCGCATGTTCTTGGCGGCCGCCTCGGTAAAGGTTACCAGCAGCAGCCGGTCAACGGTCGCCCGCCCCTCCTTGATCAGTTCCACGGCCCGGTTAACCAAAACGGCGGTCTTACCAGAACCCGCCGAGGCGGACACAATAATATTTTGGTCCCGGTCGTGAATTGCTTGTTGCTGGGCCGGGGTAAAGTTAATCGTTGCCATTAATCATTGTCTTCCTTTCCGTTTTCATCACCGCGTTGATTAAACTGGTCCTTGGCCAGGTGGGGGTCAAGTTGCCGGTAGTTCTGCTGGTCGAGCATGTTATCAAACTGGTAAATGTCACTGAAGTCGGTAAAATCGAGCCCGGTTTGCCGCCGGTTTCCAGTTATTAACCGGTATGGCGCTAATGCTACTTTACCAGCAATAATGTCATTACCGGCGTTGATAATCAGCTGTTTGTTCCGTTCCTGCAGCCAATTCAGTTGGTCGGGGGTCACCAGCAGTGCGCCGGCTTTACCAGCGATCTTATCCCCCTGCGTTTTTAAGGGGTAGACCAGGGCCTGCTTTGCGAGGTTACGGTCCAGCTGCTTTAACAGGGCAGGATCGTTGAGAAGTAACCCCTTATACTGGTGCTGCTGCATCTGGATCGTCGCCAGGTCCGAATGACCCTTGAGGTCCGCAGCACTGATCACGGGGTTGCTCAAGTGAAGGTATAACGCCCCGGCTAGTTGAAGACGGTTAGCTGATGTCCGTAAGCGGGCCGGCAGCTGGTCCCGGTTACCATTGATGGCGTTCAGGTAGGCCAGCAGCTGGAGGGATAGTCCATAATACGCGGCCGTGAGGTCAAAGGTCCGGTTACCCGACTTATAGTCCACGACGGTTAGGTAGTCCTTATCATCACGGTTAAGTTGGTCAATCCGGTCGATCCGCCCCCGGAGGTAAATATGAGTGTTTTTCGGTGCCAGTGGGTATTCCAACGGGCGGAGGTCATCCTTTCTCGCCGCGCCCAGCCGGCCAAAGCGGATTTCAGTATCGAGTGGCCGGGCCAACGTGTACCGCCCCTGGAAACACAAGATGGTCAGCATCGTTCGGACAATCCCGGTTAGCTGCTGGTATTGAAAGGCCGCCTGGTGGGAAGCCTGGGTCAAAATCGTCAAGTCGGGCTGGTCATCTTTGGCCGTCTGTAGTGCCTGATTAATCAGGTGCGTCAACCGGTCGGGCTGGTCAACGAGTTTTGCAAAGTCCAGCGTCTGGTCCGCATTGACGGCGTTAACAAACCATTCCATCGCCTTGTGGAAAAAGGTTCCGATCCGGTCGACGGACATTGCTAACTGGTCCCGTTTCTTGAGGCCCAGCCCATACTTAAGGAAGTATTCATAGGGGTTAACGTAGTAATCTTGCAACTGGGAAATTGATGAGTACAAGATTTGCTGGTTATGGTTGTGACGAAGGTAAAGGGCCGCGGCAAGCTGGTCGTTGAGGTCGGCTACCTGGTTGCGGTAATTGAAGCCGTGGGCAACCAGTTGCAGGCGGTGCGTTAATTGCAGTCCCGCCGCTTGGTCCCCTACCCCTGGTGCGAGCCGCCACTGGGCCGCTAACTGAATTAGGGCCTGGCGGACAGCTTGCCAGCCACTGGCTAGTTTCAGTGGGCCCTTGGGCTGGTCATTGCGCGTCTGCCGCTCAACCTGGACCAGTTGACTCAGGGTGGCCAAGGGCGCCGAAACATAGTCCATCACCCGTTGCTGGCCGGCCGGGCTGGCAACCAGTGGGAAGGCGATCACGTCTTGGTGGAAATACTGGGCCATGTCCGTTAAATATGGCGATGGGGTCAAGGGTTGGTCATCCCCACCCGTTGTCGGGGCCGTCATCACCAGCTGCTGCGTCCCGGTAAGCATCCCCGAATACTGGAGAAATGGTTCTTCCCTTAATTGGCCGGTCGCCCCCGCCGGCAGGTACTGGCTGGTCGGGTCTAAGTAGTCACTTAAGATCTCCTTGTCCTGGTCGGTTAATAGGCTTTCACTTTGTTGAACCTCTGGCATGACATCATCCGTGGCGCCAATCATGAAGACAATCTCGCGGTCCTGATTTTGGGTAATCCCGGTTTCTGAAATCGTTACCTGGTCCAGGGTCGCCGGAATCTGCGAATACTGGGCCGCCGCAAAGCCCGCCTGAAGGAGTTCACTAAAATCAGCTAAAACGGTCGGCAGGTTGTCCGCATTGATGGGGGTATCCCCCAGAATTTGAACGTATTCATCCAGAATTTGGCAAAAGGTACTCCACACCTGCTGGGGTTGCCGGGCCAAGTCGAGGTTCTTATCGGCCTGGTACTTCTGCCAATCGGCAAGGCGCTTCGTCACCCCATTATCAACCAGGAACTGGTAGAGGCGCCCCGCCAGCTCCCGGCCAGTTGTCACCGTCTTAAGGTCCGTAAAGAAACGAAGCAGGTGGTTGGCAACGAAGTCCCGGACCTGGGCAAGCTGGTCCGGGAGTGGTGAATTCTCTGCCGCAGGTGTTTCCACCTGCCACAAGGGCGAGGAGGCGTTCGTCCACGTGCTGGCCCCCTCAATGGCCCGCTTCAGGCACCAGTTTTCCGTTGCAAAGACGGTGTCCTGGCTAAGAGCTTGGTAGTCACCGGTGGCCGGCTGGTATTTAGCAAATAGCCAGGTCTTGAGGAGCTGAATGATGTCCGCCGTCCGGTAATTATAGAGGGGGAGGTTGAAGAGGGTCGTTAAAAGGGTGACCAGGGGATGGTTATCCATCCGGCGCTCGTGATCATTGAAAATCGGGATCTGGTGGGCCGCAAAAACGGGGGCAAGCATGGTCTGGTACTTATCCAGGTGCCGGCTCAAAATCAGGAAATCCCGGTAGCGGTAACCCTTATTAGCAACTAGTTGGTGAATCATCGTAGCCACCCGTTCCAGTTCCGTCCGCCGGTTGACCGTGGTAATAAACTGCAGGTCGGCGGGATCGGCCAGGGTCGGCCCACTCGTCAGGTCTAAGGGCTTCTTGATATAGTCCGCGAAAAATTGGTCAACCTGACTGAGGGTAGGACTCACCCGGTCGGTCGTCGCCAATACCACGTTAGAAACCAGGTCGACCGTCGCGGCGTGCTGGTGCGCAAAGTTCCACAAGCGGTGATACTGCATTGCCGCGGGGTAAAAGAGGTCGGTCTCCGCCGGAAGAGCGCTGGCGTCAGGGTGGTCTTGGTCTGGGTATCCCCGGTCTAAGACCAATGAAACCGTGGTTGAAGAGCCGTGGGTAATCATTGCTTCGACGACCTGTTGTTCACCCGGGGTAAACTGGGTGAAGCGGTCGATAAAAAAGTGCATCCCCCCTGCTGTAGGGTTCGTTTGCAGGTACTGGGCCAATGCCCGATAAAGGTCCGCGTTCCCTAAAAAGTGCCCGGCAAAGCGGTCCTCATAGGCATGGTAGATCAGTTCCACATCGTGCATCTTGGCCAACCACGACTGGTCAACCGTATCGCCCTGGTCCTGGGCAACCCGCTTCAAAAGGTCGGTCAGGTCGGCCGCCGAAATGTTTGCACTCGCCAATTCGGTCAGCTGGTCGGTTAGCTTTTGGATAAAGCCCTGCTGCTGGGCCTCACTGGCGTAAAGCTGGAGTTCATCCTCATGCTCTTGCACAACCTTAGCCACTAGCATCGTTAAACCAATTTTAGAGAGGCGGGGACGCTGCAGCACCGGGGTATCCCGTAAGAGGAACCAGGCTAGCCGGCTAATTGAAAGAGTCTGCACCCGGGACGCCGCAAACCGGTCGGCGCTACTTTTCCCCTGCCGGGCCCGTAGTTGGTCAAGAACTTCGATTTCCGTCTGAAACTTAATATGGTTGGGGACGATATAAAAAAAGGTGTCCGTCGCCGGCGCGGACTTCAGCTGGTCAGCCAGTTGGTCAATCAAGACCTCCTGGTGGTCCTTCGCTGCTGTCCCCAATACAAAACTAAGCCTACCCACAACACTTCATCCTTTCCGTCAAAAACTATCCATATTTTATCATACTAAGGCGAACATATATTCTATGTAATAATGGGGCTGTGACATAACTCTCCCATAAAGAGAAGAATGCTACAGCGCAGTACACGAAGGGCCTTTAGTGTTCGGAAAATTCGAACACTAAAGGCCTCTTCGTGCTTTTTAAAGGCCAGCTGCGCGTCGCAAAACGAACTAGCAAGCTAGTTCTGTCTCCCCTTACAAGATCGGCGATAAGAGCCGTGAAAAATACTGTTTAAACTGTAACCACCGGGATTGTTCGTTAAACCGGGCCGGTGTCATCACCCGACTGTTGCGGATATCATTGACAAAGATCTGCTCCAGCTGGTCAGTAATCCGGTGGTCATAGATAAAAGCATTGATTTCGAAATTCAGCTTGAAGCTACGAAAGTCCAGGTTAGCCGACCCCACCGAGGCCATCCGCCCATCAATCATGATGGTTTTCGCGTGTAAAAAGCCCCGCTGGTAGGTATAGATCGTTACCCCCTCATTGGCCAACGCCCGCGCGTAATACTGGGTCGCCCGATACACAAAGGGGTGGTCCGGCTTGCAGGGGATCATGATCCGAACGTCGATCCCTGAATGAGCCGCCACCCGGAGCGCGTCGAGGATACTGTCATCAGGAATCAGGTAGGGAGTCTGGATCCAGATGTGGTCTTGGGCCGCGTTGATTAAGCGCAGGTAGCCCATCTTGATCTTCTCTAACTCGCCATCCGGCCCACTGGCAACCGTCTGCATTGCGGTGTTGCCATTAGGAACCTTGATCTCCGGAAAATAGGGGTGGTAGTGGATAATCCGGGACGCATCCTTTTTAACCGAGGCGTTCCAATCACCGATGAACTGACGCTGCATCCCAAAGACGGCGCCCCCGACAACCCGGAGGTGGGTATCACGCCAGGGGCCAAACTTGGGCACCCGTCCCAAGTACTGGTCGCCAACGTTGAAGCCCCCGACATAGCCAATTTTTCCATCAAGGACCACGATCTTACGGTGGTCCCGGTAGTTAATCCGGAAGTCAAAGATGTTACTCCTGGTCATCAAAAAGGGCGTCGCATACCCGCCGAGGTCACGTAGGTTAGCGTAAAAGCTTGGTTTTACCCCCATTGAACCCCAGGAATCATACAGGACCCGGACCTCAACTCCTTCGGCCGCCTTCTGTTCTAACAAGGTCCGCAGTTGGTTGCCAATCTGGTCATTATAAATCGTATAAAATTCAACGTGAATACTCTTTTTCGCGGCCGCAATATCATCAAACATTTGGGCAAAGAGCTGGTCACCATTGGTGAAGATGTCAACCTGGTTATGACGGCTCAAAAATGATTCGTCAATACTCTGGAAGAGCATGATCGTCCGCCGGTAAACCTGGGCGATCGAAAAACGCGGTTTGGGCATGTTACGAAACTGCTTGCGTTGCCGGTCAACCGCTTCTTTGAGCTTTAACCGGGTCTGGGACTTAATCCGGTCTAAGCGCCGGTGGGTCGGCTTCCGTCCCAAGAAGGCGTAAATAATAAAGCCCACGACAGGGATCAGGGTTAACACCAACAGCCAGGCCCAGGTCGCCGCAATATCACGTTTCTCCCGGAAGACGGTAAAAATGGCCGCCAACTCGTTAATAATAATTATTCCCAGCAAAACCCACCGGATAATTTCCCAAGTTAAGTCCATTTTCCCATCTCCTTCTCTAATCCAATTTTACCGCAACCACTTTTCATAACCAAACCCCGAACTTGAATGTTGGGCATAATTCAGTGATAATATTGGCAACGGTTATTTTTAATAAGGGGTGAGGTACGTGAATACAATTTACTTACGTCGGACCTACATGCATGATCTGCCAGCCATCAAACAAACAATTGAAGACGGCCGGCAAGCATTAAAGGCCGCCGGGAGTCCACAATGGCAAGACGGCCATCCGACCGTGGGTACCATCATCAATGACATCACCCACCACCAGTCCTGGGCGCTGATCATTAACGACCAGCTGGTTGGGGTGGCGACCCTCCAACCGGGGCCAGAAGAGGACTACCACAACTTGGCCGGGGGAGCATGGTATAACGATAATGACCATTACCTGACCATCCACCGGGTAGCAATTAACCACCAATGCCGTGGTCAACACCTCAGCAGCTTTCTCTTCTCCAACCTCCTAACCATCGGCCAGGAGAAGGGGTACACCGACTTTCGAATTGATACCCATTCGAAAAACAAGGTCATGCAAGAACTCATTAAGAAATTTGGCTTCCGTTACCGGGGCACCGTTGAAGTCGCTGACCGACTCGACCCGCACCGCTTAGCATTTGAGCTCAACTTGTCTACTAACGGTCTCCCCGTCGAATACCACGTCGATAATAATTTCATGAAGCCACTTGTCGACAAGGAAAAATAGTCTAATTAAAGCAATAACGCGGTTGCCAGTGTCGAAATATTTCGAACACTGGTGACCGCGTTTTATTGGTTAACGAGCAATCAGGCCCCGTCACACCGTTAATTATTCAATCTTAACTGGCGTTTCTGCTGGCCGGCCCTCAACCAGCGCCAGGTTATTATCAAAGGCCTTCACCACCATGTTCCGAACGGCGTGGGTGGTGTAAAAGGCCGTGTGTGGTGTAACCAAGACGTTTGGCCGGTCGATTAGGTTCTTCAACCGGGCATCTGGAAAGGCCTTAGCCGACCAATCTGCATTAAAGACTCCCACCTCATCTTCGTAGGTGTCCATCACAAAGCCAAAAAGCTTACCATTATCGAGCGCTTGAATTACCGCATCCGTATCAACCAATGGCCCCCGGGAAACGTTTACCAGGACCGCGTCATCCTTCATCTTGGCAAGGGCCTGGCTATTGATCATGTGGTAGTTGCTCTTCATCGCGGGAACGTGGAGTGACACCACATCGGCTTGTTTATACAGGTCATCTAAGGAGTCGACGTAGTAACCCTGCGCAGCCAATTCGGGGTTTTTAAAAACGTCATACGCGATTACCTTGGCGCCAAAGCCTTCCATAATTTGCATGAAGACCCGCCCGATGTGGCCAGTACCGATGACTCCCACGGTTTGGTCACGAACCTCGCGGCCAATCGTCGGTGCCCAACGGAGGTCCCCACGCGCCATCTTAGCATCAAGCCGCTTCGTCTGCCGTAAAATCCGGGCCGCCTGAATGGCCGCATGTTCCGCAATTGCGTTGGGCGAATAAACCGGGACATTGGTAATCGAAAAGCCAAGTTCCTTAGCCTTAGCCATGTCAATGTTATCAACCCCGACATTACGCAAGGACATCTTGGTTACCCCTTGGTCGGCCAGTGCCTGGAGTGTTTCTGAGGTGTAATCCAGCTGTTGGTAGACAACCACCCCATCGGCCCCTTGTGCTAACTTGGCCGTTGCGGGCGTCAGCAGCTGGTCAGTATAATCAACCGTCACATTGGGGTGGGCAGCAGCCCATTCCTTCAAGTAGGGTTCCTCATCTTTACGGATACTAAATGCGAAAATCTTACTCATGGTATTCCCTCCATTTTCACAATCCAAACATAACAGCAGCGAGCTTCTACAGATTTCTGTAAGCCCTTACAAACATTATCCCGGATTCAGAAATTAAAAGCAAGCCACAAATGTTTCATATGAAACAATAAACTAAAGAAGATGCTACACTGCAAAAAATGGGAGTGAGACAGAACTAGCTTGCTAGTTCGTCTTCGAACCCCCGCAAGCACAAATAGACCTCCAGCGTTCGGATTTGCCGGGCACTGGAGGCCATTTGTGTACTGCGCTGTTCGTACTTTAGCTAGGCTGTAGAGATTATGTCACAGCCCCATTTCTTTATTCTTTCTAAAGCTGTGCATCAACGGGGTGTAGCGACGAAGTCATAAATGAATTCTGTCACATTTCCTCGTCCTTAGTTCAACCAGTATGAATTACTTTTCGTCGTTGTTGTCCGCCTGCTTGTCGTCGTCCGCTACTGGCGTGTATTGGTCGCTGTCGTCATCAGTAGCATCTTTGGCATCAACAATTACCAACTTGCCATCTTGCATTTCAGCAACTAAGTGCTTGGCATCCAAGTGGTCAAGGTAGTAGTCAGTAACCTTATCACGGATTTCCCGTTCGATAACCCGACGAAGTGGACGAGCACCCATCGTCTTGTCGTAACCTTCATCAATCAGGTACTTCTTAGCAGTTGGCGTAACCTTAACGTCCATCCCCTTCTTAGCCAGGGTCTTGTTAACGTCTGCCAGCATCAGGTCAACGATCTTTTGCAGGTCTTCCTTGGAAAGGCTGTGGAATTCAACGATGGCGTTAAAGCGGTTCAAGAATTCAGGACGGAAGTAGTTAGTCAACTTCTTGATCAAGTCTTCCTCGTCCTCATCGCTGCCAAGCTTAACTGGGGCATCGTTGGAGTAACCCGCATTAGAAGTGGCGATGATAATCGTGTTCTTGAAGTCGATGGTGTTACCTTGACCATCCGTCAGACGACCGTCATCCAATACTTGAAGCAGTAAGGTAATCACTTGTGGGTTGGCCTTTTCAATTTCATCAAGCAAGATGATGGAGTATGGGTGCCGACGAACCTTTTCAGTCAAGGTGTTGGAGTTGTCATCATAACCAACGTAACCAGCCGTCGTCCCGATCAACTTAGAAACCGCGGTCCGGTCGGAGTATTCTGACATGTCCAAACGGATGATATCGTTCTTAGAACCGAACATGTCGAGTGCTAATTGCTTAGCTAATTCAGTCTTACCGACCCCAGTTGGCCCAACGAAGAGGAAGGAACCAATTGGTTGGTCACCTTCGTCAAAGCCTGCCCGGTTCCGCCGGATAGCCCGCGAAACTGCTTCAACGGCTTCGTCTTGGCCGATAACCTTGCCTTCAAGCCGCTTGTCCATGTCCTTTAGCCGTTCAACATCGCTGGCCCCGATCTTAGAAACCGGAATCCCCGTCATTTGTTCAACAGCCTTGGCCACATCTTCTGGAGTTGCCGTGACCTTTTCGTCTTCGGAGTTTTGACTCAGTTGCTTCTTCAGGTCAGCAATCTTATCCTTAGCCGCTTGAGCAGCTTGGTAGTCTTCCTTCTTTACGGCCGCCTTTTGCTTCTTTTCTTGGCTTTCAATTTCCTTTTCGATCTGCTTAGCATCGTGTGCTGGGTGCTTTGCAGCCAAGTGAGCCGCAGTCATATCAATCAGGTCAATGGCCTTGTCTGGTAATGACCGTTGTGGCATGTACTGAACAGAGTAGTCAACAGCTGCTTGTAAAACGTCATCTGGCAACTTAACGTTGTGGTGCCGTTCGTACAGGTCCCGAATCCCCTTCAGGATGGCCACCGTGTCGGCCTTGCTTGGTGCATTAACCGTTACTGGGTTAAACCGCCGTGCTAAAGCGGCATCCTTCATGATGGTGTTCCGGTACTCGTCTTGGGTAGTCGCCCCAATGACGGTAATTTCACCCCGGGAAAGGGCAGGCTTGATAATGTCAGCCATCCCCTTGGAGCCACTGTCAGAGCCGGTAGAACCAGCCCCAATGATTTGGTGGATTTCATCGAAGAAGAGGATGACGTTACCAGCCTTCTTGACTTCATCAATCAGCTTTTGCATATTCTCTTCGAAGCTGCCCCGGTATTGGGTACCAGCTTCCAACCCTGAGATGTCAATGCTGATGATTTCCTTGTCCTTAATTGGGGCAGGAACGTTGCCGTCGACGATTGCTTGGGCCAAACCTTCGACAACCGCCGTCTTACCAACACCTGCGTCACCAACCAGAACCGGGTTGTTCTTAGTCCGCCGGCTCAAGATTTCAGCTGTTTCTTGAATTTCCTTGTTCCGACCAATTACAGGGTCAAGCTCACCTTGCCGGGCTTCTTCAGTTAAGTTCCGGCCGAGCTTGTGCAAAATGCTTTCCTTGCCTTCGTTTGGCTGTGGGCCCGGTTGACCACCTTGTTGTGGTGCCATGCCACCAAGCAATTGACCACTTTGCCGATATTGGGCAAATTCTTCTGGTGTAACCTCGTGCCCATTAATCATGTAACGACGGTTAGTTGCACCATTCATGCCACCCATTAATTGGTTAAAAATGTCATTCATATCGCTGTTAAATGGATCCATTGGATTTTGTGCCATTTTGCAGTACCCCCTCGTACTAATTTATTTCAAAATTGATTGCAAATTGTTATTAATCATCCAACGTAGCCAGCGTTGTCTAATAACTACAACGGCTTGCCGCTATCATCTTTTAAATAGTGACTCTCTAAGTCACGTAGGACTTCCCACATGGCCCGGTGCTCTGCTCGCGCAAGAGCATCTAAATCGCGTAAATTAAGCGACGTCGAACTCGATTGTGGTTTATTAAATGATTTGTGCAAAGTTGTGTAGCCATATCTAGAACGCTTGGATACTTGGTAGATTGTTAAGTTGTGAACCTCTAAGTATCGTTTAATATCAATCTGCACTGCCAATCACTTCCTTTACGATTACTATTATATCACATCTGTGATATAACACAAATGTAATATAGTGAAAAAATAAGGTATTTTATCATCAATTGCCAATCACCAGCAATTAATGAGTCACCGCCAGAAAAAAACAATAAGTTATTAATATTCACTCAGGGTCCTTGACAAAAATTAAAAAATGATTAGAATAATTAACAATCAGTTAATCAAGGAGAGCAGCAATGATGAAATCAAAGATGCAACAAGTGAATCGCGCATATTACTTCTGGTTTAGCGAAGCGCCATCCGCTAACCAGCAGTGATTTTGTCATTGGCGGTTTCCGGATGATCTAACATCTCCGGAGCCCTCCTCATCATACTCATTCCAATCTGATGAAAAGACCCGGAGATCATCGTTATCCCGGGTCTTTTTTCGTATTCAAGGAGGAATTTTTATGCCCACAACTAAACCAAACTTAATGAAACAACTGAACACCAACTTTACCCGTCTTAAACCGGTCGGCATTCGAGAATTCGATGCTAAGGCCAGCGCTGTCCCGGGAATCGTCAAGTTAACCCTGGGGGAACCCGACTTTAACGTCCCTGCCGCAATGAAGCAGGCAGCTATCGATAGTATTAAGAATAATGATTCCCACTATGCACCTGGGGTGGGGACCAGTGCCCTTCGAAAGGCAATCGCCCACTTCCTTTCTAACCGCTACCAATTAAACTACGACCCAAATGGGGAGATCGCCGTAACGGTCGGGGCTACCCAGGGAATTTTCGCGGCCTTAGCGGCGTTGATTAACCCGGGTGACGAGGTCCTGGTTGCCACCCCGACCTTCCCACTTTACATGGCCGTAACCACAATCCTCGGTGGACAGGCAGTTGAAATTGACACTAGCAACAGCGGCTTCGTGCTGACTCCCGAAAAGCTCCAAGATGCCATCCATCACCATCCCGCGGCGAAGGCCTTAATTCTTAACTACCCATCTAACCCAACCGGTGTAACCTACAGCCGCCAGCAGATTGCCGAACTAGCAGCAGCGGTTCAAGACACTAACCTAGTAGTGATTGCCGATGAAATTTACGCCGAGCTGGTCTACGATGGCCACCACACGTCCATCGCGGAATTTCTACCGGGGCAAACGCTGGTCCTCAACGGTGCCTCTAAGTCCCATGCCATGACAGGTTACCGGATCGGTTTCATTGCTGGTCCCCGGGAACTGATGGGTCCCGTCAGTGCACTTAGCGGGATGATGATTACATCCGCCACCGATTCAGCAATGGCTGCCGCTACAGCCGCCTTCGGAACTGATGCTGGCCAGCAAGCGACCCTTGAAATGAAGCAGGCTTACCAAGAACGGCGGGACTTCTTGGTTTCGGCCCTGCAAAAACTTGGTTTTAAATTAGCAACGCCAAATGGTGCCTTTTATGTTTTTGCACAGCTTCCCGCAAGTGCCGGTAGTGACGACGTCGCCTTTGCCACCGCACTGGCTGAGCAGGGCCGGGTCGCAGTGATCCCTGGTTCCTACTTTGGGGCCGGCGGCCAAGGCTTCTTACGCCTCAGCTACGCCACGAGCATGGACCAGCTCCAACTAGCCGTTGACCGGATCAGTACATTTTTAAAGGAGGACTAAACTGATGACTAAAATCTTAATGACGAGCGTGCGTGACGATGAACTACCAGCAATTAACGCCTTTGCTGCGGACCACCACGTTGAAATCCTTACCACACCCCAACTAATTGATGATGCCGTCGACCAAACCGCCGGCGTTGACGGGCTTGTGATCCAACAACGAAGCAAGGTCGACCCCCGTGTTTATCCTAAGCTTAAAGCAAATGGACTAAAACAGATTGCGACCCGAACCGCCGGCTTTGACATGGTTGACATCGCTAAGGCCCACGAAAACGGCCTGACGGTTACTAACGTGCCGGCCTACTCCCCACGGTCTGTAGCTGAGCACGCCCTCATGCAGATTTTCCGCCTCCTCCGTAAGTCCTACCGCTTCGATTCCCAAGTTGCCGCTGATGACTTTCGCTGGTTCAGCGATGAGCAGGCGCTGGAAATTCACACTGCCACCATTGGTATCATTGGGGTCGGTCGAATCGGGGGAACCCTGGCAAAACTATTAAACGCCCTCGGCGCCCACGTGCTTGGTTACGACGTCCAACCCCGTGACGAACTCAAGGGGGTTGTCAACTACGTTTCGAAGGCAGAATTGTTGAAGCAAAGTGACGTTGTTTCCCTTCACGTGGACCTGAACCCCAGCTCCATGGGCCTGTTAACGGCACCGGACTTCGCCTTAATGAAGCCAACGGCCGGACTGGTCAACGCCAGCCGGGGACCGGTGGTAAACACGGCCGACCTGGTCAGCGCGCTTAAGGACCACCAACTAGCGGCGGCAGCCCTCGACACCTTTGAAGGGGAAGAAAAGGTGGTCATGACCGACCGGCGCGAAACGGGACTGCACGACGTCCCGCTGATCGAAGAGCTACACGCAATGGACAACGTGATCCTCACGCCACACATTGCCTTCTTCACCAACAACGCTGTTAAGAACATGGTCGACTTCTCTTTAGAAGACGTTCTGCTAATCTTGGCTGGTAAGCCATCACCTCATGAAGTCCAGTAAGGAGCGGTTAATGTGGATTGGCTTGATAAATCCTTTACGGAATTAACAAATTACGAAGTTTTTCAGATTTTCAAACTGCGGGCCGTTGTTTTCAATACCGAACAGGGAAGTGCCGTTTATGACCCGGACGACAATGATCCTCGGGCCCGTCACCTTCTTTGTAAGGATCACAACCGCCTCGTTGCCTACGCCCGCTACTTTGTTGATAACGACCACGTCACTTTTGGTCGGGTAGTAATTGCTAAGGATTACCGGGGCACCGGCCTTTCCACTCCCTTGATGAATAGGCTACTGGCTGGTATCCAACGTTATTTCCCGGGAAAAGAAATTATTATCCATGCCCAGTACTACATCCGTGACTACTATGCTAAGTTTGGCTTCCAGTCGTTTGGTCAGACCTTTATCGAGGCCGACCGTAAGCATATTAAGATGATGCACCCAGCCTTATAAAGCGTTACCAATTATTCCAATCAATAGTATGATAGGATTTGAGGTGATGGATGGTGAAGCGTGCAATGTTAATCGGCCCCATCGGCTGTGGACGACCTTGATGCAGCGGCTCAAACACCAGCAGATTAAATATGATAAAACCCAGGCAATCGAGTTCTCAACTAATTTCATCGACACGCCTGGTGAATATATGGAGCACCACAATATGATGCGCTGCCTACGTACGACCGCGGTTGATGCTGATATTGTGGTCCTTCTTCAAAGTGCCACGGACCGGCGCCTGGTCTACCCGGCCGGCTTTTGTTCAATGCTCACTAAGCCAACACTTGGTCTAGTCACCAAGATTGACCAGGCGGGTGACGGCGACATTGAATATTTCCGCAAGCTCTTGCTGAGCGCCGGAGTCAAAAAGGTCATCCCAATCTCGGCAATCGACGGCACTAACATTAACGAAGTCCGCACGGCCCTGGAAGAAAATTAAGCTTGTAAGAAAGTGCAAACAGAAGGCTCTAGCGTTCAGAACCCGAACGCTAGAGCCTTCTGTTTGCTTACGGGGTGCGATCCCCGCTCCTTATTCTTGCATTTGTTTTCGAACCGCCATGATAATCGACTGGAGACTGATGTGTGCCATCTCCTGTTCAGCGGCGGCTTGAACTTGGCCATAAGTGTTTCCTAGCACCGCTGGCATACTCCGGCCCAGCTTTTGGTTATGGTTAACTTCCGGATCCACGTTTAAAAACTCCTGGTGGTCCTCAACCGCTTGATAAACGTCAAGGAGGCTGACTTCACTTGCCGGCCGCACCAGGTTAATTTCGATCTCGCTGCCCTTCCCGCGGCGGTTTAGAATTTGGGCTTTAACCATCCGGCCAATCAGACGCCGGATTAAGCTGGGATTGGAATTGACACTATCAGCAATCGTGGAGCTACTGGCGCTGCCTAAAATTTCTAAATACACTAAGATGTGCACGGCATCACTTAACCGGTGCGAATACTTCATCTTAACCTCCCCATTTCATCCTCGCGTTAGTTATTAATACTATTGATTATAGGCATTTAAATTTACCAGGTCAAAGAGGCATTTTCATTGCGTCCCCAGTTTCGATTAGGTACACTCAGGAAAAGAGGAGGTTTGTGATAATGAGTACTTACAAAGTTAAAGCCACTAAAACAACTACCGGAATGCAGGTTGCTGCGGGGGCCCGGGGGTTTGAAATTACCTTTGATGAACCAAATAGCACCAACACCGGGATGAACCCTGTCGAGATTCTCCTGGCTTCATTTGGGGCGTGCCAATCAATTACCGCCACTGAACTGGCCCGCAAACGGCACTTTGATCTCCAAGCATTTTGGGTCAACGTTGAGGGTGACCTGGGCCGCGAAGACGTCGATGGTGAGAGTTTGTACAAGTTTACCGAAATCCGCTATGAACCTCACCTGAGAAGTGACGAGTCACCAGAAGACATCCAGCAGTTCTTAGCCGATGTCGCTAAAAAGTGTCCAGTTGAAAACACCTTAATGCATGGCACCAAGTTTAAACAAACCGGATTTGTTAAAGAATAATAGTTATACACCAACGAGGTGGGGAAGTGAAACGTTTTTCAAAGCGCAGCAAACCGTTAGGGCGCGCTGCTAGCCTTTAGGAAGCACGAAGAGGCCTTTAGTGTTCTGATTTTCCGAACGCTAAAGTCCTCTTCGTGTACTGCACTGTAGCATTTTGCTCTTTTATGGGGGAGTTATGTCACAGCGCCACCTTTAATATTCCCCTTACCTATTGCGTCTATAATACTATATAAGATATAATATTAGACAAAAGATAATAAAGGAGCGTCACCATGAAAATAACCATTACCGCCGACCTCCTTGATGGGATGGTCCTGGCAATTCTTGAACGACAAGACTACTATGGCTATGCTCTCACCCAGGAGATGCAAAAAGTAATCTCAATCTCGGAATCGACCATGTATCCCGTCTTACGGCGACTCAACCAGGGCGGTTACGTGACGACCTACCAGCAAAACTACCAGGGGCGCAACCGTCGCTACTACCGAATTACCCGTAAAGGTGACCAGCACCTCAACCGGGTCCGCAAATTATGGAACGACTATAAAGAAAGCCTCGATAAGGTCTTTAACGCGAATGATAAGGGGGGAGTTCAATGACCGCACGCGAACAATATATCCAACAGCTGACGGACCAGCTTGCCAGTTTGTCGAGCAAGGAACGAGCTGATGCCGTTGAATTCTATAACGAATACATTGAAGACGCCGGGTTTACAACCGTCAAGGAGATTGTTGACCAGTTAGGATCACCAGAGCAACTTAGCCATGAAATTATTACTAAGACCAGTGGTGACCAGTCAGTACCCGCCGATTCCCCCCTTAACCAGGAAAATAACCGGCGCCTAAAAAAGGTCCTCTATGCCACCCTTGTCGTGGTATTAGCAATGATCCTTATACCGCTAGCAATCGAACTGATCGGGATCGCCATCGGTATTATCGGTGCCGTACTGGGGATCGGGATTGCTGCGTTTGGCACCGCCGCGTCCCTCTTTACCAGTGACCTTTGGGCGGCCATCTTCTACCTTGGCGGTGGGATCATCCTGTTGGGAATCCTCATCATCGTAATCGTACTAGTGATCTGGGCCGGCAAATGGCTGGTCGGTGGCTGCAAGCAGCTGGTTCACTACCTGAAGCTTAAGTTTAAGGAGGTTGCCTAATGAAAAAAGCACTCACCCTCGGCGGAATTTTAGTGGCAATCGGTACGCTCATTACCATCATCGGCTTCTTCAGCCACCACCAACCGTTTGACCCCTTTAGTCGGGCGACGGTCACCCAAACTCATCGGCAAACCCTCAGTAAGAAGCATTTTAACCGGGTTAAGGTTACCGCGGCCGCAGCCGAAATAACGGTTAAAGAAGGGGCCCATTACCGGGTTCAATACGCTGGACAAAAGCCGGCCGCAGTCAAGGCCCAAGTTAAGGACGGTCAGTTAACCGTGACTCAGACACCGAGCGTCCGGGCTAAGCATCCCCACTTTATCTGGTCGCGTGGTACCGACCGGATTACCATCACGGTGCCACGGGGCAGTCAGTTGAAAGGCTTGACCATCAAAAGCAATGATGATATCGACCTCCACCAACTCCACCTCGCTAGTGGTATGGTCAAAACGACTGCCGGCGACCTCACCGTTAATAAGTGTCGCTTAGCCGGCAGCATCCTAACCAGCGACTCCGGCGACATCGAGGTAACCAACAGCCAGCTCACTGGCACCCGGGTAACTAACACCAGTGGTGACATTGACTTTGACCGCGTAATGGTAAAAGGCGGGAAAGCCGACATAGATTCCGGTGACTTTTCTGCGCATGGACTAACCGTTAACGGCCACTACCTCGTTAATAACCAGAGTGGTGACAATGAAGTCGACACTAGTAACCAGCCGGGGGCAATCTTAACCAGCGACAGCGGTGACAACGAGCTTGGTAACCGTGAACAGGATGAAGGCGGTAAGTTGGAACATGACTTGAACAACCCCGACCTAATCCGGCTAATCACCCAGAGCGGTGACAATTCATTTAACAGCTAGCCGGTAAAGACGGTGTTATCTACGTTCATAACAGTGATACAGAACTGCTTGCTAGTTCATCGAAGTGCAGCTGGCCGGTAGAAAGCACACAGAGGGCTCTAGCGTCCGGATTTTTCCGAACGCTAGAGTCCTCTTCGTGTACTGCGCTTTAGTATTTTGCTCCTTATGGGGGAGTTTTCTCCCAGCCTCGTTGTACTACTTATGTCGCTTATTGGCCCGTTGCAACGCACCAGTGTTGCGCTCCCAGAAAACGCCGTCCTGGTAGCCCTGAATACTCTGGTCATGGTCGGCCCGCATTAGTCGGTAAATCCCCCAGGCGGTATATAACTTGCTTTGCTCAATTCCCACGTAATGACGGCCCAGCTTTTTAGCCGTCACCAGGCTCGATCCCGCGCCCGCAAAGGGGTCCAAAATCAGGTCACCAGGGTTTGAACTGGCTAAAATTGTCTTCGCTAACAACTTCTCTGGTTTTTGAGTCGGGTGCCCCGTGTTTTCCGGCATTGACCAGTAAGGAATCGAAATATCATCCCAAAAGTTTGACGGCATGGTGTCACGAAAACGTCCCGCCGCCGTCTCCTGCCAGTCCTTAGCCTGACCATTTTCCCGGTAGGGGGCAATCACCTGGCGCCGCTGTTTTACTTGGTCAACATTGAAGGTGTACTTCTTTGCGTTCAGGGTTAAAAACCAGATGTCTTCAAGACCATTCTTCCAGTTAGTCTTAGCCCCCCGGCCCTTCTCTCGCTGCCAGGTAATCCGGTTTTTAATTATAAAATTCTGCGCCAAGATGGGGGCAATCGCAATGCTAGTTTGCCAGTCCGAAAAAACGTACAGGCTGGCCGTTGGCGTCAGCTTGGGTTTTAAAGCATCAACCCACCGCTGGGTAAAGTCTTGGTAGTCAACATCTGCCAGGTGTTTAAAGTTGAGCCCATCGTATTGCTTATTCAGGTTGTACGGCGGATCAACTAATGCCAAGTCGGCTAGGCGGTCCGGGAGCTGGGGAAGGACAGCAAACGAGTCACCATTAATACTCTGGTCAAGGACTGCGGACCGAGTCGAAAGGTCATCATCTGCTGTTTTGATTTTAGCCACCACACCTGCGGGTGCATGGGCCAGGTCAAAGTCAATTGTCTTGTTCCGAGCCGACTTTACCATTTTTTCACCATCCATCGTTAATTTTGTTAATTACTAGTATAGCGCACATCCCCGCCTTCCTGCCGGCTAATTTCAGAAGAAAATCTGTTAACTTTGGTTCCCCAATGACAATATTTTGTCCAATTATAGCAATTAATTGACATGTTGCGTCAATCTGTTAGTAACCGTTTACATTTGTTGCTATGATTAAACTAACTTGATAACAAGGAGTGGTTTAACAATGATGAAAAAGGTCAAATGGTTGGTTGGTGCACTAACGGTCCTACTTGCTTGCTGGTGTTTAAACGGGATCGGCGGCCATTCAACGACGGCCAATGCTAGCAATACGGTTAAGGTGACCTATACCCTAAAGCAAAATAACAAGCAGTTTGCCAATAAGAAGGTCACGGTTAAGGAAAACGCCACCGTGCTTGACGGTCTTAAGAAGGGCTGGAAGACCAAAATTGTCGACAAGGACATGGTTGCCGCGATTGACGGTAAGAGCCAGAACAAGAATAAGCAGGTTTACTTGACATACACCATCAATGGCCAGTCCAGTAACAAGTCGGTTATGCAACAACACGTGAAGAATAATGACCACGTTGTCTTTAACCTGGGCAAGATGAGCAACTAGCGGGAAGTGACCACTAATGACTAACAAACATGCGCAAATCAAACGAATGACCCTCATGTCAATGCTCACCGCAATTGGCGTGGTCTTTCGGGTCATCCGGGTTCTCATCCCCAATGTCCAACCGGTTACCGATATGATTATGATCGTGACTTTGATCATGGGGATTGGCTTTGGCATTTCGCTAGCAATGATGATCATGATCGTCTCTAACCTAGTCTTAGGGTTCGGCATTTGGACAATTCCCCAGATCCTGGCCTACGCCGTCTGCGTCCTCACGGTTGCTGGCCTCGCTAAGGTTTTGCCAATCCGTAAGCACCTCTTGTTGCAGGTGATTCTCGCCGGATTTTTGGGATTTGAGTACGGCTTCTTTATCAGTATTGGGATGTCAATTTACGGTGGGCTGGCTGCCTTTGTTGTTTACTGGTTAAACGGCCTGCTATTTGACGGCTACCACGCACTCGGTAACGTCGCCTTCTACTTTATTCTCTATAAGCCACTGGCAAAGATGCTCAGGACGTATTTCAATCTAGCCTAATAAGGCAGTACAACAACACAATATACAAAGGCGGGGCTGTGACATAAGCTCTACAACTTAGCTAAAATACGAACAGCGCAGTACACAAATGACCTCCAACGCTCGACAAAGTCGAACACTGGAGGCCTATTTGTGCTTCCTAAAGGCTAGCTGCGCGTCGACGGGGGTTCCCTACAGGCTTGCTTCGCTTCGAAAGACGAACTAGCAAGCTAGTTCTGTCTCCCGCCTTTGTACTTACCGACTAGCAAGCCAGGTCTAACTACGCATTGGCTTTGGCAGTAATCGTCTTAACCGACTCCACCAACTTAGCTTGTTCCGTTGCGGTCAGGTCGACTGGCTTTACCCGCTCAACACCGGCCCGACCGATAATTGCCGGGTAGCCAATGTAGCAACCGTACT
Source organism: Candidatus Limosilactobacillus intestinipullorum (assembly GCA_019117185.1). Lineage (GTDB taxonomy): Bacteria > Bacillota > Bacilli > Lactobacillales > Lactobacillaceae > Limosilactobacillus > Limosilactobacillus intestinipullorum. The sequence goes on along the minus strand of DXAF01000029.1, from coordinate 21,699 downwards.
TCTCCAAGTATACGGAAGCCGGCATAAATTCATGCCGGTCGGCAAAAATGGCCGCAATCATCCGCACAGCACACGTTGCGACGGCAAAGGAGGTGTACCCCTTTCCGGCAACTACTTTAAAGGCACTGTCTTTGATCCCCTGGTCAATTTCAGCCAGGTCAATTTGGCCCTGGTCAGCTAACTTAGTCACCGCCTCACCATCAATTTTGACCGTTGACCAGGCAGTAAATTGCGAGTTACCGTGTTCACCCAACACGAACCCACTGACGTTTCTAGGATCCTCACCAAAGTGCCTTCCGACAGCCCGCTGCATCCGGGCCGTATCTAAAAAGGTCCCCGTTCCTAAGACCCGCTCGCGTGGCAACCCCGTCGCCTGCTGTAAGGCATTTACAATTACGTCACACGGGTTGGCGATATTTAATAAAATCCCTTTAAAGCCACTTGCTTTAATTTGCTTACCAACTAACGCGGCATTTTTCTTGTTAATCGGCAGTTCAGCAAAGCGGTCCCCAGTTCGGGCAGTGGCACCAATATCACCAAAGGCCGTCACGATAATATCAGCATCGGCTAGTTCGGCGTAGTCGTTACGCTTGATCACCGCCGATGTGGCGGTCCGGGCAAACGAATCGCTAAAGTCAAGATACTCGGCATTAACCTTTTTCGCGTTTTGGTCAATTAGCACCAGCTCATCAACCAGTCCCTTCATCAGCAAAATATGTGCGACCGTCGTTCCAACGTGACCTAACCCAATAATCCCAATCTTGTGCATAATAAATCCCTCCACAATCAATAAAATGTAAGCGGTTGATCAATACAAGTTAATTATAGCGTACTTAGTTAACAGTGTGCACTAGCACTAGCTTGTTCACCTACTCACTTGTTGTCAGGACGCAGTTACAATGGTATTATTAATATGTACACATTTATTTCTAATCTATTTATCATCTTAGTGAGAGAGGGGAGCCAAATGGCTAGTACGAAGAATGTCAATGACCAATCAACTGACCTCCACCAGTTCGGCTATGAGCAGGAGCTTAGTCGAAAATTAACCTGCAAAGACCTCATTATCTATGGCCTGATTGCCATGGTCCCGGTGGCCCCCTTTGGGATTTACGGTTCAGTAGTGGTCCCGGCCCAGGGGATGGTCGCGATGGCTTACCTAGTCGGCATGGTCGCAATGCTCTTTACCGCCATCAGCTACAGTCAAATGTCCCAGGCCTTCCCGATTGCCGGTTCGGTATACGCATACGCGCAACGGGGAATCGGACCCGTGACGGGATTTATTTCTGGTTGGATGATCATGCTGGACTACATCTTCATCCCTGCCCTGCTGTATGTTCTCTCGGCCAATTCACTAAAGGGGCTCCTGCCAGGAATCTCACCGGTCGTTTGGCTAGTCTTATTCTGCGCCATTAATACCCTGGTCAACATTCGCGGGGTTGAATTTACCGCCCAGGCTAACAAACTGTTTATCATCATTCAGTTAATTACCCTGGCGATCTTCTTTGCCTGTGGTATCTGGGGCCTCTATCACGGGGCCGGTGAAGGGGTCACCCTAAAGCCCTTCTACAATCCGGCAACCTTCAGCCCAACGGCAATTCTGTCCGCCGTTTCGATTGCTGTCCTAAGCTTTTTAGGCTTTGATGGGGTCAGCACAATGGCAGAAGAAACCAAGGGTGGCAACAAGGTCGTCGGTAAGGCCATCCTTTGGACCCTCTTTTTGATCGGCCTCCTCTTTGTTAGCCAAACCTATCTAGCTGCCTTAATTCACCCCAACTACAAGACATTAGGCAACCTCAATACGGCCTTTTATAAAATTGCCTACCAGGTAGGCGGTCAACCCCTGCTAGTGTTAACAACCGTAATTACCATCCTGGCGCTGGGGGTGGCCAGTGCGTTGGTTATGCAAGCTGCCCTTTCTCGAGTCCTCTATAGTATGGCCCGGGACAAGAACATGCCGGCAATCTTTGCGACCATCCACCCTAAATACAAGACGCCTTACGTCTCAACCCTGTTAGTAGCGGGGGTCTCGATTGTGATTGGGATACTCTTTATGAATAATTCAACCACCCTCTCCTCAGTGGTTAACTGTGGGGCGCTATTTTCCTTTTGCGTACTCCACTTGGCCGTGATCAACCACTACATCTTGCGAAACCATTCTCAAGATTACCTCCGTCACCTCCTAGTACCAGTCATTGGCTTTATCATTGTCTTTGCCGTCCTTGGCAACCTTCACCCGGTCGCCAAGGTATTGGGCACGGGCTGGTTTGTCATTGGTATTGTTTACTACTTCATCATGCGTAAGGTCAGTGGGCATTCAATTAACCTTAAATAACTACTAACGGCTTCCCACATTCGGATTATCTGAACGCGGGAAGCCGTTAATATATTGTCATCGCCTATTTTTCCAGCACCTGGCGAATCCGGTTGATTAACCGGGGCCAGCTGCTCCGCTGGATTGCCGTACGAACCTTGTTTGGGAAGTCAGCTTGCCCCTTGATTGCGGTGATCTGCTTTACCAGGGCCGCTTGCAAGCGGTCATAGTAAGCTGGTAGGTCTTCTGCAACCGGCTCATCCTGGTTAACAATTCGGGGTAAGTCAACGTACGAAATTACCCCACTCTCCTTAACCACCGGCCCCAGCTGTTCCTTTAGCGCGGGAATCGTGGTCGTTACCACCCGCAGGTCACATGCCAACGCCTCGATAACAACCAACCCTAGTCCTTCGTAATAGGAAGGAAGGACAAACACGTCGCTATGGCGGTAAAAGTCAGCAAGGTGTCGCTGGTCAGCCACGTTGTGCAAGTGGATATTAGGGTTCTGCAAGAAAGGAGCGAGCCGCCGCTTAGCGACCTCATCAGCATTGCCAATTAACGTTAACTCAGCATACGGGAAACTGGTGCGTAGGCGGTCAAATGCCGTCGCGAGCGCATAGACGCCCTTGGCTGCCGAGATTTTACCAGCATAAACGACGTTGACTCCCTGGTGGGCGACCCGGTCACGCGGGTTAAAGATTGCCGGATCATAGCCACCCCCAACCACGGTCACCTTTTCAGCTGGCAAACCATAGGTGGCTTGGATCCGTTGCTTTTCTAAGTGGCTAAGGGCAAAAACGTGTTGTAGCCGGTCAAGGTTCGTTACGTAGTGGTCCTTTAACGCGGGGTGCTGCTTAGCTTGACGGATGTCGGTCCCGTGACAAAAGGCATAGACCGGCACCTGGGCAATTTGACACACCATTGAGGTTAAAAACCACAGGTGGTGACACAGGATCACGTCCGGCTTAAATTCACTAATTGCCCGGCGGATTGTTGCCCGAAAAACTGCTTGCCAATTTGCAATCATCTTCGGGGTCATCTCACCGTAAACAGTACTTTCATAAGGCATAACGTCACTCATCCCAGGGAGGGGAAAGTCACAAGTAGCATTGGGGAAGGTGACTGGGTACTGATGCTTCGTGGGCAGTTCTGTCCCCTTAAAGCCGGGATAGCATCCATAAATACAGGCGTTTTGACAGTCATCGAGTCCCTTAATAACATTGGTGAAGTAAACACCACTCCCCGTCTTTGAAGGGAGCTGCGCTAAAACATGTAAAACTCTCATTGTTATTCTCCTAACTTCTTATCCTGATAAGTTACCGTCACCCGGTCGCCAACCCGGAGCTGGGGGCCCCGGTTGAGGCAGGTTACCTGAAAATCACGCCCCTGGTAGCGAACTCCATAGTTGATCGTGGCTCCTTGGAACAGGCAGGTGGTTACAATGCCATCCCCCTGAGGGTTAGGAGTGATGGATACCGCCTCCGGTCGTACGTAACGGTCACCGGTAAGCTGGTTTACGGCACCGATAAATTGGACGGCAAACTGATTTTGCGGGTGGTTGTATAGGTCCGGTCCCGTCGCTAACTGCTGGATACGCCCGGCCGCCATTAGTAAAATCCGGTCCCCCAAAGCCAACGCCTCCTGCTGGTCATGGGTGACAAAAATCATGGTCATTTTCATTTGCCGCTGCAGCTTTCGTAACTCTGCCCGTAACCGTAGGCGCAACTCTGCATCCAGGTTTGAAAAGGGTTCGTCAAGCAGGAGCAACTGCGGGTTAACGATTAAGCTCCTCCCTAGTGCTACCCGCTGCTGCTGACCACCACTAATTTCCGTCACTGGGGTTGCCGCTAACTTTGTCAACTGTAATAGTTCCATCATCCGTGCAACCTTTTCATCACGCTGGGCCCGCGAAATTGACTGAAATTTAAGCCCGTAGGCGAGGTTTTGCTGAACCGTCATGTTGGGAAACAGGCTGTAGGATTGAAAGACCGTCGTGATGTGACGCTCCTCAGGCGGTTGGTTCGTAATATCGTGGCCGTCTAGGATGACCTGGCCATTGTCAACATCAGTAAAGCCATTTAGACAAGATAAGAGGGTGCTCTTGCCACAACCACTGGGACCGAGAACTACAAGAATCTCACCCCGGCGAACGTTAAACGATAACTGGTGGAGGACTGGGTGCTGCCGGTAACTTTTACTAAGGTCATGAACTTCTAAAAACATCTTACTAATCCTTTCTGCTAAGCCGAAGGGCCCCAAAAATCACCCCGGCAGCCACCAGGCAAATCAAGATAATCAAACAGGCGATTACCGAGGCAACCTGGTACTCATTTTGTTGTACCACATCAAACATCACGAGGGTGAGCAACTCTTGCCCCGGGTGAACCAAGAAGATAATCGAACCAATCGTGGTCATGGTACTGATGAAACCATTCAAAAACGTTAAGGCAAAGCCCGACCGCGTTAGTGGGAAGAAGACGTCCCGCCATTCAGCAACCGTTGCCCCGCCCAGGTCACGGACCGTTTTGAAGTAGGTCATCGGTAACCGGCTGACTACCGCATTGGCCGCCTTAGTGGAAAAGGCAGCCTGCTTGAAGATCAGGTTGACTAAGACGATGGCGGCGGTTCCCGTCATAACCAGTGGCTTGGTGGAAAAGGCGTATAGGTAGCCTAGCCCAAAGAAGGTCCCTGGCAAAATATATGGCAGGGTCCCCACCATTTCCATTAGCTGCATCCACCGCGACCGTCGTACCTGCCGGTAGTAAATTATCAAGAAACTCAGCAGGCTACCAAGAAAACCCGCAATGAGGCTGTAGCCAACTGTCCGGGCAATGGTCCCACCATCAACGTAAAAACTCGTTTGGTAGAGGGGCTGCAGGGATAGGTGGTAATGCCCCATCTCGGGTTCGGCAACCGCGTTCATAAAGATGGACCCGTATTGAAGTACTAAGACGAGGTAGAAAATGACCGCTACCAGTAGGGACCCGTACCAGTACCACCCCCGTTTAGCGAGGGGGAAGGCCCCCTGGCTAGCCGTCAAGCCATGCTGCTGGAGTGTCAGGGACCGACCATAGTGAATGTACACAAAGAAGCCGGCAACGGCGGGGATAGCCAGTGTTATGTTAATCAGGGCGGCCAGGTGCAAGTTACCGAGGCTAATCATGGCATAATAACCGGTACTTGCCAAAACCTGGTAACTACCACCGATAATCGTCGGCGTTTGGAAGTCGGCCAAGCTCCGAATAAAGCTAATTAACGCCACCACCATAGTCCCGGGCCGTAGTGCCGGCAAAATAATATCATGCACAATTGCCGTCGGGGATGCACCGAGGGACCGCGCACTGTTAATCAGGGCGGGATCAATCGTTTGAATAACGCTTAACAAGACGAGGGCGTTTAGCGATGAAAAGCTCACCGTTTGCATGAGGATAATTCCCTGCGGTCCGTATGGGTTTAACGATAGGTGGAGCAGGCCATAGGTAATCATCCCCCGGCGACCAAATAGGTTGATGTAGGCAAGTGAGGTCACAAATGGTGGGGCCACCATTGTAACTAGTAAAATTAACCGTAACACTGACCGCCAACGCCGGTGCAAAAAGACCTGGATGACGGCCAGTGCAACCGTCACCAGGAGGGAGAGCACCATTGTCAACACCGCCACAAATACGGAGTGCCCAAGAAGGATAACGTGTCCCCGCAAAAAACTCAGATAGCTCGTCCCACCCTTGATAAAGGCCGCAAAAAAGATGGCCGCGTACGGGTAAAAGATAAATATTAAAATTACCAGACTAATGACTAGGTAAACACTCTTATCAGTCAGGCGGTTAATAATTCGACGGTTCCTCACCATTAATCCCCCTTTCTTAACAAAAAATGAGGCGTGATTAAAAATGATCGCGCCCCACAGTTATTTTTACTTATTGCCAACCATGGCTGCCCACTTATCGAGGACCGCCTGCCGGTTGCTACCAAAGTTGGCGAGGTTTTCTTTAATCAGATCCGACTTCTTCAAGCCCAGGTCTAACCCCTTAACACCGGGCATGATGATCTGGTCGGTATCCTTACCGTCAATCTTAGCCAGTTCCTTCATGTTAGCTGGTTCGAGCATGAAGTTGATAAATGCCTTGGCAACCTTTTGACCAGGGGCGTTCTTAAAGATCGCAACCCCTTCTGGAACCCACGGAACACCATCCGATGGGTAGATTACTTTCAGGTCGTTTTGCTTAGCCGCCTTGAAGGCCATTTGGTCAACCGGAATCAGACCGATAGCAAATTCACCAGAAGAAACCTTTTCTTGGGGATCCTTACCACGCTTACTGTAGAAGGAGACATTATTGTTAACCTTCTTCCAGTAAGCCCAACCAGTTTTGTTCCCCTTTTGGTCTAAGAGGCCCTCGACAATTGCGTAGGAGGTCCCGGAAACCGCCGGGTCACTCATCATAATTTCACCCTTGTATTCCGGCTTAGTAAGGTCATTCCAACTGGTTGGCATCGATAAGTGCTTATCCTTGAGGACCTTCTTGTTGACGACCAAGCCACCAACGGTTAGCCCCTTAGAAAGCCAGTAACCATCAGGATCACGGTACTTGGTGCTAATCTTTTTGACGGCTGCTGAATTGTCCTTAGCCAGCAGGTGGTCATTCTTGGCCTGCATGAAGGCATCAATTCCGCCCCCAAACCACAGGTCCGCCATCGGTTTAGCACTTTTATCGGCCTTCATCCGGGCCAAAACTTCCCCTGACGACATCGACATAAATTTAACCTTAGCACCGGTTTGCTTACTGAACTTATTAAATAATGGCTTGTAAGCATCCGACGTCGTAACTACTTTCAAGGTCTTCCCCTTGAACTGTTGGCTATCGGCACTTGCCTTGGTCTGCTTAGCATAAGCACCAGCCATGCCGATCAGTCCGCCCAAGCTAATAGCCGCCAGCAGGGCAAAGCACAACTGTCGTAGCTTCTTCATAAAGACATCTCCTCCAAAATTGTTTATAAATACACACTTAGTTTACACCGGTCAGTTACAAAAAGAAAGCGGCTTCACGAAGAAGTCGCCGCTTTGTTCTTATGATTAGTAAATGCCATCGTAAGCCTTTTGGAAGAGCTTAACAACTTCTTCCTTAGTCCCCTTCCGTGGGTTGGAGAAGGCGTTACCGTCCTTGAGGGCATTTTCAGCCATCAATTCAAAGTCTTCTGGCTTAGCGCCAATGGCCTTGATGGAGTCTGGAATACCAATTGACTTAGCCAGTTCACGCATCCCATCAATAGACTTGTGGGCTGCTTCCATCGTCGTCATGCCAGTTGTGTCGTAACCCATGATTTCAGCCAACTTAGCAAACCGGTCTGGGCAGGCGATAATGTTCCATTCTTCAACCACTGGCAGCATCAATGCACAGCAGACACCGTGAGGAGCGTCATATTGACCACCCAGTTGGTGGGCCATAGCGTGGACGTAACCAAGGTTAGCGTTGTTAAAGGCCATCCCAGCAAGCATTTCTCCTTCAACCATCTTGGTCCGAGCTTCAACGTTGTGACCATTGGCAACGGCTTCTGGCAGGTACTTTTGAATCAGCTTAATAGCCTTTTCACATTGGCTGTCCGTGATGTCGTTGTGGTCAACGGAAACGAATGGTTCCACCGCTTGAACGTAAGCGTCCAAACCAGTTGCCGCCGTCGTAGCTTGTGGGATGTCCAACATCAGCATTGGGTCGTTAAATGATACCAATGGAATGTTCCGCCATGAAACCACCACAAACTTCAGGTGGGTGTCTTCGTTAGTAATAACGGCGTGGCGGGTCAATTCGGAGCCCGTCCCAGCAGTCGTATTAACCGCCATCAGTGGTGGCAGTGGCTTGTCCAGGGTTTCAATCCCCGCCAACTTGGTGATGTCATCACCGTTGGTCAAGATAATTCCGATCCCCTTACCACAGTCATGGGCAGATCCCCCACCAACTGTGATGATGCTGTCACAGTTATTATCCAGGTAAATTTGCTTACCCTTCTTGATGTCACGGATCTTTGGGTTTTCTTCCGCACCATCAAAGACGACGTATTCCACGCCCGCCTTTTTCAATGAAGCTAAGGTTTGGTCCACTGGGCCGTTCTTGATCTTTCCGATGTGGCCACCAGTTACCACCAAAACCTTGTGCATGTTAAGCATCTTCGCCCGGTCACCGATCTTTTCGATGACCCCAGGGCCGAAGAAGTTAACGCTTGGCATCAGAAAATCAAATTGACGTTCCATTATTAACAACCTCTTTCTGTTCTTACTTTAATAACGTTTCCCATAATTTCATATTTTTCACAAAATTGCAACTTATTCACTAACTAATTTCGTTGATTTATCGCTTTTTGAAGCAAATTTTAACGTAATTCACCATCAATTATCATTTTTTATCACAAACTTTGTGAAATAAAAAGCGGTGGCGCCCCACTGACAGGCACCAGCCGCTAATTATACTTGTGAAATAGTTAAAATTACTTCAAAACGTTCTCAAATTCGGCCCGGAGCAACGCCGCCTCACCATCGTGGGTGTGTAGACGGTGGTCAGCCGTGGCCACTGAGTCATTTGGCATCAAGTCAATCTGCGGGTTAACCGCCAACTGTCTCATCTTCAGCCCAGTTACCACTAACCGCATTGCAATCTGGGCCTGGCCACCACCATGACCACCAAAGCTGACCAAGCTAACCGGCTTTCCCTGCCATTCCTTTGCCAGGTAGTCAATCGCGTTTTTCAGCACCGCCGGATAGCCCCAATTGTATTGTGGAAAAACAAAAATGAAGCCATCGTACGATTGGATTAAGCGACTCCACCGCCGCGTCTTGGCGTGGGTATACAGGCCAGTAAATGGAATGTGTGGTTCATCCATCATCGGCAGGTTGACCGTCTGCAAGTCAATCGTTTCAAAATGAACACTGCTGCTCTTCAATAGCTGGCTGCGTAACCAGTCGGCCACTTGGGCGCTTCGCCGGTTAGGCCGCACGCTACCCACAATAATTGCTACATTCTTCATATTAAGTTCCTCCATCCGTTCATAGGTTACGCTTCTAGCATAGTCTCCCCGTAAGGTGGCGTTACTTATTATGCAGCTACTACTTGTGATACGGCAGGCCATTAATAATGGTGAAGGCCCGGTAAATTTGCTCACTCAACACTAACCGCATCAGCTGGTGCGGCAGAGTAAAGCGACCAAAAGAAATCTGGGTATCGGCCCGCTTTAGCACCGCCGGACTCAACCCCAACGAACCGCCAATAACAAAGGTGATGTCGCTGTGCCCATAGGTTGTTAACTGGTTAATCTCCTTGGCAAACTCCTCGGAAGTCCGTTCCTTCCCCTTGATGGCCAGTGCGTAAACGTACTCCCGGTCCTTAATCTTGCCAAGGATGCGTTCACCCTCCTTAGCCATGACCTCGTCCATTTCGGCCTGACTTAACGACTCGGGTGCTTTTTCGTCAGGAACCTCGACAATTTGGAATTTACAGAACCGGCTGAGGCGTTTCTGGTATTCCGCGATCCCCGCTTTGAAGTACTTTTCCTTTAATTTTCCAACACCAATAATTTTGATATTCAAGATATCCACTACTTTCCACAAATTATCCACAAAGTTATCCACAGGCAGTTGATAACTAGTCCCTAATCCCCGAATGTTCGCTTTTATTTTTTTAATAAAACCGTTTTCTGAGAGCCGACTTATCCACAGTTATCCACAAAAACAGCCGTTCGTGTCGTCCCACGATAAATGCCGATATATCGACGTTTAAGGGTGGGGGACTTGTCACATTATCCACTTATCCACTGGTACGCCCCTTGCCTGTGGATAACTTTCAAAGCTAACAAAAGGCGTTATACCGGCATTTTTAAATTATTAACAATTTACCAACAAGTTTTCCACCTACTTATCCACAGAAAAAAGCTGCTGGTTACTTTTCATATTTCTTCCCTAAAATAACACGGCTCGTGGTGTTTAGGCAACTTACCGTGGCCTAATGAATATTAACCATTTTTAACTGCGAGATTATTCGCTTTTAAAAATATAAAGGAGCTGATTTTACGTACCACCACCAACTATCCCCACTAATTTGTGGACCTAGTTGTGCACAGTGCTTTCATGTTTTCTTAAAACGTGAAGCTGGAAAAAAGCATCGGCGTGCTCCGTATGGCTAGGATAAGACACTAGGAGCACGCTTTTTTTCCGCGATTACTATGTAGTATTCGGCTAAACAAGGCTGATGATTCTCCCCGCACCCAGTTGACGCGCAGTACGCCTGTAAGAAGCATAAAGAGGAGTTAGGTCATAACTCCCCCCTCCTATTCACTTAGTTTAAGCATACTTATGGGCAATCTTACCCGAGACTGCCGCCACAATCGCCGCCAAGAGGTCGTCGATAAAGGTATTGACGTGACCCTGGTCGTGGTCGAACTTGGCAATGATCCCCTTCTTAACCCGGTCAAAGTAGCCAAAATTGGTTGTCCCGATCGTACCGTAAATATTGGCAATCTGGAGCGCCAAGGTCTCATCGACGCCAAAAACACCAGCGTCATTTTTAATAATACTGGAAAGCGGCTCAGCAACCTGGCCGCGTTCAACCAGCCGGTCAAGCTCCAGCATTACCATTGCGTTGTTCAGCAACTCCCGCTTGTGGAGGGCATCTTGAAGGTATTCTTGGACCCGTTCCATCGTCAGGCTTGGTTCGAATTCCCGCTGTGATTGGTAAATGATCGTTGCCAGGTCATCGAGGTTAACCCCCCGCTCTTTGAGTCGGGAAACCACAAAGTCATAGGCCTTGGTATCTGGGTATTTAAATTGCCGATTATTCATTTTTGTCACCATCCAATCAAAAATACTAAAACTATTTTACCACTAAGCCACCGGTAACCCCCATTGATAAGTAGTAGTGGACCCCAGCTGGCCGATAAAAAGTCCAAAGGAGGGAATGTCCCCTATAAAGAGCAAAATGCTACAACGCAGTATACAAAAGGGATCTAGCGTCCGGATTCCGAACGCTAGATCCCTCTTTGTGCTTCCTAAAGGCTAGCTACGTGTCGACGGGAGTTCCCGACCGGCTTGCTGCGCTTCACAAGACGAACTAGCAAGCTCGTTCTGTCTCTCTCTTTAGGTACCTATTTAAGTTATCGTTGGCTATTCGCCCGCTTGCTCTTGTTGACTGTTGTCGTCGCTGGCGGCCGCCTTGGTCAAGTGGACGGTCACCGTTTGCTGGTGGCCATTGCGGTAAAGGGTAACCTTCGTCGTGTCACCAACCTTGTACTTGTACAAGGCCGCCCGCAATTCACCCGTGTCGTCAACCTTAGTGTCGCCAAGTTTAGTGATCACGTCATACTTCTTGATTCCCGCGTTATCAGCCGCGGAACCATCAGCGACCTGCGCAACCACGACCCCTTTAGAGACACTCGTTGGTAACTTCAAGATCGTCTTTTGCTGGTCAGCGGAGATGTTGCTTAGGTCCACCATCCCCAGTCCCAGTGCTGGTCGTTCAATGCTCCCCTTCTTGATCAGCTGGTTGATGATGCTGACCACTTCATTACTTGGAATGGCAAAGCCCATCCCTTCGATTGAGGAACCATCGGTGTTAGACGAGAGCTTCATTGAGTTAATCCCGATTACCTGGCCCGCCATGTTAATCAATGGGCCACCAGAATTACCGGAGTTGATGGCGGCATCCGTTTGGATAACCGACGTCAGCGTCCCGTCCGTCCCGGCTTTAAGGGTCCGGTTGGTTGCGGAAATAATTCCCCGGGTTACCGTGTTCGCGTACTCGCTCCCCATCGGTGAACCAATTGCCAAGACGTCCTGACCGGCCTTAATCGAGTTGGAGTTACCAAAGGAAGCAACGGTCTTGACGTCCGCCGAATTGATCTTTAGCACCGCTAAGTCAGTGGCGGCATCCGAACCCACGAGCTGGGCGTTAACTTTTTTACCACTGCTCAGGATGATCTGTAAGGCGTTAGACCCTGAAACCACGTGGTTATTAGTGACCACGTAGGCGCTATTGCCAGACTTCTTGTAAATTACCCCGGAACCTTCACTCGCAGTTTGTAACTTACCGCTGTTCTTACTACTTGATGAGTCGCCTTCGCCAGGGATAACGATGCCAAATGGCCCCACCATCCCGTCGCTTTGCTGAACCTTTTGCTTGTTAATCACACTGACGACAGCGCCCTGAATTGAATCGTACGCCTTCGTTGATTCAGTGTTTAAATCGGCCTTATTGCCATTGACCTTGGTCCCACCAGAACGATTGGAACCACTTGGCACCTTAGTTGCGGCTGTCTCGCGGTAGTGCTGGATTACACCATTAGCACCCAGGGCAAGCCCGCCCCCAACTAAACCGGCAACTAATCCCACTACTGCCACTTTTAACCAAAAACGGTTGCGTCGTGGTTGATCACCATTCATTACTCATCCCTCCAAACTATTCTTCCTGTTTAACATACCGTACAGTTGTGAAAAAGGTTTGAAATTACCGTTATAGGACCATTAATTTGCTGGGCTGTTCCGGTTCAGCATCCACCAGTTGAAAGTCCTGGTCGACACCAAAGTCATGTTGCTTCATCATACTAGCCACGGTCAGGTGGGCTAACGAACGCATGTTATTATGCTGACTACGGTGGCCAAGAAAGACCTCCTTGGTCCGCCGGCCGACCACGTCCATCAATGCATCCGCCCCTTCTTCATTTGAAAGGTGGCCTTCATCGCCCAGGATCCGCTGCTTTAATGGCCATGAGTACGGACCCATCCGCAACATCTCCGTATCATGGTTACATTCCATTAAGTAGGCATCCGCATCCCGGATGGTTCCCGCAACCCGGTCCGAAACATAGCCGGTATCCGTCAGAACACAGAAGGTCTTGTTGTTATGGTGCACTTGATAGAACTGGGGTTGTGCCGCATCATGGGACACGCTAAAACTTTCAATATCCATATCGCCAAACGTCTTGACACTATTCGGTGCCAGCAAGAACTTTTGCTCCTCTGGAATCTTACCAACTTTATTCGCCATCGCTTGCCAGGTCCCTTCGTTGGCATACACCGCCATCCCGTACCGGCGGGCCAGGACACCAACCCCATGACAGTGGTCACTGTGTTCGTGGGTCACAAAGATGGCCTCGACGTCCGCAAGCGATCGGTTAATCTTACTCATTAACCCCGCAATCTTTTTGCCACTGAGACCGGCATCGATCAGGATCCGGTGGTGGTTGGTTTCAAGGTAAGTAACATTGCCAGTGCTCCCACTGGCCAGAATGCTGTAGCGTAACGAATCTTTTTCTTCCACTATCGAGTGCTCCTTTGTCCTTATTTAATGCTGTCCATGTTAACAGTATCCGGCGATGATTTCATTATCGTGCTGTTAAAGGCGTTCACGTTTAACCGTTCGTAGGTCCCGGCAGTCTTAATCTGGACTGTCCAGGTCGGTACGTAAACGGCCCGGTTATGGTTATTGGTGGTCAGCAATTTGGTATACCCCAACATCGTCCAGCGGATTTGCGAATTGTTAGGGATTTGATTGTGCCGGTAAAGCCAAATGATCGCGTGTTGCTGGCTAATGGTTGTTGACCGCTGCTGAAGAGTGGCCGCATTTTCAAGGTAAGTTTGGGTATAGCCAATTACCTGCTGGTTATTGTTGACGTGAAAGCGTAGCTGCCCGTCACCCGACAACACTGGCCGGTGCTTAACCATCTGCGTATAAACCACCGTCGACTTGTCCGACAGGTGGGCATTGTACTGGTAGTCACTCCCGAGAGGAACGTTTCGACTACGCTTGACCAGCTTATCTAGCCGCCACTCAGGATGATCAGGATTAATCTTAACCGGTGAGTCAAACTCACTCGTCAATTGACTGTCAGAAAAGCGGGCCGTCTGGTTGTGCAGCTTGGCCATTTCCTGTTCAAGCCGGCCGGCATCACCAGAGCGGCTGCCAGAAATGTAATAGGCATTCTGCTGGCTTTTGGAAAGCGTCCCATAGGAAATCGAGTCGGCCCGCATCTCCTTTAGTACCGTTTCCTGCTTATTCTGGCTGCCGTTAGCAATCGTGAAGCGGTTTTGCAGCAGTAGTTCACACCCCACCACAATGTCGAAGGCCAAGAAAGCAACTAAAAAGATCCACTGAATTCGCTTAAAGCTCACTTTACTGGCCTCCTTACTTTACAAACTCTTCGTAATTAACCCAATTGCCATGGTACTTAACAAAGTAGGTTGGCGTCAACTTAACGACCTTATTGTCACCACTTGTCTTCCATAGGTAGCCAACCCGCAACCCCCGGAATTCCTTGAAGTGGGGACTAGCATTGAGCATGTTGATAACTTCCCCACTAGACGGTAGCTTGACTTGTCGACGGTTCAACGGTAACGGTACCTGCAGGGAGTAACGGCTCATCTGGCAGCGTTCCGTCCCGTTTTTAGCTTCAAGCGCAATACTACCGTAGTCATCGTCGTTAAAGACCGGGAACCCGTCAACAAAGGTCCGGTAGGTAAACCGCCGTTGGTGGGCACCGGTCCCATCAAAGCGAACGTTATTTAGCTGGACCCCGGTCTTTACCAGGCGGTTATAGAAGTAGGAATAGAGCTGATCAGTGCTCCGGTGCTCGTCACTGCCCACGTAGGACTTATAGTTAACCGTCCCATTGGCCCGGTTATAGGTTAGGCGCCGGTTATTACCGTTCGTGTAGACAATCTTGTCACCACTCTTGCTCGTTGCAATGTTACTCCGTTGGCTGCCGTTCATCAGGTTAGTACTCAGCGTATCGATGCTTTGGTTGGCCACTTGGAAGGCAAAGGTTGGTAAGGTGAAGTCCCGGGGGTAGGTCATTACTGTTTGCCCATTGACGATCTTATGGTCAACTGCAATCTGCTTGGCCCCCTTGGTTAAACTAACAATCCGTGAAAAGCTCCCCTTAGTGACCCGCAGGCGATAAATACCGTAACGGTGGTCACTCAGCAGGTAGACCTCGCGGGGCCCAGACAGGGGAATCACGATGTGATTAATTTGACTAACCTGGTCACTGTTAATCGACTGGGAGAATGTCTCGTTGAACACCACCGTCGGAATCGCGTTGGGGTAGCTTAGCATAATGGCGTTGCGGTGCCGCAGGTAACTAAGGTAGACGTCACTGTTGTTACTCTTAACCGCGCTCACCCGGCCAAATTGCCAGGACCGGATGCTGTCCTTCATTTCCCGTACCAGGGTAACTTCGGGACTGTATAAAATCGATTGACTGCCGCGCTGGTCAGTCCGAACCACTGTCGTCGGCAAGTAGACATCACCCATCGACTGAGTAGTGTACTGTTGGCCACCCCAGGCATTTTCCCGCCGGACACCATCGTATTGAAAGGGGTTGGTCCAAATTAATCCCGACAAGATTAGGCTGATGATGACGACGACCGCCAAGGCAATTGTTAACCAATTAGTCCTTAGTTTCTTGATCATCCCAATCATCCTCCTCTTCATAAGGTACGTACGGCAGCGAGATGTAGAAGGTGGAACCCTTACCTTCAACACTATCAACCCAAATCTGACCACCGAGCATGTTAACGACTTCCTTGGAAATGGCGAGTCCTAATCCGGTCCCCCCTTGTTTCCGGCTCCGGGCCTTATCAACCCGGAAGAACCGGTCAAAGATCCGGCCCAGGTCCTTCCGTGGAATACCGAGTCCCTGGTCCGAAATGCTTAGGATAACGTGGTTGTGGGTCTCCAACAAACGGGTGGTAATTACCCCGCCATCTGGCGAGTACTTAATGGCATTATTCATAATGTTATCAATTACCTGGGTGAACTTATCCGTATCGATTTCCACCCACAGGTCCTTGTTGGTAAAGTAACGTTCAATCGTGTACTTCTTGCTATTTTCGCCACTATCCTCATCCTTTTTGATAATCATGTCAAACCGGTTCAGGATGTAGTTAAACAGTTCCTTAATGTTGACGTATTCAAGGTTGAGCTTGGTGGTCCCGGAGTCCATCCGTGACAGGCTTAAGAGGTCATTAATCAACCGGATCATCCGGTTGGTTTCATTTTGAATCACGGTTAAAAACTGGGGTGCAATCTCCTTATCCTTCCACGCACCATCGCTTAAGGCTTCAACATAGCTGTGAACACTGGTCAATGGTGTCCGCAATTCGTGCGAGACGTTGGAAACAAACTGCTTACGCTCCCGCTCTTCCTTTTGCTGGCTGGTGACGTCGTGGAGGACACAGACCAGCCCACTAATAAAGCCGGACTCCCGCTGGATTGGCGAGAAGTAAGCATTTAAGATCAAGTCATTGCCACCCGAAGACATATCAATGATCATTTCCTGCTGGTCAGCGTTAATGAGCTGGCGAACCGTATAGTCGTGACGGATATCAAGAACGTCGATGATGGACTTACCAATCAGGTCGTCTTCATGGTCAACCCCCAGTAGTTGGAGGGTCATGTTATTGACAATGGTCACATTACCACGGCGGTCCGTTGCCAGAACGCCATCAGACATGTGTGACAGCACGCTGTCCAACCGCCGGCGCTCTGAATCCGACGACTCCTGCGCTTCTTCAACCCGAACGGAGAGGTTGTTAACTGCCCCCGCGAGTTGGCCTAATTCATCATTACCCATTACCTTAACCTGACCAGAGAAGTCACCACGGGCAATCCGCAGCGTTTGCTTACGCATCTCCTCAATTGGTCGGGTTATTTCCTGGGAAATAAGAATTGCCAAAAACAGTGATAGGACAATGGTAATCAGCGCTGCAGATAGGTAAATCAGGGTAATACTATTGATGTTTGAGTAAACACTCTCTAGGCTCGCCCGCAGGAGTACAGCCCCGACTACATTATTGTTATTATCGTTTAGTGGGATCACATTGATATAATAGCGGTTATGGTTGGAACTATCATAAACGTTTTCCGAATGGGAACGGTTATTCATGAGCGCCGCCTTAACCATGCTATCGGTGGTCTTTTGTCCAATCACACTTCGGCTATCTGTCGCGCTGGTCCCCCGGATGACGCCCTTGCTGTCAACCACCCGGATTTCTGAAATATTGCTATTATTAACCTCCGACAGGATCTGCCGGATTTGCTGGTTTGCATTCTTAGTGTTGGTCCGGGTCAGCTGCTCACTTAGGGCATTATCGACGTACGAAGGTAATTCGATCGTCTGTTTGAAAGTGTTCAGGTTCTGATGCTCCAATTGACGCACAAAAACCGCCCCGACGCATTCCAACGTTAACATCAGCATTAACGCGAAAACGAGGGCGATTTTGACCCGAATTGACTGATAAAATTTTAACTTGCTATTCACAACTGGTCAGCCTCTAGTTTTGATCAGGATTTGCTAAATAGTAACCGACACCCCGCCGGGTAATCAACCACTGGGGCTGACTCGGGTTATCCTCAATCTTTTCCCGCAACCGCCGGACGGTCACGTCGACGGTCCGGACATCACCAAAGTAGTCATAGCCCCAAACCGTCTGCAAAAGGTGCTCCCGGTTGATAACCTGTCCAATGTGCTGGGCAAGGTAGTGGAGCAGTTCAAACTCCCGGTGAGTTAAGTTGATGTTTTCACCCCGCTTAGTAACGGTATAGGCCTCTGGATGAATAGTGATATCACCAACTTTGATGTCGGTATTTTCCTCTTCCGCCGGTGCCTGAATTGCCGCTTCACGCCGCAAGTTGGCCTTTACCCGGGCAACTAGTTCCCGGTTAGAGAATGGCTTTGTGACGTAATCATCGGCCCCTAATTCTAGGCCCAAGACCTTATCGAGCTCGGAGTCCTTGGCGGTAACCATGATAATCGGCGTGGTGTGCTTTGCCCGAACCCGCTTGGCAACTTCTAGGCCATCAATCTTTGGTAACATAAGGTCCAAGATGATCAGGTCCGGATTCTCGGCTTCAACCTTTTCCAGGGCTTCCTCCCCGTCAAAGGCGACAACTACTTCATACCCTTCTTTTTCGAGGTTAAATTTAATGATATCGGAAATTGGCTTTTCATCGTCAACTACTAAGATCTTTTTTGCCATTTCAATAGTCCCTCCAGTGGGTGTTAAATGAACATTATTTTCTTCTCTATTTGCTAGTCTAATTATAGCACAGCTGATTTAAATTTTTTTAATGTAAAACGTTGACAAATACTGCAAGTAATGGTAGATTAATAAAGTACCTTGTTAAGAGGTTATGGGCAGTTAGCTCAGCTGGCAGAGCAACGGACTCTTAATCCGTGGGTCCAGGGTTCGATCCCCTGACTGCCCATCAGAGGTTTACAGAGGTTGAGGTTTTTCCTCAGCCTCTTTTTTATTCCCTAACCCCAATTTACGGGCTTTTAACTAATCCAGGAAAAATTTAAAAAAGTCCTTGCAAAAATTGGGATAAGTTGATATTATTATTTGTGTTGTCAATATGACATGGGCAGTTAGCTCAGCTGGCAGAGCAACGGACTCTTAATCCGTGGGTCCAGGGTTCGATCCCCTGACTGCCCATCAGTAAGCACTCGTTTCGGCGGGTGCTTTTTTCGTATCTAAATAAAAGACGCTAGTCTGCGTCAAAGCCGAATACTAGCGTCATATCATTATCAATTATTTCTCATCCAACAAACGCTGCCGGGCGGTCTTCAGTTCAATCGCCTGCTGGTCAGTTAATTCGGGGTACGATAATGGCAGCTTCTCAATCCGCTTGGTAATGATGTCCGAAACAATCAGCCGGGAATACCACTTATCGTCCGCCGGGATAACATACCAGGGATTCTCCTTCGTGGCGGTGGCATCAATCGCCTTTTCATAGGCCGCCTGGTACTGATCCCAGTACTGACGTTCCCGAATATCTGCCGCCGAAAACTTCCAGTTCTTCTCCGGCCGGTCGATCCGGGCTAAGAACCGCCGCTTCTGTTCATCCTTAGAAACGTGCAAGAAGAACTTCAAGACGATATAACCATTACGGGTTAGGTACTTCTCATATTCCCGGATATCCTGGTAGCGGTTCTCAAAAAAGTGGTCATCCACGTCCTTAAGGGAGTGAATGCCTGGAAGATTACTATTCAAGATAATCTCGGGGTGGACTCGGGACACTAAAACATCCTCGTAGTAGGACCGGTTAAAAACCCCAATGTCACCACGCAGCGGCAACTCTCGGTTGATCCGCCAGAGGTAGTCGTGGCGCAGTTCCTGGGAAGTGGGCTGCTTAAAGTTAGCCACCTTAAAGCCGACCGGGTTAACGCCTGAAAAGATGTGAGCAATCATACTGTCCTTCCCTGCGGCATCCATGGCCTGAAAAACGACCAGGACGCTGTAGTGCCGCCGAGCATACATCTTCTTTTGGGCCTCCCGAATGTATTTTAAGTTCTTCTTGACCTGCTTTTTGATGCTCTTCAGCTCGTCACTGGAGTCGGCAACAAAGGTTGGTGCCTGCTTGATTTTAAAATCTTTACCGGTATACCGATACTGTTTTGTATCCATTATTGTTCCTCCTTTTTCGTCTTACCTTAATCCTATACCAAAAGACCACTCCCGGATTAATTATCTTTTGTTGTTGACAAAAAGTAACCAAGCCGGTATAGTATAGCCAAGTTTAGAAACGAAGGGAGTAATCATTATGACTAACGCAATTTTTGCCAAGGCTGCTACTTGTTGTGCATGTTGTGCGAATGCCAACATGCTATTTGCGTTACCCTATGATTACTCAGCGGGAAGACGGCAAAGTTAACAACAAGTAGCTTTTCCGTTACAAATATTTTCCAAGTAAGAGTTCTCAGAGTGCGCGCACTGGGGACTCTTTTTTTGTTGCTAAACGAATTATGGAATTATGTGAATTAAAGAAAGAGAGCATTAAAATGCAAGCACTAATCATTATCATCATTGCCGCCGCCATCATGGCCGGCATGATTTACCTTCACCGCCGCCACTGGGGCTTTAACAAGCTGGTCTTTTTGTCCCTGGTCTTGGGCATTATCGGTGGCGCCGTCATTCAGCTCACCTATGGGCCCACCAGCAAAACCGCCACGACGGCCATTGATTGGATCAACATTGTCGGCAACGGCTACATCGCCCTCCTGCAGATGCTGGTGATCCCCCTGGTCTTCGTTTCCCTGGTGGGCGCCTTCACCCGCCTAAAGAAACGGACTAACCTGAAGAAGATGACTACCAACGTCTTGGGCGTCCTTCTTTCGACTACCGCCGTCGCTTCCTTTATCGGTATCATGAGTGTTTTAGCTTTTAACCTCCAAGGGGCGAGCTTTATCAAGGGGATGGCGGCCAACTCAACGGCCATTGACGCCATTAAGACCCACCAGGCCACGTTAAAGGGCCTGACCCTGCCCCAGCAGATTACCAACCTTTTACCCACCAACATCTTCGCTGACTTCGCCGGCACCCGGTCTTCCAGCACCATTGCCGTCGTAATCTTCTCCCTAATGGTCGGAGTGGCCTTCCTGTGGCTCCGTGACCACCAGCCAGAAGAGGCCCGGATTTTTGCCAAGGGAATCGCGGCCTTACAAGCAATTGTCAGCCGCTTAGTAAAGATGGTTCTTGAGCTGACCCCGTACGGTATTTTCGCCCTGATGGTCAAGGCCACCGCCACCAGCAGTTTTACCTCCATTGCTAAATTAGGAACCTTTATCGTTGCCGCCTACGTAGCGATTGCCGCTATGTTTATCGTCCACACCCTCATCTTGGCCGCCAACCGCATTAACCCGGTCACTTACTACAAGAAGGCATGGCCAGCACTAATCTTCGCCTTCACTTCGCGGACGAGTGCCGGAACATTGCCATTAAACGTTAAAATCCAACGCGACTCGCTGGGGATTAGTTCCTCCGTCGCTAACTTTGCTGCCAGCTTTGGGTTAACAATTGGGCAAAACGGCTGTGCCGGAATCTACCCATCAATGGTTGCCACCATTATTGCACCAACTGTCGGCATCAACGTTTTCTCTTGGCAGTTCATCTTAACCCTAATTGCCATCGACGTCATTGCCTCCTTTGGGGTCGCTGGCGTTGGTGGTGGGGCTACCTTTACGGCCCTGATGGTCCTCGGGACGTTGAACCTGCCGGTCGCCATCATGGGGGTCCTAATTGCCATTGACCCAATCATCGACATGGCTCGGACGGCCCTAAACGTCAATGATTCCATCCTCGCCGGGGTGGTAACCGCCAAAAACATGAGTGAGCTGGACCACGATAAGCTCAGTGACCGCTCCAAGATCGTTGCTAACGAGCTGTAATTTCCCGGGAAATCTTTCCAAACATTACACCTAAAAAAGGGGGCACGGCCTAATGGGCACTATGTCCCGTCAAGTATACAGATCAAATAGATAAAAATTTTAGGCGGCTTGATTGCGGAATTTTTCCGCGGTCAAGCCGTTTTTGCTTGTGTAGGCGCGTTTGGTATTAAAGTATTCAATGGCTC
>DXAF01000028.1 GCA_019117185.1 Candidatus Limosilactobacillus intestinipullorum | reverse complement strand
TTAAATATCTTTCCCCATACAGTTAAAAATGTTGTGGGATAAGTTAACATTTTTCCAATTAGTGATGTTAATTCTTTTCCATAGTAGTTCCTTGAAGTTGTGAATAATCTTTGGGTGTTGTTCCCACTTTTATAAGAATATATTGTAAGATCACCATTTTGGTGAGTAATAATAGTATTAAAAGCACTATTTTCATAATAGTCATCTGCATCTAAAAAGGCAATTTTATCCTTAGAAGCAATTTCCAACCCTTTATTTCTTGCATTAGAAACACCTTTCTTTGACGTAGCTACAATTACATTACCATTCCTTTGATGCAGTTCGTTAGCAATCTTGAAAGTTGAATCTGTCGATCCATTTTCAACTATTATAACTTCCAGGTCCTTCTTATTATGGCAATTAATACTATGAACAGCCCGTTCTAAGGTCCTAGCACAATTATGAGCAGGAATAATTATTGATATACCTTTTTCGTCTTTCATAAAAATTACCTATTTTTTAAATAAAATTAAATACCAATCCCCTAGTAACTGTCTATACCGGGGATAAACTGACCAATACTTAATTAGCTTTATACCATATATAAAATTACGGGTTTGATAAAACTCATTCCTTAGACTTAACCAACGACCATTTAAGCCTAAGACTTTTTTGGTGTCTGATAAATAGTAGTCTTTAGAATATTTATACATTAAGTCATTAAATTTCAGAGATGCAGCTAACCATTTTTTCTTTTCGCTTTGTGTTTTGAGTAAAAGGACTTCTTTAGCATAAGAACTGTCGTTGTGTTTACGCCACTTTATTAACGGCTCTTTTATTGCATATAGTGAATTATTCAATTCTGCCATTCGCCATAATAAAGTATCATGACCAAATTCCTTACGCCAATATTTTCTTGATACATCTAACAAACTACGTCGTACACAATAAACACACCCTGGTGCATCAACACTCATATAGTTTTTCTTCAGTGGAAGTTTATACAACTGATGGTCGCTTTTCCAAGGCCCACTATCGGTTTTACCATCATCAAAAAATTCAATATAATTTGAAGCTAATAATTGTACTTGTGAGTGTTCTTCCATTATCTTTGTCATTTTGGCAATTTTATCGGGTAGCCAAATATCATCTTGATCACAGGGAAAAACGACATCTCCAGACGATGACCACATACCGTCCATAAAGTTCTGACGCCAACCTTTATTTTGGGTATTCACTTTAATTTTCCAGTTTTTAAGATTATTATCCTGAATATAATTTGTGACAATATTAACGGTACGATCCGTTGAACAATCATCAAAAATAAGGACTTCATCCGGCATTCTTGATTGCTTTCTTATAGAGTCAAGTTGATCTACAATATATTTTTCTCCGTTATACGTAGACATTACAATTGAAGTCTTCATATTATAAACCTACTTTACTTTTTTTCTTTAATAATATAAATCGGTCGTTGCTTCGTCTGTATGTAAATTTTACCAATATAACGACCAACAATCCCTAAACAAAAAAGCTGGATGCCGCCGATAAACAACATAATGCAAACCATTGAGGCCCAGCCAAAGGCACTACCGTTTGGTGCAATAAAGTGGCGGACAACCACTACAATAATACCAATGACCGCAATGAAAGCGGAAAGGCCACCAATCCAGGTAGCAATTGCTAAGGGCGCTTCGGAGAAATCAGTAATCCCATCAATGGCATACTTAAATAGCTTCCACATCGACCAATCCGTCGTTCCGGCGACCCGTTCAACATTCTTATAGGGTAAGTACTTAGTCTTAAAGCCAACCCAGTTAAAGATCCCCTTTGAAAAGCGGTTGTATTCCTTTAGTGAAAGAACCGCATCGACCATCTGCCGGGTCATCATCCGGTAATCACGGGCGCCGGAAACAATCTTGGTATCTGATACCTTGTTAATGACGTTATAAAACTGGTTACTGAGGAAGGACTTAAACCGTGCTTCGCCCTTGCGATCCGTCCGTCGCATCCCCACACAGTCATATTCGCCAGTTGAAATTTCCTTATACATTACCGGCAAATATTCAGGCGGGTCTTGTAGGTCAACGTCCATCACAACTACATAGTCCCCAGTGGCGGCTTCCAACCCAGCGTATAGTCCCGCCTCTTTCCCAAAATTACGTGAAAATGAAACGTAGTGGACCCGTTGGGGATCTTGGCGGTGGAGCTTTCTTAACTCTTTCAAAGTATTATCTGCCGAACCGTCGTTAATAAACCAGTACTCGGTCTCTACCGGCATCTGACGAACAACTTTCTCCACTGCTGGGTAAAATAATGGTACCGATTCCTCTTCGTTATAGCACGGCACGACAATCGATAGCTTTTCCACCACAACTGACCTCCTATTTACTAATTAAGGATGGCCGGTAACCTTACGAAGGAGGAACTTACCACCCTTTTTGAACCAGTTAGTATGTTCCATAAAGACGTACTTAACTTCCACCGTTGAGTACTGTGGATGCTGATCTAACCAGGTATCTAGTAGCAACTCACTTAAAAATCCATAGACCCGTTTTTCATAGTCTGAGTAACTACTAATATCTGTCTGTTGTTCTACCTTAGCTAGCACCTTAAACATCCAGGTGCAATATTCATTTAACGGTTCACGCTTCATCACAAACATATTAAACATGTGGGCCCAAGTCCGCTTAGCAACCTTTTCAAATGATGGTAAGTATTCTGGATAGTCTTCTTTAATTACCTCCCGCATTACCTCAAAGGGCTCATGGTGGTGGGCATGGAGGTAGTGCGACTCATTACTTTCAATAAAGTACCGGCGCTTCGGCGGCAAAATAATGTCATGATCCGCTAGCAAGGACTCGGCCTGCTCTCTTGAGAGTACACTATCTAAGTCTTTACGGTGATTCATACTTAAGTAACGCCGGTAGTGGACTAACCCCATCGCATCCAGGTCGAGGTTCTTCCATCCCCAGTAAATCGCCGTCAATTCGTTATAAGTTGGATTCTTGGTAGAAATGTTATCCCCAGTATTGTCACCCTGGAACGTATGATTGACATCCGGATGAAGCTCCTTACCGACAAATACCGGTAAATAAAGGTCATCCTTCGGCATTGCATAATTCTTGTGTGCCGCTACTAATACTTTAACTTCCACTATCTTTCTCCAATCTAAGTTAGTATGCGCCGTTCGGTATAATCATAACCTTAACCGTCTCAAACATGATCTTAAGGTCTAACCATACTGAACGTTCTTGAATGTAGGTCAGGTCTAGTTTAACCATCTCATCAAAATCAACATCATTTCGACCACCAACCTGCCACATCCCGGTGGCACCGGGCTTAACCATTAGCCGCTGCTTGTCATAGTCAGTGTACTGCTCTACTTCATTCACCAGCGGTGGCCGCGGACCGACAATACTCATTGAACCACCAATTACGTTAATTAGCTGGGGTAGTTCATCAAGACTGTACTTTCGAATGAAACGTCCTACCCGAGTAATACGGGGGTCGTTTTTCATTTTAAACATTGCACCATTAACTTCATTTTTACTACGAAGTTCAGCCAATAATTCATCAGCATTATTAACCATTGACCGAAATTTAAACATTTTAAACTGTCGACCATCCTTGCCGACCCGGGTTTGTGAATAGAATACTGGGCCCTTAGGATCGTCCAACTTAATGCAAATAGCAATAATTAAAAAGAGTGGACTCAACAAGACTACCGCAATTGAGGAAGCAACCATGTCGAACAGGCGCTTAATGATTCGGTAGCCATATTGGTGATTTAGCTTTTGTTCATTAATGTGAATCTTCATTGTTAGTTCTCTTCTATATCAATTAGTAATATATCTTATTAATCATACCAGTAAACCCGCGCTTAGGAAAGACCCTCCTCATTTTCCGCCAGCCAGCGCTGAACGGCATCGAGGTCAAAGCCCTTACGAAACATCGCCTGCTTAAAGCGACGCTCCCGGTCGGCCCCCGTGTAGCGCCGGTACCGGTGCCAGACCTTAACGGCTTGGTCCGCTAGTAGGTCCGCTTGCTGGTCCGGGTCTTCTTCTGGTGCCACCTGGTCTTTAATCTGGTCAAAGATATCACCAGAATACCCCTTTGTCATGAGTCCTTGCCGCACCTTTTGCTCCTGACGGAAGGTCGGCTGGTTGCGGTAGCGCTTGTACAGTTTCTTTGCCAACTTACTAGCATTGGCCAGCTGGTCAGCAGCGGTAAAGTTTTGTAGCGCCGCCGCGATGTCATTTTCACCAACCTTCTTTTGCCGGAGGTGCTGGCGAATCACTGCCGGCCCCTTCAAGCTGGTCGTCATCATTGTCTGCACATACGACAGCGCGTATTGGTGGTCATCCACCAACCGACGGGCACGGAGCTTGGCCATGATTGGCTCTACAAACTCGTCTGGTGTTTCTAAAGTATGGAGCTTTTTGATAACTTCACTTTCCGACCGCATCTGGTAGGACAGGTAGTCGAGGATCTGTGCATATGCCTGAGCTTGCTGGTCAGCGGTAGTAATCGCCGTCACCTGCTCCTTAGTTAGCTCCTGCCCCTTCATTAGGCGGAATTTTACCAGGACACTTTCGGCGACTGGGAAGGCATATTTACCATTCAAGTACACATTATAGCGACCCCGCCGCTGCTGTGCCGTAATTTTAGAAATCTTCGCCATTTTTTAATTTCTCCTTCATTTTTTCGCCGCCCATTCGTTTATGTAAGTGTAAGCAGTGATCACCACTTACCAAATAATAAACAAAGGAGTGCTCAACATGAGTATGGAACGCCAATTCAAGTCTGCTAAGCTACAACTAACCCTCGTCGGTGACAAACATCCGAAGGGCGCTAAGCACCTCTTAAATAACGTCGCCAATGGGTTGACCAGTGAACAGCTTGACCTAATTACCACTGCCATGGAAAGTTTGACCACCGAAAAGTGCACTGATAGCAACATTATCACAACCGAAGAATTCATCGCCGAATAAATTTTAGAAAGGAAGTTTCCCCCGTATGAAGACTCTTAATTTAACTTTCAAGGGCAGCCTTGGCAAGAAACACCTCTTAAAGCTCAGTTACGCTAGCGAAAACCTCTCAGCAGAGGTCATCCGTCAGGCAATGCAAAACATTGCGACCGCCAACGCTTTCGCTAAGGGCGACGAAAATCTGTACGTCACCCCGGTGGCCGCCAAGTACGTCGACACCGTCTCAACCGTGATCTTCAATGATGACCACCAAACTGCATAGCTAAGCCTAACGAAGGGAATGTAAAACTACATTTCCTTTTTATGATGTTCCTTTTTCTTTAGCCATTCTTCCGCGTCGACCAGCTGCCAGAAGTGTTTACGCTCTTGTAGTACCCCTTCGTGGGCTTCTTGCAAAGTGGCATTAATTACCGCCCCCAGCATAATTACATAACCGGACAGATCCAACCAAATCATCATCGCGATGAAGGCCCCGATCGTCCGGTAGGAGGTGACCCCATGACGGAAGAAGATCGTGTAGTAGGAAAAGAGCCGCGATAGTCCCATCCATAAAAGGGCCGCAATAAATGACCCCGTAGCCGCATAGCGGAGACGGACCTTGGCATTGGGTACGAAATAATACAACAGGGTCAGTGCTAAGAAAAGAACCGCCAACGTTACCGGCCAGCGAAGTGAACTAAAGATTGAAATATAGCGCCGGCTAAACTGGAAGAAGGGCTGGATGCCATTCAACACTTGCTCGCCGAACCCGTATAGGAAAACGATCGAAAAGATTACCACCAGGACGACAATCATCCAGATAAAGGAGACGACCCGGTTAATGACCGGGTTCTGGTTACGGGCAACACCATAGGTCAAGTTGACTGACCGTTGGAAGGCCGCAATTCCCTGACTGGTCGACCAAAGGGCAATCAAGGCCCCCGTTGTCAGCAGGCCACCGTTTCCCCGCTGGAGGAAGTCAAAGATCAGTGGCTTAATAAAGCTATAGACCGATGAAGGTACCGCCGTCTGCAAGTAGCTCAAAACGGTGTTCGCATCAATTCCCACCATTGGCAGTAAGTTCCCCACTACCAGGACAGCGGGAAAAATCGATAACAGCGTATAGTAGGCTAGCATCGCCGCCGAACTAGAAATTTGGGCCATTGAAAAGTGCCGCATAAACAGCAGCACAAAGTTCTTCATTTTTCCCGGTTCGTTTTTCACTATGTTACTCCCTAAAACAATATAGGGCTATTATAGCAGAAAGGGCCCGGTGACGCTCGTGTCACCAGACCCTTTTAATATTACAATTTCTTAATTTTACTTTTGAACTTTGCCCTTCGCAACCGCAACCTGGTAAAAGATCAAGGCCACAACTGCAAAGAAGATTGGCCCGGCCAACGTCCAGATGGCAGTCTGGTAGTCACCCTCCGTCAGTGGTTGGATGAAGGTGAAGACAATCCCAACAATTAAGATTAATTCCACAAAGACGACCAGGACATTCGTCCAGAAACGGTTCTTAAAGGCCACAAACGGCCGGTCTAGGTTCTTCTTGGCCTTAAAGAATGGGAAGGCACCGATTAGGAAGATATATGGGAAGGTTGCCGAAACGTTGGCCATATCAGTTAAGATCAGGTAGAACTTTTGTGCCGCTGAACCACCAAAGGCAACCAAGAAGATAATCACACAAACGATGATTGCCTGAAGCCACATGGCATTAGCAGGCATATCAGCCTTGTTGAGCTTAGTTAACTTCTTTGGCCACAAGTTCGGGTTCGACCCCAAAATAAAGGCCTTAATTGGTGAGTACATCAGGATAAATAGGGCACCAAGGAAGCCCAAGGTTTGAGCCAGGGCCACGATCCGGGTCATGATTACCCCGGCCGACAATGCCGCCGCGTGTGACCAGCCTAATGAGTTCCCTAAGGCCACACCGAGGTAGTTGAAGACGACGTAGGTAACGTTCCCCAGGTTAACGCTGCTCTTGGTTAGGTCGTGTTGGTAGTTAACCGACCAACCGAGCATGAAGATCATTAATACATAAGCACCGATAGTAAAGATGCTGGCAATAATTAACCCCTTAGGAAAAGTCTTTTCCGGGTTCTTCATGCTATCAGTAACGGACCCGAGTGATTCCATCCCCCCATAAGCGAAAATGGCATAAACGACGAATGAAATAATGGCAATCGGCGTTTGAAACTGCGGGTTAGGTGACGTAATAAGGGTGCTAGCCCCATGGATTGGCTGGGCTAAAGCGCCCTTTTTGGCGATCAGGACAATAAAGCTAACGATCACGAAAATAATGTTGACAGCAATCGTAAAGATCCCCCCGATTGAGCCAACCTTAGCAATCGAGTTAATCCCCCGGGAACTAAGGTAGGTGACAACCAAGATCATGATGATCCCCAACACCCCAATGAACTGGGTTGAATCCAGCCCAAAGGCGTGCCATTGCTGGGTAGTATCCTTACCGAAAATCAACGCGGAAAAGGTGATCCAAATCCGTGAAGCGGTCGAAACCATCCAAACGATCCAGGATGCTAGCCATACGAAGGTCCCGACAAAGGCAACCCGTTCACCAACGGAACCGGCCAACCAGGAATAAATTCCCCCCTTGGCTTCCTTAAAGGTCGAACCATATTCGGCCATCATTAAGCCACACGGGAAGAAGAAACAAATCCCCGCTAGTGCGTACCAGATAATACTACCGTAACCCATTTGCAAGTAAGCGTTTGAAACATTCCCAAAACCAAAGATAGCGGTAATGATCATCGTTACCAGGCCGAAGGTAGTAATAACTTTTTGATTATTACTCTGCTCTTCCATTCTTATGCCCTCCAAATAATTGACTAAAAAATAATAACAGGATTAAGTATAGGCCTCTTAACTGCATAATAAAACAATAAATATTAATTTTTAATCAGATTCTAATGATAATATACATAATTCAGTAGCGATTTATGCATATTACAGAAGCGTAATAGCCTTTATCCGTCTTATTACTGTATAAAGATACATTGGTCAAGGTGCATAATCTTTCACTGCTTCATAAATTGCTTTTTCCGGAGTAAAAGGTATAAAATAAGAACATTCTGTAATCTTTGGGAGAATTATTTCTAATGCGAAAAAAATTTATTTACCTAACTGCCTTCTTGGTAGTATTCACCTTGGTGCTCACCGCCTGTAGTAAAGGTGATTCCACGACCACCACGAAGAAGCGGCCAGAGCAGCTCAGTGGTGTTTATAAGGAAACGGCCAAGGACACACCACAAGACGATCAGGGACGGGACCAACCAAATTATTTCTACTTTAAAAAAGACGGCACGCTCTTGCTAGCCCAGCCGGAAACGGGTGATAGTGATGAAGGAAACTATGGCGATGCCGAGCGCGGTACTTGGAAACGAATCAGTAAAAATCGGTTCAAGCTCAAACTTACCAGTATCCACGATAAGGACCACTATACCTTGATTATGAAGAAGTCTGGTTCCCGACTAACCACCAAGGGAACGGCCAAGGACGCCAGCTTTGAATGGGATCAGGATAGCTATCAAAAAACTGAAATGACCAAAAATGATTTCATGGAACTCTTTAAGGCCGCTAAAGAGTCCCAGCAAAAGGAAATTCAAGAAAACGGCTTTACCGAACCGGATAACGACAACGATAGTGAGAGCAACACCGATAACCAGAGCAGCAATAATAATTCTAGTGACGCAATTGATGCTGAAGAGCGCGCCGCTGCCTTCAAGAACGGCGGTCGATGGATTACCGATAAATCAGATCCGGAATACTACTCCGATGCCAACGCCTACGTAACCTACCTCCAAATTAAGGACGGTGTAAAAAGCGGCACCACTAACCCCGATGGTACCGAAACCGCTCAGGGGATGGCTGAAGACGAATAGGGCCTAATTTAGTTTTAAAATAAAGATGAGCACCTTACGCCACAAAATGACATAGGGTGCTCATTATTAGTTAATGCGATTATTTAAACTGTTCTGCTATTTCCCGGGCAATTTTTCCGTAGTGTTCCAGATATTGGGCATAATTATCATCATACAAGTACTTAGCATCCGCTTCTGGATCCTGGGAAGTCAGGATCTTTGGACCGTCGTTAGTAATTACCAGGGTGTGCTCATACTGGCAACTCCAGCCACCATCAGCGGTCTTAGCCAGCCACCCACTTGGGTCACTGGTGTCGGCCTCCCAGGTACCAGTGTTGATCATTGGTTCGACCGTAATGGTCATCCCATTCTTCAGGCGCAGGCCCTGGCCGTGTTCACCGTAGTGCGGAACCATCGGATCTTCGTGCATCGTTGGCTGAATACCGTGACCAACAAATTCCCGCACGTCACCATAACCATTTTCATCTTCGGTATAGTGTTGGATAACCGCACCAATATCACCAATTCGGTTACCAGGAACACATTGGTCAATCCCCAAGAAGAGGGCCTTCTTGGTAACGTCCATCAGCTTTTGGATTTCCGGCTTAACTTCACCAACGGCGTATGACCAGCAGGAATCACTAAAGAAGCCATCGACACTAACCACGGTATCAACCTTGACCAGGTCGCCCTTCTTTAAGATAAGGTTCTTCCGGGGAAAGCCGTGGCAAATTTCGTCGTTAACACTGACGCAGGTAGCGTACTTGTAACCTTCAAAGCCGATTTGTTCCGCCTTTGCGCCGGCCGCCTTAAAGTACTTCCGGGCAAATTCTTCAATCTTCCAGCTAGAAATTCCGGGCTTGATAAACTCGCGGATTCCCAGGTGCATACCGGCTAACGCCGCACCGGCCTTTTCCATCGCTTCAATTTCGCGTGGTGATTTTAATGTAATCATTTCTGGATCTCCTTTTTGACAATTCTACCTTTAACAGTATACCACTATCAATGCCAATAAACTTGGAAAGCATGCTATACTAAAAAGTGACTAAAATAATGGAGGCAATTACAATGAAAGCACTTGTCGTATTTGCAACAATTACCGGTAACAACGAAGACGTTGCGGACCTCGTTTCTGAATCACTCGAAAAGCGGGGCGTTGACGTTGAAACGAACGAAATCTCACTGGCCGACCCAGCGGACTTTGAAGACGTTGATATCTGTGTCGTTTGCCCGTACACCTACGATGAAGGTGCCCTGCCTGATGAAGGGATGGACTTCTACGATGACCTCAAGGAAGAAGAACTTAATGGCAAGGTTTACGGTGTAGCCGGCTCTGGTGACACCTTCTACGGGGATGACTTCTGCAAGGCCGTTGATGAATTCGGGGAAGTTTTGGCCAGCACCGGGGCTACTAAGGGTAGCGAAAACGTCCACATTAACCTGGCACCAGAAGGCGATGACGTTGAAAAGCTCGACCACTTTGCTGAAGAATTAGTTAATAAGGCAAAGGAAATCAATGATTAAGCAACTCTGGAAAAAGTACAAGAGCATCATTGCCTACCTTTTTTGGGGCGTTGTTACCACGGCTGTTAACCTGATTACGTTCCAGGTCCTTAGTTCCGGCATTCATTGGAATTATGAAGTTGCCACGGTAATCGCCTGGTTCATTTCGGTGCTGGTCGCCTACTTTACCAATAAGGTTTGGGTATTTGGCTCCCACTACACCACCGTCAGCGACTTTATCGCCGAATTACTACGTTTCTTCTTTTACCGCGCACTAACCCTGGTAATTGATATGGCAATTACTTTTATCGGTATTTCCCTGTTGGGCTTCAAAGATCCTATCGGCCAGTTTGTCGTTAAGGTAATTGATAACGTAATCGTTATCGTTACCAACTACGTCTTCTCGAAGTGGTTAATCTTTAAAGACAACCGGCAAATCGAACATAAATAAGGAAATGGTTACCAACGACAGCAATTTTGTCATTGGTAACCATTTTATTATTTAGTCTTAGCCAGGTATTGACTAATGATTGCAAGGATACGCTTGCTGGCCTCCCCATCCCCAAACGGGTTAGCCGCCTCAGCCATTCGCTTATACACCCGGTGGTTATTTAATAATTCAAATACGACCTGCTGAATACTAGTCGGGTCGGTCCCCACGATCTTAACGGCACCAACATCAACAGCCTCTTGACGTTCGGTCTTATCCCGCAAAAGTAAAACTGGTTTGTGCAGCGCCGGTGCTTCTTCTTGGATGCTACCCGAGTCGGTAATAATGAGGTCGCTACGTGCCGCCAAATTGAGAAAGTCATGATAATCCAATGGTTTAACCAAGTGGACCCGCGGGTGTTTAGCAAAAACCTCACTCGCCATTGCTAGGACTTCCGGATTCGGGATCACCGGGTAAACTAGTTCGACATCTGGGTTAGTTTCAACAATATCACGCATGGTGTGGAAAACTTGTCGCATTGGTTCGCCAATACTTTCCGGCCGCTTCATCGTAAGCACAATTACCCGGTGGTCAGCCGGCAACTGCCGGAGCAAAGGACTCGAAAAATCCTGGTCTAAGACCCAGTTCACCATGTCAATCGCGGTATTGCCAGTTACGTAAATTTGTTGCGCGGGGTGGTGTTCAGCCAATAGGTTATCCCGTGCCCGGGTCGTTGGTGCAAAGTAAAGGTCCGCCAAATCATCGGTCAGTCGCCGATGCATCTCATCCGGAAATGGGGACTGCTTATCATAGGTACGCAGCCCTGCTTCAACGTGGCCAATTAATAAGTGGTGATAAAAGCCTACGAGGCTCGCCGCAAGAGTTGTTGCGGCATCACCAACCACCAGTAGCATGTCGGGCTGGCTAGCGTTAATTACATTATTAAGGTTATGGAGTAGTTGACTCAGTTCCTCAACCAGTTGCCCCACTTTTTCTGCCGGCTGGGTAAGGTCAAAGTCCACTGAAACTTCCAGGTAGTCAATTGCCTGTTGAAGGAGCTGCGCTTGTCGGGGCTGGGATGTTACAACGACTACGGGCCGCCAGGTTGTTGGATCAGCCTGCATTCTTTTAATAATCGGGGCCAGCTTTAATGCCTCGGCCCGGGTACCAAACAAGACCATTACGCGGTATGGTGTTTGCACCACAATCACTCCTTCACCCTTATAATTATTTTAATTGTACACCAGAATTGTGAATTTTTTCAGATAGCGAAAAAACGACTGGTGAGAACCAAACGGTTCACCAGTCGTTTTATTAATGATCCCATCCGGGCTTGAACCGGAATCGACCGCTTAGGAGGCGGATGCACTATCCAATTATGCTATGGGACCAAACACAGAATATTATCGCATTTCCCTTTCAGAAGGTAAAGCGGTAATATTCTTTTTATTATGAATTTTTCCGCCGGTGCTTAAGACGGATCCCCTTGTTCTTCCGGTTCTTCTTGTGGCGCCGCTTCTTGGGCTTGGAAAAACCAGCAAAGGTCTTATCAACCGACTTGCGGAGGTTAGCGTCACCCGTAAGCTGTTCTTTTTGCAGGTAGCGGTTGGCCTTCTTAGTATATGGCACCACTTGTTCACCAGCAACCGGCTTTTGGTCCGTCAGGTGGTCCTGACTAATGTAGAAGTGCTTGAGATCCACGTCGAGGTCCCGGATTAACTTCCTAAGGTCACGAATGTCGTGGTCATCCCCGAGGTTAATGACTATTCCTCGTTCACCCTGACGGCCAGTCCGGCCCGCCCGGTGAACATAGGTATTTACCGCTATCGGCAAATCAAAGTTAACGACCCCCGGTAGCTTAGGAATATCTAACCCCCGGGCCGCTAAGTCCGTGGTTAGCAACAACTTAATCTGGCGTTTCCGAAACATCCGCATGGCCTTCTCACGTTCGGTCTGTCGTTGCCGACCACCCAGCGTTCCCACGGCTACGTGTTCATGACGAAGGCGACTCGCAGCATAGTGTAGGGTCCGGGTGCTGTTGAAGAAGACTAAGGCCCGAAAGTCCTTCATGCTAGCCAGACGCCGCAGGGTTGCGGTTTTTTGAGCATTAGTTCGTGCCGCCAAGTAGACATTTTGGACCGGCCCCCGCGAATGATCAGTATCCCGCACATCAAAGGTGACAATGTCCCGGCCAAACATCACGTTTAGCTGGTCTAATACTGGAGACATCGTGGCGGAAAAAAAGGCCAGCTGGGTGCTCAATGGGGTCGCGCGCTCAATATCTTCCACAACTGCCAAGGTGTCATCTTGCAGGAGGTCATCGGCTTCATCAATTACCAGGGTCTGGAGGTGACCTAACTTAAGGTGGTGGTTATCCAACATGTGGAGAACCCGGCCCGGGGTACCGACTACGACATCAGGGTGCTTATGAAGGTGCAAGACCTGCCGGCGAAGGTTGGCCCCACCAGTCAGTGATTGCACCTTAACACCCAGGATCGCCCCCCACTCCCGCATTACTCGGGCAGTCTGTAGGGCCAATTCCTGTGAAGGTGACAGGACCAGGATCTGGGTCCCTGACCCCGGCATCACCTTCGGTAACAACGGTAAGGTGAAAGCCAATGTCTTCCCCGATCCCGTCGGTGCAATCCCTAAGACGGATTCATCGGTCTGCAGGGCTTTTTCAACGGCCGCTTGAATCGCTGTTGGCTG
Organism: Candidatus Limosilactobacillus intestinipullorum; assembly: GCA_019117185.1. GTDB lineage: Bacteria > Bacillota > Bacilli > Lactobacillales > Lactobacillaceae > Limosilactobacillus > Limosilactobacillus intestinipullorum. The sequence goes on along the minus strand of DXAF01000028.1, from coordinate 29,599 downwards.
TTGGTACAGCTTGTCAAAGTGTTCTTTAAATTGTTCGATCAAATATTATCATCCTATTCTTGATCATTGTCTGCTGGGAAAACCAGGCTCGCGGACTGACGAAGCGAGTACATTACGGAGTTAACTGTCCGGGCCAGGTCCATCCAATGCTGGTACTTCTTCATCTCGGCTGGGTCATCAGGGTTATTGAAGAGGGCCGCAAAATCATTCATTTCATCCGTCATTGAGTTCTTTTCAACGGGTGCTTCTAGTGGGTGGGCCTTCTTATCAGCATCGTAGTAAGTTACCTGCTTAGTCTCAAAGATGCTATCAAAGACCAGGGTATCTTTGAGGCCATAGACTTCCGATGGCAGGTAAGAATTAGCGGTCTTCCCAAAGTTCAGGGTGACGGTAAAGTGGTCATAGTTCAAAATTGCCACCCCCTTGGCATCAACACCGGACTTTGCAAGGGTTGGATAGTAAACAACCGTGTCCGGTTCGCCAAACAGGGTCACGGCGCCGTAAACAGCGTAAACCCCGAGGTCCATCAAGGCACCACCGGCAAAGTCCAGGGTAAAGATGTTGGGGTACGGTTGATCATCAGCCAGCACCTTATCATACCGGGAGGAATACTTCATCACCGTGATGGTTGCCCCCTGACAGTGATGCGCCTTCATCTCGCCAACCTTTTCAACTGCCTTTTGGTACAGCGGTGTATGGATGTGACGAGCCGCTTCAACTAAGCGGGCTTTCGGGTGGGCCGCAAGAAGAGATTCAATGGCACTGAACTCGGCCGGGTTCGCAAAGGATGGCTTTTCAACAATGATAAACTTATCATTTTCAATGGCCTTACGAACCTGTTGGTAGTGCAAGCTATTAGGTGATGCTACGTAGACAACATCGAAATCTCCGTCGCTGAAGAAACGGTCCAGGTCATCGTAAAACTCGGTGGCCCCGTACGGCTGACCAAATTCCTTTGCCCGGTCCAGGGTCCGTGAGTAGACCGTCGTCAGCTTATACTTGCCAGTCGTCTTAGCGGCGTCTAACATCTGATCAGTAATAATGTGAGTCCCGATAATTCCTAACTTAAGCATAAATTCTACTCTCTCCTTTATCTTAGATACGTTCGTTACAATTAATTTTACCAATTATTTCTTGTTTTTAACAGAATTGAAATCTTTCCATAACACAAATGTGTGTATAATAAATCGTGAAGTTAAATGACTTATCATATACTTACTTGAGGAGACGATGGAATATGAAGAAAAAAGGAATGTTACTTTTCGGCGCGGGACTGATGGCTGGGCTCAGCAGTACCTTGGGGTTCAGCCGCGCGAAGAAGAGTAGCACTACCAATGCGCTGCCAATTTTTTACACTGGTACTTGGCAATATTATGATAAGGAACGTGACCGGTCACATCGTATCACCATTTCTCCCGAATTAAAGCTCGGAATTGATAACCAGGTCATTCCGGCCACCGTTCAACAAATTAAGACTGATAAATTAGTATTCCTCGATAAGTTCGGCTACCACATTACGATCCGGGCAAACGAACAACGGCCCGTTTCACTGACGGATGAAGCTGATGATCAAGTTTACACAATTCAACCAGTACAATAATCTTGGAGCGCTGCTAAACAGCGTTTTTTTTATTTTAAAATTATTTATCGTAGGTCCGGTGGTGGGGTACCTGGTAGCGCTCCATGAATTGAAGGATTCCATCCATGCTATCGCCAAAGTAAATGTGATTTAAGTATAAATCTTCCAAAAAGCCAGCTTGGTTCATCTTAACCAGTTGCTTTTTTAGTTCGTCATAAAAGCCCTGGTAGTTGTAAAAGGCCACCGGCTTGGCGTTATCACCAATGGTCACCCAGGAGGCCGCCTGACTAATTTCTTCCAGGGTGCCTAGGCCACCGGGGATCGCTACCATTCCATCAGCCATCGCCATCATTTTCTCCTTGCGCCGGTCCATGTTGGGCATAATCTGGCGATCAGTTACCCCATCAAGTGCTACTCCCCGATCATAAAGCTCTTGGGTTAACACGCTGTGGACAATACCACCATTAGCCAGGGTGCCACGAGCCACGGCCCCCATTAGGCCATGCTGGCCACCACCATAAACCAGTTCAATCTGGTGAACTGCTAACCATTCGCCGATCTTTTCAGCCGCAACTAAGTAATGTTTATCCTTGCCATTTAAAGCGCCACAGTAAATTGCTAATCTTTTAATTGTCATCTGCTTTTCCTTCTTTTGCTAAGTCTTGTAGTACTGTTAATTGCTGGTTAATCGCACTGGCCGCGGTTTTAACGGCCATCTCTTCTACCGGCAACAGGTTGAGTAAGAGGAGGTTACCCACCCCCTGGCGACCGATTAAGGCCGGGAAACTGACGTAAGTCGAATATTGTGGTTGATAGATTGCCACCGGCAGGGCCAGCTGTTCATCATCTAAAATGGCCGCAATTATCCGCTTACTCCAGGCCACCACCGCACTGACGTTGTAGCCCAGGCCATTCAACGTATACCAGCTACTCAGGTTAGCCTGTACCTTCAGCTTACTTTCGTCTAACTGGTAACCATTAATGGTCGTGGATAGGTCCTGGCCGTTGACCCGCACCGTTGACCAGGCAAACGCCTGCCGCCCCGCATGTTGACCATAAACGAAGCCGGTAACGTTGGCTGACGACAGGTGGGCCGCCTGGGCAACCGCCCGCCGCATCCGGGCCGTTTCTAACACCGTTCCAATCCCCATCACCTGCTTGGTTGGCAGGAAGAATTGCTGTTGGATGAAGGCAGTTAATGCCTCGTTAGGGTTGGTCAAGTTAAGGACGACGCCACGAAAACCGCTTTGCTTTACCTTCCCCGCTATTTTAATGACCGCCTGGCCGCTTTCGGTTAACTCGGCCATTGGTTGCTGCTTTTCTAAGGCACTGTGGCCAACCGCCACTACCAGGACCTGGGCCCGGGCGAGGGCCGCATAGTCTTGAATGACAATTTGCGGGTGGGTTGGCAGTGCAGTTTCCGCATCTGTTAAGTCCGTTTGTACGGCTAAGGCGCGGTCATCATCCTGGTCAATCAGGGTCAATTCATCAACCGCCCCAGTGACTACCAACTCATTTGCGAGGAGCCGGCCAACGTGACCCAAGCCGATAATTCCAATATTTCGCATAAAATCACCCTAATTCATAAAGAAGGGACCGTGACCGAGGTCAGTAGTCCCTTGTTAATTATTCTTGTACTTCTTGAAAACGGACGGCTTCTGAGAAGGTCTTTAAAACAAATTCCCGGGCCCCCTTACCCAGGTCAAGCGATGCCTGGGCATTATAGGTCTCTTGATGGTCGCCAACGTGAAGTGTGACCTGGTCAGTACCTAATTCAAATTCGACCCCGAGCTCAATTGCGGCCCGCAGGAGCTGTTGAACGTCATCTGAACATTCTTTGCTGATCGCCTGGAGGGGATGTTGGTAACTAATGTTGTTGGTATAACGATCATTAGCAATCTTCAAGCCAAACGAAAGTAAGTTGCCGTTTTCAATCCGGTCAGCCAGCTGGCCACTGATCGTCAAAGCAGGATCTTCAACCCGGCGTTTAGCAAAGGTCAACGCGAGCCGGTACTCGCGAGGCGCATTGAAGTCTTCCACGAACTTTTGCAGCTCATCAATCAACGCCGTCGCCGCATCCTTCATCCAGTCAGTTTCATCTTTCGGCTTTTGCAGGGCTACCTCATTATTTAACTTCCGGGCGGCGGCAAGACGTTCCGCCAGATTATCTGGAAGTGGTGATACCAGGGTATCTAAGAGTAGCAGTTCTAAGAAGTTTAACGTATCATCACTAATTCCCGTCCGCGACAGGGGGTCAAGGTCAAAGTTACGAAACTCAAGGTAGTTAATCCCCTTGGCAAGGGAGTCCTTGAGGTCCCGCATATCTTGATTATGGCGCCGCAAACGAACCGGTCCAAAGAACTCTTTCAAGCTGTAGAAGGTGCCATCATCCATAAAGGATTGGAGCTGGTCCACGTGTTCCTCAAGCGAATTATACGTCACCCGTTCGCTAGCGATGTTATCATCACCGAACTCACTCGCCCGGATACTGCGAACTGGTAACTCCAAGTTGTCAGGAAAGCTCTCCGGCATGTCCTCGGTTACCGGGCTAGCCCCAAACAGGTAGGTAAAGAGCCATTGGTACAGGTAGTAGGTCTGGGCCAGCTTGAAGTAGAGGTGGTTGCGGAAATCAACCGCACTTGGGTACTCGTCTTGGTAGAAACGTTGGTAGAGCTGGGCAATCAAGTCATCATCAAGGCCAAAGTTGACGTGGACATCCCCCATAATTTCCTTTGCGATCCCATACTTTTTACCAAGGTAATCGTGGTTCTCCTGGTCCCACGGCCGGGTAAACGCGGTTGTTAAATAGTCCAGGTCGTTTTGATAGAGAGGGGCAGGCGCCATACTCAACGGCCATAGTCGCTCATCGCTGTGCAGGTGCGCAATCATAATTTGCTCAAGCATCTTAAGGTGAATTACGGCCCGCTTGCTCCCCACTACCGGCGGCGTCTCAAAGTCAATCATGTCATCCGTAAAACCCGAGTTCAGGTAAATATTGTACTGACGTGTCCGTAGGTTTGCCGGATATGGGTACCGACTCGCCCGTCCATTGGTTAGTACCCGATGCTTTTTAGCTTCCAAGCCAAACCGGCAGGAAAACATTTTGGCATTTAGCGCCGGTTCTTTTAATGCTGACTTGATTTGGTCATATTTATCAGCCATCTAGCACCCTCCCAATCATAATATCTCGCTTTTCACTCTACCACTTTTGGAACATAATGGGCAATCTTTTTTTGCACCGTAAAGTCACCCCATCCATTACCTATGGTTCATTAAATTAAGCAAGCGGACCAAGGTCAAGGATGCGGACCGGATTTCCCCACCGTTGGATAAGTGCTAACAGGTCCGTAAATTTTAGGACCACCGTTGCGGTATTATCGTTGGGATGGCAGCCAACCAGGGAATTTTCAGCCAACAATTGTTGTGAAATTACGAGGGTTACCCGGTGCTGGTGGTCATTGATCAGGTTAAACGGTGACACCGCACCGGGGTAAATTCCTAACTCCTGCTCAAGTTCCGCCGGCTTGGCGAAAGAAAGTCGGGTTGTCGCTAGTTGCTGCTTGAGCTGGTACATGTCCAAATGTTGCTGGTCACCGACCATCACCAAAAAGAAGCCCCGACTATTTCGTAAAAAGAGGTTCTTCGCCCGGGCAAAGTTATAAGCCTGGACGTACTTATCCGCCTCATCAGCGGTATAAACGGCCGGGTGCTGAATTAGTTGGTAGTTAATATCAAGCTTTTTTAAGAGGGTAATAATTTTATCTTGTTCTTCCATCATGTGCTCCTTGGGGGAAATTTCCCGGGAAATATTTTACCATTGCCGCTGGGTGGGCAGCACGGACTAGTTCAAGTGTTGTAACAGTTGGGTGCTGGTTAGCCAGCTTTGTCCAATAGCGAACCTGACGGGTTGGTAGCCACCGGCCGGCAACCCAAGTCTGTGCCACCCGGGGTACACCATGGCCGGGGCGGATCCGTTCAAGACACCAACACGGGTAGGTAATAATTGCCGCCTTAGGAAGCGGACTATGCCAACGAGCCTCGTACCGCCACTTGCCAGCTCGCCAACAATATTTAACCTGCCGGTAGCCGACCCGGTGTTCTAGTTTTACAGTGGCGTGGTCAGGAATCGGCCACGGGGCTTGCCAACGTTGCCCAATACTAGAGTCCTTGCCAGCGGCATTGGTTAATGTCAACGTGGTTCTCATCTTTAAATGGCACCCCCTCCGCTTCCAGCATCGGTCGTTGGTCAATCCATCCAGGAACGAGTCGACCATTGGCGGTGACAACCCGGTGGCAGGGATGGTGGCCCTTCCCACCGTACTTGCCGAGCACCTTGCCTACCAGGCGTGCATTGTGGGGTCGATAGATTAACTTTGCAATCTGCCCGTAACTAGCAACCCGCCCGGTGGGAATTAAGTCCACCATGTTAAGAACGTCAGTAACAAATTCTGCATTTAGCCTTGCGGTCACTTATTTCTCCCTCCTTCTAAATTAAAAAAGCCGCCAAGGCGACTTTCCGATTACATGAAAAAGTGGGCAAACGGGATTACCACCAAGTCGACAACGATCCCAATTATTACCACGCAGACAGAAGCCATGGCTCCCTCTAAGACACCAAACTCAAGGGCCTTCGCAGAGCCAATTGTCCCACCGGTACCTAAACCAAGTCCCAGGCCAATCTGTGAATGTTGCAGTCGGAAGGCCTTGATAAAGACGTCTGCCAAGGCGTATAGGATAACGGCCTTTAGGATGCAGGCCATGGCGGTAATCGCAGAATTTCCGCCAATTGCTTCCGCTACTGGCATGGCAATTGCCGTCGTTGCAGCTTGCGGAAGCATCGCCGCGGCTGATGAGTGTGAGAGTCCAACTAGCTTGGCAACCCCCAAGATGATAAACAGGCAGATAAAGCTGGAAATCACTAAGGATAGGAGAATATCAAACCAGTACTTTCTTAAGACATCATTCCGCTTAAACAACGGAATTGCAAAGGCAATCGTGGCCGGGTTTAAAAACCAAAAGATGATGTCGCCACCCGGCTTATAGAAGTGCCGGTAAACGGTTGCCGTTGAGGTTCCCTGGATCTTCCCCCAGATGATTAAGATGATGATACCGGCCACCATCCCGAAGAACAGCGGTTGAAAAAGGAAGAAGCCCTTACTCTTCTTGAACAACCACTGGCCAAGCAGGAAGACCGCCAGGGAAATGAAAATCCCGGTAAACGGGAGGGCGAGTTGGTTAGTTAATGCCGTCATGATCGTCACCCCCACGTAATTTTTGGTGAATTGCGATCACAAACCGGGCCACGTAGGCGGTAATTACCAATAAGGCCACCGTCGCCACGAGGATTACAAAGATCAACTGGAGGCCCTCTGCCTTAAGGATCCCCAGGTCATTGGCAATTTGAATCCCGGATGGTACAAAGAGAAACCCGATAATACTAATGAGAAACATGCCGAAGTCTTCAACCCACTCCAGCTTAATAACTTTTAACGTTAGCAATAGGTACAATAATACTAACCCAATTACGGGTGTTGGTACTACGAAATCTTTAGGGAAAAGGGCGGAAATGATACTAGAAATCCAAAGAATTCCGGCAAAAATAGCAAGTTGAACAAGAATGGGTGCACTCTTGTGGGACTTATCTTTTCCTATCATATTAGTGTCCTCCTTATAGCTAATGTAGTATTACATCAACTATTATACCGGATCGAAGGAGCAATTGTAACCGCACTCATGAGCATTAGGTGATTGCCTAATCTTTTGCTTGGCTGACTAGCATTCATTGCTTCTTGGTTGATTACTTCACCAGCGTTTTTAACTTCTTACCCCCACTTACATGGGGAATACGATGTCAATGAGGCAATCTATGAAAAGTATTGGGGATCACCCCCACTACATGGGGAATACACTAAAGGATCCCTGCCACTAAACAATTTCACCTTTCAAAATACTAACTTTTTCACTTAGTTTTCTCGGTTTATACCTCATACAATAATTATCATATGTCGTTTGTGATATTAAGCTGAAAAACATAAAAAGAACCCACGTGGACGAAGTTTTATTATGCACAATGGGAATCGGCTATTGCCCTCAAGGCTTGTCTACTTTTAGTACTACTTCGATAACAAAAAGAAATCGGAAAAAACGCATATTTCCCCCAGCCTCTTCTTTGACAATTTTAATGGTTGCTTAAATACAGCTTCTTGCTTATCATTTTTAACCTTAGTCAAAAGAATATTTGATACATTCTTTGCAGAGACACCGGTACAATATCAAATATAATGTGAATTGTAAACCGTTGCCTTTGTGGGCGTTGTCAATGTAAAAAATAACGTACTTGAACTACTACTATTTTTCTCGAAATAATTTAATGCTCTTTCTTTTGAAATCTTATAAATCTCCTTTTTACCACCATGACTCCAAGTAAGATATTCTTTAAGATAGGCTGGTGCATTATCAGTATTAAAATCAGAGATATCGGTACATTCATCTTTAGCCGAATACTTTATTCGTTGTGAAATAACATTATTCCCAGTACCATCTGTTTTATCTTTTATAGAAATATTCAAAGGCTGTGGCGCTTGATATTTAAATTCATCTAAGTATTGTGCAAATGCTTTATACATAGTTGCTGCTTAAAGTATTTAACATCAGCAAACGATAATTGACTATAAAACTCTTTATCTATCTTACCAGGTTCAAAATAAATACGATGATCCACCGGCCTATTAAGATTTACATTCCACTTCTATTAGATAAATACGCTGCTAATCTTAGGGTAATGAAGGCCCACCTCAATCAGGGCCCCTACCGAAAAAAGATCAGGAAGACGATTGCATCCATTGCGACGTCACATCCTTGGGGGCCCGCCGATGTACCCGATCAGCTAGTAGCCCAGTTAAACCAACAGTTACTGGATAGCAATCAGATTCCAAATCTCGAATACGGATTTAGTTTTTCCTATTCGCACCCCGTCAAGTTGACGGATATCCACTACCAAACAGCTTTTAAGGAGTTAGTAGTTTCAGAATATAATTCCGCTTTAAATGTGGAGGATGTCTCTGGAAACTACCTTTGCGTTAACTTTATGTGGTCACGGCAAAATTACCTTTTCTTTCTTGAACAGCTAATGAAACAGGCGGGGTATCCAACAAATGCTACCGTTTATGAGGAATCTTTTCCCCTAAGTTACCACAATAACGAGTTTGCCCATGGCCAACAGGCATTAGCAGAATTAAGGATTAGTCTATAAAAGACATTCAGTCCCAACTGGACATCTTCTCATAGCAATTCTTGAAAAGCATGTTGTTATAAATGAGTTGGTTAAGTTTCAAGACTGCCAGAATGCCGTTATCTTACGTTTCCAACTCTGGGTTAAGTCGTAAACCATCATTAAAGGTGCTTCTGTCATCTATTGATACATAGCTAATATCCGGAAGCATTCTAGCGACATTTTCTGTTATTTTTCGAATAGTGCTAACCAATCCAATCTACCAGATTATACTGATTGAATTCCAAGAAAGAATTCCCCTCCTGTAATATCCATATAAAAAACGCCACCAACCCAAAAGTCGATGGCGTTACGGGCTCGTAGCCCACGTACGATTATATTAACGGATAATCATGTTGATCCTGAAATTCCACCACGAGTCGAATACAGTTTAACTCTACGCGTTCAAGGTCTCCGTCTGATGATTAAACCAGGGGGCATTGATTTTATTAGTACTATCTTGCCCAATCGTGCTAAGCAAAGTGGTGGTCAAGCCAGTTAGTAATATCCTGTTTAACTGTCTTGGCATTCCCTTCGAAGAGAATTTCATGACGCATGTTTTGATAAATCTTGAGAGCTAGATCATGGTAGCCCGCATTTTTGATCATGTTAAAGGAGTCTTTAATCTGTGATTTATTACCTGAACAAGGATCATCCGCGCCCTTCAACATTAAAACGGGAACCGGATGCTTACTGACAAAATGACGCAACTTGCCCAGCTCGCCCATGCCATCATATAAGTCACTATAACCTTGGTTGGTAAATGGAAAGCCACACGCGGCGTCATGAATATATGATTGCACGTTCCAACGATTATGACTGAGCCAGTCAAAAGCAGTGAGGGGGTTGTGTACCTTTTTGTTAAAACTCCCCGTGGTCAGTTTATTCAGAAAATGACTATGATGATGGGCTCCCTTAACATTAATCAACGTTTTGCTGATTACTTTACCCACTTTCCATAATGGGTTGTAGTAAGGAACCCCGGAAAGAATCATGCCGTCAAAATCATGGTAGTGTTGCAGGTAGCTGCGAATGATAATGCTGCCCATCGAGTGCCCAAATAAGATAATTTTCTGGCCTGGAAACTGGAGGTGGGCCTGCTGAACATACTGGTGGAGTTGTTTCAACAAATTTTTCCAGCCATTTTTGCCGAAGTAGCCGCGTTGATTGCGCGGTAAGTTTTTACCGTGCCCCAACAGGTCATAACGAATGGTACTATAGCCCTTGGCATTTAAGTATTTACAAAAACTGGCATAGCGGTCACTGTACTCTTGCATCCCATGAACCAAGATCACCACTGCTTTTGAATGTGATGCTGCTGAAATCAAGCCTATCCACACTCCTGTCTTAAATCGTCACTAAGCGATTATTATCGTTTTCTTCTTTTCGGATTGCTTTTATCATAGCGATTTATGAATCAAAAAGCAAAATCACCATCTTTCAGCGCTATCCGGCATTCACGCTAAAAGATAGTGAAGTAATTGATTTTCCATGAATTAATTGCTTTCTGACAAGATATAATATTAATTAGAAAATCAGAGGAGGTCTAAGCATGGCCGCTGCTACTAAATTTACTACTATCCGTTTTAATGAAGATGTTTTAAATTTGATTTGCAAACAGGCTGCTCTTGATGGTCAAACTCCTACCGAATTCATACGTAACACCGTTTTAGAAAAGCTTGAAGATAGTCTTGACTACCAAGATGCATTCAAAATTATCCATGAGTCTCATGGCAAAACCATATCTCGCGAAGATGTGAAGAAACAATTAGGTCTTTAATCAATCGGCTGTATTAACCATCCCGTCATAAAAGCCAGGACTTCTTAGGATTATAATAACCATACTTATCCATTTCGACATTCTCAATAAGATGTTTATTAGTCATAACTTAATGCTACTTCCATTCAAACGTTGAATGCTCTCTATCAACAACCCCACTTTGGACCTCAACCTTAAAGATAGTTTCCAACTGAGTTGTTAGATCCCGCACAGCCTGATCAACCTGACCCTTGTTTACATCGACAAAACCATCGATTGGGAAAAAAACATTCTGTGTAGTTGCAGTGATCTTACCCTGGTCACTTTGCCGCCAGGTCCACCGTCGCGTTCTCACCTCATTGCCGATCGCGTAAATAACCTCACCTGCTTCTGGCTTTTCCATATCTTCAGATGTCTTGCCGAGCGGAATAAAAGTATCGTTATCTGGATTAGTTAGCCGCATCTCAATATTGTCTTGGGCATTATCCAAATTGTGAGTACCCATTGGCAAAGTGTATTTCAACGAAATGGCATTGTTGAGGTCAACGAGCGGATTAATATGAGGCAGCTTCTTTCCCTTGGATAGACGCTTGAACATTGCTTCGACTGAGCACGGGTACTTATTCGGATTAATTCCTATCTTCCGAAACGCTTCACGATAAGGAACAATCTCTGGGTGTTGCTTTACATTAACACCAGTAAACTTATCTTGCGCAAGCTTTTCGTACTTTTCCAACATCTGCGAAGTTTGCGGGTAAGACGTTTGATTATTAATCCCATGAGCAACCACGACCCCACATACATGTTCGGCAACTTTTCAAAAATTTCTGGTGTAACAATAAACTTCATAATATTCCTCCTAAAATAAAAAGCTGGATAAGAAACCCGCTGCCGCAGCAACGCTCTTATCCAGCTTGTAATTTTTACAAACCCTCTGAACTTAGGTTATTAAATTGACATTACTATAACAAATGGATGTTTTCGTAGTCAAGGTTTGTCTATTTTGAAGTATCCTCAAGTTCACAATTCCATGATCTTTCGAACACGATGCTGTAAATCAGGTAAGACGTTTGTACGAAACCAGGGATTCTTTTTTATCCAAATCTGATTTCTCGGTGATGGGTGAATAATGGGAAAATAATCGGGTAAATACTTCTGATAGTTTTGCACAATCGTCGTTTGCTTAACCGACCGCGGCAGATGGAGATAGGCATGTGATGCATATGAGCCAACTAAGATCGTCAGTTGGATGTGCGGCATTAGCTTTATTAACTGCGGATGCCATTTCTTAGCGAAATCAGCTCTGGGTGGCAAGTCACCACTCCGTCCCTTACCCAGAAAATAAAAGTCCATGGGCATAATGGCAATTTTTCGGGAATGGTAAAATTCATCCCACGAAACGCCCAACCAGTCACGCAAACGTTGGCCACTGCGATCATTCCAAAACATCTGCTGTTCTTGCGCCTTTTGCCCTGGTGCCTGGGCAATTATATTAATCCGCGCTTCTGGATAGGCTGCATATAACGGCTTAATGCCCTGCTTCGTAAATACCTCGTTTTCAGGAGTTTCGATGATTGCTTGTCTAATTTGGTTAAAATAATCTGCCATGCCCACTAGCCCTCTTTAAATGATGGTGAAGTAATTACTATTAAGGATATATTTGTTGTAATCTATGCCGTTTGCCTTCTTTTTCTTGACCAAATTTACCATTTTAGAAAATGGACAACAAGCTTTATGCAAAAATCACCATCTATAAACGCAATACAGAGTTCACGTTCAAAGATGGTGAAGTAATTAGAGTTAATATGTAAAATTTATGGTGTACGGCACTCAGCTATTTTGGCTGGGTGCTATTTTAAACATTCTGATCTTTATTAAACCTAATTTACAGTAAGTTCGTGTTACTTAATAGTAATGAGTAGTTAAAACATTCTTAAATTTATTAAGTATCTTTGGTTTATCAATGGTTATCCCTAATTTTTGTAAAATAAAGATTCTAACCATAAAGCCGAATATTTTTGTCATCTGCACTAACTTATAAGGATTAGATACCGCCATATTTTCTCTATCTCCGTGTGTTAGGAATACCCTTGTGCTTACAAGCTTTCCAATCCAATCATCTGTATTTCCAACGTGTTCAGATAATAGTTCTCTATAGGATTCAGGCAATTCCTCAATAAATTTGTTTATTTTATCCCTCAAAGTAAGACGTTCATTTCTAAAATACGATTCAATGCCTTGTGTATAATTGACAAGATCATTTTCAATTACCGACCTGTAGTTAACCGTTAACAAATAGTCATCCACCAGTAACTGTAACTCTTTTGAGGAACTTACCCAATTATTTATCACACTGAGCAACTCCGATTGGACATCATTATAGTCTAAGAAAAAAAGATTGGGACTGTATTTATTATCTAGAAAATTTTTATATTTAGGATTTAGAAATAGTTTTCTTTTCTTGTTTCCTTCTATATAGCAAACATCCTTTAAGCTCGCAGGTTCAGCAATAATTTCATACATTTCAATGATCTTTTGTATCAGTTGCATAGTTTTATTTTCTGCTAAAGTTTGATCTGCCTCTAACATAAGAAATGTATTCATACGAATATTAAATTTATGATTATAATTTTGTGATTCTGAAGAGTTAGCATACCCTATTTTCAAAATATAATCGAAATTATCGTATTTAATCTTTCCTATTTCGGTTGCTTTAGGAGTCTCAATAATAACCCCCAAGCCTTTATCAGGAATTGAAAACTTCTGGTTTGGAAACCAGTAATTAAAATCTGTAGCTGAAAAATTAACTAATTTTGGAGAAAAACTATCATCTCTAAAATTATCAATAGAAAAATCAAAGAATTGAATCTTTTCAATGCTTAATCCCGGATGATTAAAAGAACTACCTACTCTGTATCCAATTCCGCGGATAATTTCTCCATATTCAGAAATCCCACAAATATCATATGGTGATGGACTATTAAATTGTTCAGTTTTATCACAAAAAGCAGGTGATATCTCGAATACAGAATCCTGACCAGCATTATATTTTAAAAAACCGTAAGAGCCGGAATTTTGATTGTCATTAAGAAACCAGTAGGCCTTTACCTCAAAATTCTGAAACATATTCTTATCACTTATTTTATTTTTCATGAAAGCACCTTCATTCGTAATCACCATGTTTATTCTATATGTGGTAGATTGCAACAATTAATCGAATTTTTCGGACAAGTCACCAAAGAAGACTTGGAGTGGCGTTTTCCACCCCAAACATTTCCGGGGACGCCAATTTAAGTACTTTGAGATCATGGTCAGATCTTCGTCTGTAACGCTCTCAATTGACTGGTTCTTTGGAATGTGTAGCCGAAGCTCGCGGTTCAACCTTTCGTTGGTTCCGCGTTCATGTGGCGCATACGGGTGGGCAAAATAATGGGCAATTCCGTAGGCTTCAATTTCCTTGAAGCCTGCGAATTCCTTACCGTGATCACTGGTGATCGACTTGATCAAGCCGCGCAACTCCTCGTTAAGCTCTAGGATTGCCTTAGTCATAGCTTTACTATCACGTCCCGGTAAACGACGAATAATCATTGGTCGGGACTTACGATCAGTAAAGGTAGCTAGGACCTCACCCCTGGTTTTTCCTGATAGGATGGTATCGACTTCAAAATGACCAATCTCTTGACGCAGGTTAGCCTCGTCCGGGCGTTGGTTGATAAACTTCGCCCCACGTGTGTACTGACCACGACCATCGTGACTCTTTCGGTACCGCACACCGTGGTCTGGAAGGACCTCGCGTTTGATGTCCAACCAGCCCTTGTCCAGCCAGTTATAGAAGGTTTTGAATGGCATTTAGAGAATATGCGCGATAACTTCAAAACTCCACCGCTGTTCGAGAATAATCCCACGGACGAATTCTCTTAAATTCTCTGTTAGAAGAGTTTTCCGCCCCCGGTGAGTTAGCTTCTTTTCGCAGTCTTCCTGAGATTGATCAGCGTCATAGTATCCCTTAGGACAGCGCTTTAGTTCATAGTTGATGGTTGAAGGAGCTACACCAACTTCTTCAGCAATTTGTTTTTGTGAGTAACCAACCTTAAGCAGCGTTTGGATGACAGTTCTATCCGATAATGTTAAAATATGACTCATGGGTAATGGACTCCTGTTGTTTATAGTTTTGTCACTTAAAACAATACCGGGTCCATTGCCTTTTTCTATCCAAATTTTTCGTCTGGGTAGAATTCTATTTAATCTTACAATCTACCATGTATTTAAAAAATAATTTTTGTCATATACGTCGAGTATACAACTCTCCTGCGAATTTTCGATATTTTAACCGAATTAGCATAAATTCAATATTATTTTTGTTAACTCAATCCTTAGTACCAAACTAACCGATTCGTACATACCACAAACGCTACCATATCAAGGCTCACCTCTACTTCCACTACCCTAATCGACACGACCTGCCAAACTGGACATTCGACTACTCGACTATCGAAATAGGACATAGAACACTCGACCCGCCAGCTTCAAATAGAAAAAGTGTACTAATTCCAATCGTTAAAGCCAGAATCAGTACACTTCCGATCACCTAAAAATACCGTTACGCCGGCATTTATAACCTATTTTTCTGTACGTTCAAGGACTGTTACGGACTCGACATGCGTCGTCTGCGGAAACTGATCAACGGGCTGGATTGGCTTGACCACGTGGTAGCCCTGCTCACCGAAACGCTGGATGTCACGCACCAGGGTGGCCGGGTTACAGGAAACATAAATCACCTTCCGTGGCGCCATCTTGCCGGTCGCCTCAATCAAAGATTCCGCAAGGCCCTTGCGTGGTGGGTCCACAATTACCACGTCCGGCTTTAGCCCGGCTGCTTGCCACTTGGCAAACTGCTCTTCCGCCTTGCCGACCACGAACTTGGCGTTTTGAATTCCGTTCCGCTTAGCGTTGTGCTTGGCATCTTCAATCGCGGCAGGCACAATTTCCACCCCATAAACCTGCTTGGCATGCTTGGCCACGGCCAGGGAAATTGTTCCAATCCCACAGTAGGCGTCAATCACCGTCTGATTACCATCCAGACCAGCGTTATCAATAGCCGTCTGGTAAAGGCGCTCCGTCTGTTGCGGGTTGACCTGGTAGAACGACAGTGGCGAAATTGCAAAGTCAATCCCCAGCAGTTGGTCATGGATCTCGTCATCCCCCCACAGGGTCCGATCACGGTTACCCAGCAGGCGGTTGGTCTTCTTCTCATTGATATTCTGGACAATGCTCTTCAATTCTGGCACGCCAGCCACGATGCCGTCCACAATTTGCTTGGCCATCGGCAGCCGTTTCGTGTTGGTGACCAATACGACCATCACCTCATGGCTGTAGTAACCACGGCGCACCATCACCGTTCGAATGACACCATTACCGGTCCGCTCGTCATACGGGGTCACGTGGTACTTCCGCAAGAGGTCACGAACCACCACGATTGCCTTATCAATTTGTGGATCTTGAATGTAAAAGTCCTCAATCGGTACCAGGGTATGACTCCCCCGCTTGTAAAAACCAGTCTGCAGCTGGCCCCGTACCATCTTAACCGGGACTTGGGCCTTATTCCGGTAGTGATAGGGCCGGTCCATCCCCATCGTCGGCAATACCTCAATGTCGTCTAGGTGGGACTTTTCAAGCAATTCTTTAATCTGGTGCTGCTTAAACTGCAATTGGGCTGCGTACTTCAGGTGCCCCAGCGGTGCGATCCCGGTTTGAATATACTTCTTATCCTTAACGTCGACCCGGTCGGGACTCTTCGTTTGCCATTCCATCACCCGGCCCCAGGCAAAGTGACGGGCAACCTTAGTTATCCGCACGGTCACCTTTTCCCCCGGCAGGGCGTTGGGCACGAAGACCGGAAAGTCGGCAATCTTAACTACCCCGTTACCCTCATAGGTCAGGTCGGTTACTTCCGCCTGGTATTCTTCATTTTTATGAACCGGAATATTAACTTTCACGATGTTGCCTCCATTTTCACGTAATTAACTTTCCCTATTATAGCAAAAACAGCTAGTATCCGTACGGTAACACTAGCTGTTTCGCTTATTATTACTTTTCTTGATCCTGGTTAATCTTGCCGACCCCTTCCACGAAGTCCTTTTCGACTCGCTTGAAGTCCGGCGACTCGGTAATGGCGTCCTCCGGGATAGCATCCAGGTTGGCAACAACCTCAATGTGCTGCTTGAGGTCGTGGAACTTCATCGGCGCATCGCCACCGTACTCACCATCCAGGTTGATCATCAAGCGGTCATCCTGGTTGAGTGGCGTCACTTCCACATCAGTAGCCTTAGCGTAGACAATCCGCGGATCATCAAGGTGCTTCCCTTGCAAGGCCTTGGCCATCAGACTCAGCATATCTGTCAGGCTGCTCTTCTTGACGATAATCATCGTAAACTTACCGTCATCCAAGGAGGCGTCTGGCACAATTTGCTCAAAGCCACCGACCGAGTTAGTCAGCGCTAAGAAGAAGGTCGAAGCGGTTCCCCGGTATTCATGTCCATCGTACTTGACAGAAACATCCACCGGCTTGACTTGTGGTAATAACTCCGCCCCCTTGGCCAAGTAAGCAGCATAGCCAAACAACGACTTCATCTGAGATGGCACGTCGTAGGTCAATTCCGTTAGCGTGCCCCCCGCTGCGATATTCATGAAGTAGTTATCGCCGGCCTTACCAATGTCAATTTTGAACTTCTTGTTCTTCCGTAAGATCAGCTTGGCCGCCGCGATCGGATCATCACGAGGAATCCGTAATGCCCGGGCATAGTCATTGGTCGTCCCGGCCGGAATAATCGCCATCGTTGGCCGCTTTTCCAGGCCGGCGATCCCATTGACCACCTCGTTCAACGTTCCATCCCCACCGGCGGCCACGATCAGGTCAAAGCCTTCCTTGGCCGCCCGGGTCGCCTCGTTTTTCGCCGAGTTAGGTGCCGGGGTCGTCGCAAACGCACTCGTCTCGTAACCAGCCTTTTCATAGATATCTAGGATATCTACCAGGTCGTTACGCAAGGCTTCGCGACCAGCAGTTGGGTTATAAATTATCCGTGCCCGTTTACGCATGATGATCCTCCTACTTCGCCTTCAGTGACTTCATCAATAATTGGGTAACCACCTGTGGGTTAGCCTTCCCACGGGTCTGCTTCATGATCTGGCCCATCAGGTAACCAACGGCCCGGTCCTTACCATTCTTAAAGTCTTCAATTGACTGGGCATTGTTTGCCAACACATCGTCAACAATTGGCTGTAATTGTGCCGGATCCGAGAGCTGAACCAGACCGTGTTCCTTAGCGTAGGCACTTGGTTCTTCACCGTTCAAGATCCCCTTGAAGACCTTCTTGGCCATCTTAGAAGAAATCGTCCCGTCATCGATCAGCTTAACCATGCCGGCCAGGTTGGCAGGAGTCAACTTGGTATCTGGGAGGTCAATGTGCTTGTCGTTTAAGTAGGAATTAACATCGTTCATCAGGTAGTTAGCCACCCGCTTGGGGTCGCCACCATCCTTAACCGCGGCTTCAAAGAAGTCCGACATTTCCTTCGTCTGGGTTAAGACCATGGCGTCATAGTCAGATAATCCCAGGTCGTCGACGTAGTGCTTCCGCCGCTCACCAGGCATCTCCGGCATTTCGTCTTCAATTTCCTTAATCCATTCGTCACTAACCTCAACGGGCGGCAAGTCCGGTTCAGGGAAGTAACGGTAGTCGTCGGCCCCTTCCTTGGTCCGCATTGAGATTGTCGTGCCGGTTGGTTCATCATAACGCCGGGTTTCCTGGGCGATGTGACCACCAGACATCAATACCTGTTGGTGCCGTTGTTCTTCAAAGGCTAGGGCCTTACGAACGTAGTTGAAGGAGTTGATGTTCTTCATTTCCGTCTTGGTTCCGAACTGGTCCGAGCCAACGGGGCGGATGGAGATGTTGGTATCAACACGCATGGACCCTTCTTCCATCTTCACGTCTGAAATCCCGGTAAATTGAATCCGCTGGCGGAGGGCTTCCAGGTAGGCCACCGCTTCTTCTGGCGAAGCAATGTCAGGTTTAGAAACGATTTCGATCAGTGGCGTCCCCTGCCGGTTCAAATCAACGTAGGAATACTTACTGGTGTGGGTGTTCTTACCGGCATCTTCTTCGATGTGCATCTCTTCGATCCCGATCTTTTTCTTCTTACCATCCACTTCAATCTCAATCCAACCATCATGGGCAATTGGGGTGGCTGATTGGGTAATTTGGTAGGCCTTCGGGTTATCTGGGTAGAAGTAGTTCTTCCGGTCAAAGTGCATCCGGTGAGCAATTTGAGCGTGAAGTGCCAGGCCCGCCATGATACCGTCACGGACAACCCCCTTATTAAGGGTTGGCAATACCCCTGGGTACCCCCAGTCGATCACGTTAGTATTGGCATTTGGCTGGTCACCAAAGTCAACCGGTGATGGACTGTAAATCTTTGAATTCGTCTTTAATTCGACGTGGACTTCTAGTCCGATGGTAGTTTGAAAGTTCATCTTAGTTTTGCCCTCCTAACTTTGGTGCCTGCTTGTGGCAATCCGTGGTTTGCTCAAAGACGTAACCAGCGTTGTAAATGGACTGTTCATCAAACCGCTTTCCGATAATCTGCAGGCCCACCGGCATCCCCGTCTTATCAGAGAAACCAGCTGGAACTGACATCGCCGGCAGCCCGGCCATGTTAACAGGGACGGTCAAAATATCGTTCATGTACATTGCCTTCGGGTCATCAATTTCGGCACCAATCTTAAAGGCAGTCGTGGCACCCGTAGCACCAATGATTAGGTCATAGTCATTAAAGACCTTGTCAAAGTCCTGGGCGATCAGGCGACGGACCTTGGCGGCCTTGTTAAAGTAGGCATCGTAGAAACCAGCAGACAGTGAGAAGGTCCCCAGCATGATCCGCCGCTTAACTTCTTCACCAAAGCCTTCTGAACGGGTCTTAACATATACTTCCTCCAGGTTCTTAGCATCTGGTGCCCGGAAGCCGTAACGGATCCCGTCATAACGTTGCAGGTTCGACGATGCTTCGGATGAGGCCAAGATGTAGTAAGCCGGTACCCCGTACTTAGTGTGTGGCAGGCTGACCTCATCAACGGTTGCCCCTAATGACTCAAAGTGGTCTAAGGCTGCCTTGACAACCTTCTTAACGTCATCATTGAGGTCCTCGTAGTATTCCTTTGGTACGGCAATCTTCATCCCCTTAACGCTGGTGTTTTCGTTCAGGTTAGCTGCCCAGTCTGGCACCGCTTGAAGTGACGAAGTCGTATCGTGTTCGTCGTTTCCGGCAATCAACGCCGTCAGGTAGGCGTTGTCCTTAACGGTCCGGGTTAACCAACCAACTTGGTCAAAGCTTGACCCGAAGGCAATGATCCCCCACCGGGAAACCCGGCCATAGGTTGGCTTCATCCCAACGACCCCATTGAAGGAAGCGGGCATCCGGATGGAACCACCAGTATCGGTCCCCAACGCACCAAGAACGTAACCAGCAGCAACTGCAGCCGCAGAACCACCTGAAGAACCACCTGGCACCCGGGTTAGGTCCCACGGGTTATGAGTGGTAAAGAAGGCTGAATTTTCCGTCGAAGAACCCATGGCAAATTCATCGAGGTTCGTCTTACCAACGTTGATGTAGCCAGCCGCCTTCAGCTTTTCGACTACGGTAGCGTCATAAACCGGGTTGAAGTTCTCTAACATCTTTGAAGCGGCCGTCGTCTTCAGGCCCTTAGTCAAGATGTTATCCTTAACGGCCAGCGGAACCCCAGAAACTAATTGGTCCGCGGCAATCCCAGCCTGGTCAATGTCTGCCGCTTGCTTCAATGCCGCATCTTCATTGAGGGTAATGAAGGCCTTAATGTCGTCTTCGTTAGCCTTGATGTGTTCAAAGGTTTCCTTAGTCAGTTCACGCGCGCTGATCTTTTTGTTAACCAGGTCATCGTGGAGCTGGCTTAAGTCAGTTTGGTAATAATCCATTATTCGCCATCCTCACTTTCGTCAATGATTACTGGTACCCGGATGTAGCCGCCATCTTCATCTGGGGCGTTCTTCAATAAGGCGTCGACTTCTTCCTTGGGTGCCTTAACTGCCTTGTCTTCACGCATTGCGTTGACCCGGTCGGTTGCACTCGTCATCGGTTCAACACCTTCCGTGTGTTCTTCAGTGAGGTCTTCAAACATATCAATAATACTTCCAAGTTGGGTGGTAAATTCACCGAGCTCATCCTTGGAAAATTCAAGCTTGGCTAGTTCCGCGACGTGCGCAACCTGCTGCTTGGTAATTTTACTGGCCATCAATTTCTACCTCTTTTCTCAAATTTAGGTATACATACATTTTACAATTCTAGCACAGATTAGCCGAACTCAAAAGGACCGCGACTGCAACAGTTACGGTCCTTAATAAAAAGTTTTAATACGAATCTAAGACGTGGGTTCTAAAGGTGTCGGATCCCGCATCACGGTATACGATCGCTTGCATCTCGGAATCAGACTGGATCCGGATATCAATTGGAATCCCACTTGGCAGGTAGCGCTTTGCTGCCCGCGCAATGTACTGGGTAAAGCTAGTGATTTCCGTTTGACTGTAGAACTGGGTCGTCACGGTAATGTGCATCCCCGATAGCTGGCCATTATGGTACTGGGCCTGGGCAGTAACTCCACTAAGGTTCGGGAAGAATCCTTGAATCTGGCTCTTGAAGTTAGCGAAGTTGTCGTTATCCGTCGAATCCGCACTTGTGGTTGCGTTCGTTGCTGAGGCCTTTGGTAAGACCATCGTCTTGTAGTCCAGCTTCGTCCACTTGCTAATCTTATTACCATTGTTCTTACTGTAGGCAAAGAAACTGCCCCCCACCAGGCTGTCGTCGGGCGCCTGCTTATAGAGCGCAATTACAATTGGTACATCGCGCAGGTCCTTCTTTTCCCGTAGGCGGGTCAAAATCTTTTGCGCAGCAATCTCACCCTGCTGTTGCATCTCATCCTTACTAATTTTCTTAGTGTAGGAAGGACCGTCCGTCTTCTTTTGGTAGTTGTATTCAGAGTTAATCCCGACCCCGATGACAACCCCCTTCAGCTTCATTGACCGGCCACTGTCCGTCATATAATCCTGCTCTTCGATCTGCTGAATATATTCTGGATTAGGGTCACTCTTCTTACCCTGGGTGGGGTTTAAACCATTCGGGTTCTTCTTGGTCTTACGGCCCAACCAGCTTTGCAAGGTACCAGTATTGAGGTACTGGCCTTCTTGGAAAATGTAGGATTTCGGCGAGAAGACCCGCTTCGAAACCTGGGTCAAGCCACTTTCAAAGCTCTTTTGGTTAAACTGGTTATCATTTTGGGCTACGTTGATTCCCCGGGCCTTACTGGTCTTATACCGACCATTTTGAATGACCCCTTGGTAATTACCATTACCTGACCCGGTCGTGCTGTAGTCCTTTGAAGAATTCTTTCCACATGAAGCAAGGACAATCGTACTCATTAACAGAGCCGCGGTTATTGCAATCTTTTTTATTTTCGACTTCACGATTCTACTGTTCCTCCTTCATTGCCTGGGCAAAACGGGCCTCATCCCAGATCGTGATCCCGAGATCTCGGGCCTTGGTGAGCTTGCTTCCCGCAGCGGTCCCTGCAATGACAATATCCGTTTTCTTTGAAACACTTCCGGTTACCTTGGCACCATGTTCTTCTAACCAGGACTTCGCCTGACCACGGGTCATGTTCTCTAACTTCCCGGTTAAGACGACCCGGCGGCCATTCCACTCACTTGTTGGGTTAGCGGGGGTGGTGGTCCCCAGGTAGGCGAAGTTAACGCCGGCCGCCCGCAATTCATCAACCAGTTTGACCACCTGGTCGTTAGCAAAGTAGGTTTCGACGCTCGCACCAATCGTGGGACCAATCCCCTCCACGGCGGAAATTTCGTCAGCACCAGCCGCCATCAACTTATCCAGGGACTGGAATTTCTCCATAATTAGCCGGGCTGCCTTAGCGCCAACGTGGCGGATGCCAAGACCAAATAATAAGCGCTCGACAGAATTATTACGACTATTGTCGATAGATGTCAATAGGTTGTTCGCCGATTTGTCCCCAAATTTATCTAAAGTTAATAATTGATCGTAGGTCAGCTGGTACAGATCCGCCACGTCATGGATCAATTGCTTATCCCATAGTTGTTGAATAATCTTCGGGCCAAGGCCGTCAATATTCATCGCGTTTCGGGAAGCAAAGTGAGCCAACCCTTCTTTGATCTGGGCCGGGCACATCGGGTTAACGCAGCGAAGCGCTACCTCGCCATCGAGGTGGACCAGTTTAGCACCGCAAACTGGGCAGGTTGTCGGAATAACGTACGGTTGGCTATTAGCTGGTCGTTTCTTGAGGTCGACCCGTGAAATTTCAGGGATAATATCCCCCGCCTTATGGAGGTAGACGGTGTCGCCAATCCGGATTTCCTTTTCCTGCAAGTAATCAGGGTTATGAAGGGAGGCCCGGCTAACCGTCGTCCCCGCAAGCTGAACAGGATCCATCACGGCCGTCGGGGTAACGTTACCAGTCCGCCCAACCGTCCATTCGATGTCGCGCACCACCGTCGCTTGCTCTTCCGGTGGGAACTTATAGGCAATTTCCCACCGGGGCACCTTAACCGTATTCCCCAACGCTGTCTCGGTATCTAGGTCATTGACCTTTTCCACGATCCCGTCGATCCCATACGGCAACTGGTCACGTTTGCCCGTGTATTCCGCGACATAGTCTTTGATCTCTTGCTGGTTATGGACGACCCGGTTGTTGGGGTTAACACTAAAACCTAGTGCACGCATCTTGTCCAGGGCCGCTGACTGGGTGGTTAAACCCAGCTTTTGGTATTCGGGGATGTAGTACATAAAGGTCGCCAAATCCCGCTTCGCCGTTACCTGGGGGTCTAACTGGCGAAGGCTTCCGGCAGCCGCGTTCCGGGGGTTAGCAAAGGTTGGTAACCCGGCTGCCTCCCGTTGCTGGTTGAGCTTAACAAATGATTTCTTTGGCATGTAGCACTCGCCACGGAACTCAATGCTCAGTGGTTCCGGTAACTCATGGGGAACCGACTTGATCGTCATGACGTTGGGCGTCACGTCTTCACCAATTACCCCATTGCCCCGGGTGGACCCCTGGACTAGTTTACCGTTTTCGTAAACCAGCGAGAGCGAGAGGCCGTCAATCTTCAGTTCCAAATTGTACTCAGGATCGACATCAACGACACTACTCTCCTGCTGACGGGCGTTAAAGTCCAGTAACTCATCAATGGAGAAGACATCCCCCATCGACAACATTGGGATATCGTGGGTGACCTTTGTCAGCTGGGTAGTCGGGCCACCCCCCACGTGCTGGGTTGGTGAATCAGTAGTCTTTAACTCTGGGAAGCGCTGTTCGAGCGCCACTAACCGTTGGTAGGCCCGGTCATAAATGTAGTCTTCCACTGATGGGTTATCCTGCTCATAGTATTCTTTTCCCCACTGCGTCAACTGCTTTTTAAGGGGGATGATCTCCTGTTTGGCCGCTGCCAGCGTTAACTGGTCAACTGGTGTCTGCTTTTCCATTTTTCTGGCCTCACTTTAACTAATCAGTCACCTTTTGGATCGGGGCAAAACTGGCCAATAGCCGCTTAACTCCCTGGTCTGGAAAGGCAATATCAAGTTCCATGTCATTACCGGTCCCGCTAACCTTGACCACGGTCCCTTGCCCCCACTTCTTGTGGGTAACCTTATCGCCGACCTTCCAACTAACCTTATCGGCACCGGTTCCAGTATTAGTAACGGGGGCCACCCGCTTACCGGCATCGCGGTAAGTATGCTGCTTTTGCTTACGCTTGCGTTCTGCCCAGGTCGGTGTATCGGTTCGCTTGTTAAACGGCAGGCCATTAGCAAACCCACTCCCGGATAGGGCACCACCCTCTTCTTGCAATAAGTTCGGGTCAATTTCATCCACAAACCGGGAAGGCTGGTTTCGCTGGATCCGGCCATACAGTAAGCGTGAAACGGCGTTGGTTAAATAGAGCTTCTTCTTGGCCCGGGTAATCCCCACGTAGGCCAACCGCCGCTCTTCTTCCAGTTCGTCATCCTCCAAGAGAGCCCGGGATAGTGGGAAGATTCCTTCTTCCATCCCGACCAAAAAGACAACTGGGAATTCAAGTCCCTTGGCCGCGTGGAGGGTCATCAACGTTACCGCTGGTGCCTGTTCATCAACGTCGTCTTGGTCTGAAACCAGGGCCAGATCAGCCAAGAAGTTAACCAGTTTCTGCCGGTTGTCAGCATCGTCATCCTCGTGTTGCTTATCGTATTCCTGGGTAACCGACTTAAACTCATCCAGGTTCTCTTGCCGGGCCTGGGCCTCTAAGCTGTTATCCTTTTGCAACATCTTATTGTAACCCGTCCGCTCCAGAATTTGGTCGGTTAAATCAGTAATGCTCAAGTACTCTGCCTGCTGGTCGAGGTCCTTAATCAGCTGCCCAAAGTCAGCCAGTTTAGTCCGTGTCCGAGTTGTAATATTATTAGCGATATCGACGTTTTGACTTGCTTCTAGCAAGGACCAATTATTGTCGTTGGCAAATTCACGCAGGTGTTCTACACTGGTCAATCCGATGCCCCGTTTAGGCGTGTTTACCACCCGCGTAAAGCTCATCGAATCTCGGTGGTTAACGATCAAAGTCAAGTAAGCCAAGATATCGCGAATTTCCTTACGGTCATAGAACTTATGCCCACCAACCATCGTGTACGGCACGCTCGACTTCATAAAGGTTTCTTCAATGATCCGTGACTGGGCGTTGGTCCGATAAAGGATCGCAAAATCGTTATAGTGGTAGCCGTGTTGCTCGTGCTCTTCTTTGATCTTAGCAACAATGTATTGGGCCTCATCATGTTCATTTTGGGCCTGGTAGTAAGTGATCTTATCTCCCCGGCCATTCTCGGTCCACAGGTTCTTATCCTTGCGACCATTGTTGTTCTTAATTACCTCGTTGGCGGCATCAAGGATGTTTTGGGTTGACCGGTAATTTTGCTCCAGCATTACCGTGTGGGCGTTGGGATAGTCCCGTTCAAAGTTCAGGATGTTTTCAATATTAGCCCCCCGCCAGCCATAGATACTCTGGTCAGCATCACCAACTACACAGATGTTTTGGTACTTATCGGCCAGCATGTGAACAAGCTTGTACTGGGCGTCGTTGGTATCCTGGTATTCGTCAACGTGGATGTAGTGGAAACGGTCCTGGTAAAATTCAAGAGTCTCTGGATCGCTTTCAAACAGTTCAATTGTCTTCATGATCAGGTCGTCGAAGTCCAACGCCTGGTTCGCTTCCAGCTGTTCTTGGTACAATTTGTAGGCCCGGGCAACCACTTGACCATACATTCCGTGAGCATTGTTACCCCCCACTTGCGCCGCGTAATCCTTAGGCGTCAACAGGGCATTTTTCGCGTTGGAAATCGTACTTAAGATACTCCGTGGGTCAAATTTCTTAGTATCAACGTTTAGTTCTGCACAGATCTGCTTCATCAGCGTTCGCTGCTCACTAGTGTCGGCGATCGTAAAGGCCCGGTTGTAACCAAGTTTTTCAATGTCCCGACGCAGAATGCGGACACATAGGGAGTGGAAAGTCGACACCCAAATATCCTGGGCACTTTCGCCGAGCAGTTTTCCGACCCGCTCCTGCATTTCCTTGGCAGCCTTGTTCGTAAAGGTAATCGCCAGAATATTCCAGGGCAAGACATTCTTTTCTTCGATCAAGTAGGCCACCCGGTGGGTCAATACCCGGGTCTTCCCGGAGCCGGCACCAGCCATCACCAGGAGTGGCCCTTCCGTTGTCAGGACCGCTTCTGTTTGCTTATCATTCATTCCGTCTAGTAGTGCTTGACTATTACTCACGCCGTTCCATCCTCTCTAAAAAATCAGTCGGCTAATATTATAACAAAAAAGGACCGTCGACGTCTGTCACAGTCCCGTTAAATTTTGTTGATTATTCTGTGGCGCTGTCGCCATCATTTGGTGCTAATGGCTCCGGCCATACTTCAGTGTCATCCACTTGGTCCTTAAGTTCTTCCAAGTTACTGCTGCCGGTAACCCAGGCAAAGCCCAACAAGCGGTCATCAGCAGTTCCGTTATCCGTGAACAAACGGAACTGCCAATTGTTCTTTAGCAAGCGCTGGCGGTCAATGGCTGCCGCCTGCTGACCACGAATTATCATTAGCAACGCTGGCTGCAATGACCGGACTATGTGTAAAGGCATACCAACCGTGGTCCGGACCTGTTGCTCATACTGACTGACGTTAGCGGACCGGTCGTATACATTAGCAACCGCGGTTAGGCCCAGTTCGATGTTCTTGACGTACAATGAACCATTGGCGGTTACGTAGAAGTTAAGGGCAAAGCCCCCCCGGTACTCAAGTGACTTAGCGACACTCTTAACGATCCGCTGCATCTCGGTTAAGATATCGTCATCGACAATGGCCGGAGTGGCCGCCGCGATTAAGTGGCGATCGGCTGAAAAGTCTAACTTGGCTAAGGGATAAATGTCAACCTCATCCCCGTCAGTAGCTGCCGTCATCGTGTATTCGGCTGCATGGTCAATCCATGATTCTAACAGGTAGGTCCCGGTATCAATGAAGTCCGCCGCCCGAGCAATGTCGGATTGGCGTTTGATCATCATCGATTGTTCACCAAGGCCCCGCTGAATTGGCTTTAAAAGTGCGGGGTAACCAATTGAATCAATCGACTGGTAAACGTCATCCAGGCTAACTACCGTTACATAAGGGGCGATGTTAATGTTGATCTGGTCCAAGAAGGCACGTTCCATCAACCGGTCCTGAACAATCTCAAGGCCATTGATTCCCTGGGGAACGGCCGCAAACTTGTTGAGGTAGCGAATTACCTGGGAGTCAATATTGGGTGTTTGGTAAATAATTGCATCACAGTTTTGCCCAAATTCGGTCAGTTTATCCTTATCATTATAGGCCCCTACCAGGGTAAAGTCGGCCTGCTTAGTTAACGCCGGTTGCGAATGGTCAACGTACACACCAACGTTGTAGCCAATCCGTTTAGCGGCCGCAATTAATTCACCACCGTTATAGTTTAAACCAATAATTCCCAATGTGCTTCCTGGATATAATGCATTTTCAGCCATCTTAACACCCCTAGTTTTCTTCAAACTCAATCTGGTTGTCAGCTAGTGACTTAATCCGGGCCAACGATTCTACCCGGATCCCCCGGTCACGTAACTCCTTGCCGCCCGGTTGGAAACTCTTTTCGATTACGATCCCGGCACCAGCCACGGCTACTCCAGCTTGGTCAGCAATTTCCAGCATTCCTTCTACCGCCTGACCGTTTGCCAAGAAGTCATCGATCATTAGGATCTTATCATCTGGTGCCACGTACTTCTTGGAAATAGAAATCCGGTTGGTGGTCTTCTTCGTGTAGGAATAAACGTCGGCAACGTACATATTGTTGTTTAAGGTCAAGCTCTTGTGCTTACGGGCAAAGATAACTGGCACCTTCATTGCCAATCCCGTCATCACGGCTGGCGCAATTCCCGAAGATTCCACCGTCCAGATCTTCGTAATTCCTTTGTCCGCAAACCGCTTAGCAAATTCTTGTCCGACATGGAACATTAACTCTGGATCAACCTGGTGGTTTAAAAAGGCGTCAACCTTCAAAACGTTACCCGGAAGAACCGTCCCAAATTTCCTAATTTTTTCGTTTAATTCCTGCATGACGCCGACTCCTTTACTATTTATTTATCATAATTATATAACTTATAGGTCTGAATAACTGAAATTAGCTTCTTCGCATAATCGGGGTCGGTTGCATAGCCACACTTTTGTAGTGCTTGAGCGGCTTCCCGGTAGTTCTTTGCTTGAACCACGGCTTGGTAGTTATCCTTGTTAGTATCCGTCCCGTTAAGCATTAGTTTAGTATGATCCTTGATTGAATCACTCCAGCTGTCGTAAACCCGGAAGCGCCCCTTCGTAACAATCCAGCGGCCATTAATGTATTCCTTAGTCGTCAAGATCTTGGAATTAGCAGGGTCGGTCCCCTTAATACCGAAGAGGTTATGATACTGCGAAGCAAGCTGGCTGGTTCCCCATTGTGATTCCAAGATCGCCTGGGCAATCGTCACAGACGCACAAACGTGGTAAGAGTTTTGCATCGCCTGGGCCTCTGGTGCCACCTGCTTAATGAAAGTCTGTTTAGCCTGACGATCTTGCCGGCGCATCTGTTCCTCAATTCGTTGTTGGTTCCAAATACGGTAGTAGTGGTGTGCCAAGTAAACGCCTAAAAATAGTGCAATAATCACCAGTACCCAAATTAAAAGTCGTACCCCCGATTTTCGTTTCCGTGCTTTCCGTTTGCGCTTTGCCAAAAGGAGCCCTCCCTTAAATTATCGATTATTAAAAATTTCCTAACGTCGATTATAGCATTTTTGCCTGCTAAAAATATTAGATTTTTGTGAAAACAAAAAAAGAGGCTGCCAGTGCAGTCTCTTTTGGATTGAAGCGATAATCGAATATTAACGCTTACTGAATTGAGCAGCCTTACGAGCCTTCTTCAGACCTGGCTTACGACGTTCCTTCATCCGAGGGTCACGGGTCAACAGACCAGCCTTCTTCAAAGCGTCACGGAAGTCAGGGTCAACGGTGAGCAGTGCACGGGCAATACCGTGACGAACTGCGCCGGCTTGACCGGAGAAGCCACCACCATTGATGTTAGCGACAACGTCGTATTGACCGTTAGTCTTAGTAACATCAAATGGTTGGTTAACGATAGCACGTAAGTTGGCAAATGGAATGTAGTCTTCGATTGCCTTACCGTTCATAGTAATCTTACCAGAACCTGGTACTAAGCGAACACGTGCGGTAGCGTCCTTACGACGACCAGTACCTCTGTATTGTACAGTTTGAGCCAATTCCATTCCCTCCTTAGATTAAGTTTGTAATGTCCAATGCTTCAGGCTTT